>DAOTXC010000001.1:0-2777 GCA_034435555.1 Anaerolineae bacterium
TACGGATTACGCAATACTCAACATCCTCTCCAACGCGACCTTCGCCCACTCTGCGGCCTCCGCTGGCACAGTCACCTCATTGCTGAAGTCGCCCTGGAGCAGCGCCTCCAACGTCGCCAGCAGCTTGCGCTGGGTGATCAGGCTCATGGTGGGACAGTAGGGCGGGCGGCTGGCGAGCGAGAGAATCGTCTGCTCCGGGTGCTCGGCCTGCAGGCGCTGCACCAGACGGGACTCGGTGCCCACGGCCCAGATTGTGCCCGCCGGCGCGGCCTCGATCTGCTGGATGATGTGAGAGGTCGAGCCGGCATCGTCGGCCAGGGCCACCACGGCCTGGGGGCATTCGGGATGGACGATGACACGCACATCGGGATGTTCCGCGCGCACGGCATGCACATCCTCCGGGCGGAAGCGCTGGTGGACGTTGCACGCGCCGGGCCACAGCACCACCTTCGCCGCGCGGATGGCCTCGGCGGTGGGCGGCTGGCGGAAATCCCACAGCAGCATCTCCTCAGCAGGGAGGCCCATCTGCAGCGCGGTATTGCGCCCCAGATGTTGATCGGGGAAGAAGAAGACGCGCGGGCGCTGCGCAAAGGCCCACCGAAGCACTTTGGCCGCGTTGCTGGAGGTGCAGACCGTGCCACCATGCTTACCGCAGAAGGCTTTGAGCGCCGCATCGGAGTTGACGTAGGTAATGGGCGTGATCTCCTCGTCGGCCTTGCCGTCGAGCGCAGCGTCGAGCGCGTCCCACGCCGCCTGCACCGCAGGCCGCCCGGCGGTCTCCGCCAGATAGCAGCCCGCGCCCAAATCGGGGATGAGCACGCGCTGCCCCGGCTTCGCCAGAATCGCGGCGACTTCGGCCATGAAATGCACGCCGCAGAAGACGATGAAGTCGGCGTCGGTGGAAGCCGCGTCGCGGGAGAGTTTGAGCGAGTCACCTCGGAAGTCGGCGAAGCGGATCACATCATCGCGCTGGTAGTGATGCCCCAGGATGACCAGGCGATCGCCCAACGCCTCCTTGATCTCGCGGATGCGGGCGGCGCTCTGGTCGGCGGCGGTCGCGCCAGCGGGGGCAATCTTCATGCTCAGATCGAGCGCCTGGACGGAGTGCGTGATTGCGCCGGTGGAGATGTAGTCCACGCCCATCGCGGCGATGTCGGCCACGGTGTCGAGCGTCACGTTGCCCGAAGCCTCAAGCGGCACGCGCCCGGCGCTAAGGGCCACGGCCTGCCGCAGCGTCGCCAAATCCATGTTGTCGAGCAGGATGCGGTCAAGCGGCGGCTCAAGGGCGAGCGCCTCGCGCAATTCATCGAGATTGCGCACCTCCACCTCGATGGGCAGGTCGGGATGGGCGGCACGGGCGCGCTGCACCGCGGGGGTGATTCCGCCCGCACCGTCAATGTGGTTATCCTTGACCATCAGCATATCGAAAAGCGCCATACGGTGGTTCTGGCCGCCGCCCATGCGCACGGCGTACTTGTCGAGCACGCGGTAGCCGGGCAGCGTCTTGCGCGTGTCGAGGATGATGGCCTCCGTGGTTGCAACGGTGTCCACGAAGTCGCGGGTGGCGGTGGCGATGCCCGATAGGCGCTGGAGGAAGTTGAGCGCGATGCGCTCCGCCGCCAGCAACGACGGTCCCGGCCCGCTAACTTCGGCCACGAGCTCGCCCGCGACGATCTCCTGCCCATCCGCTGCGTGCGTGATAAACGCGATGGTCGGGTCTACTCGCTTGAAGACGGCCTCAGCTACGGGCAGGCCCGCGACGACGCCAGGGGCCTTCGCCACGATCCGCCCCTGCAACTGGGTGGTGGGCGCGAGTGTCGCCTCGCTGGTCGCATCGCCGGGGCCGATATCCTCTGCCACCGCCAGCTCGATCAAGGGGGCGGCGGCATCCAACAGGGTGATCAATTCGTGCTTGGTCATGTCTAAACTCTCCCTTCAGCGAATCAGCAAGTCAGCGTCGTTAATCATCTGTCACACGCTATTCTCGCACCACAGGGAAGACCGGCGGCGCGTGGCGCTTGTGCTCCGAGACGGCGATCATCCGCTGCACCTTGGCGATTTGCTCGGCGGGGGCGTCCGGCTCCTGCCCGGCATCCCAGGCAGCGAGGATCGCGTCCAGCGCGTCGTAGGTGATGCCCATCTCGCCTTCGTCGGTCTGACCGGGCCACAGCCCGGCGCTGGGCGGGCGGGTGATGATCGGCTCCGGCACGCCTAGCACGCGCGCTAGTTCGCGGACTTCGCGCTTGTAGAGCATCCCCAACGGCTCCACATCCACACCGCCATCGCCATATTTGGTGAAGTAGCCGACCATAATTTCGGGCCGGTTGCCCGTCCCCAAGACCAGGTAGTTGTGGGATTGGCCCAGGTAGTAGAGCACGGTCATGCGCAGGCGCGGCTTGACATTGGCCCGCGCCAGCACCGTCCCCTCCGGCAGGGCAGCGAGCAACGTATCGAAGGATGCGCTCAGGTCAACGGTGAGCGGGGTCAGGCCGAAGGCGTCCGCCACTAACAGTGCGCTCTCAGCATCCTCCAGCAGGCTGTGACAGGGCAACAGAACGCTCAAGACCCGCTCCACCCCCACGGCGCGCACTGCCAAAGCCGTGCATACCGCGGAATCAATACCGCCGCTCAATCCAATTACATAGCCATCTGCACCGGCCTGCGCCGCGTACTCACGCAGCCAGGCCGTCAGATCGTCAGCCAAAGTCTGGTAGTTCATTGTAGATACCTCCGTAGAAAATAGCCTGAGCGTAAGACAGGTTGGCAACCTGTCCTAC
>DAOTXC010000002.1:0-7462 GCA_034435555.1 Anaerolineae bacterium
ATCCATGTGGTGCAGCCGGGCGAAAATCTCTTCCGCATTGCCCTGCGGTATAATTTCGACTATCGTTATGTGGCGCGGTACAACGGGATTTCTAATCCCAATGCCATTTACGCGGGACAACGGATTCGCATTCCGGCAGCGCCATAACTTGCGCGATGGTAATTAGGCGAGGTGCGCTGGTGTGGTAGGGCGCATTGAGAGCCTGAGCAATGACAAGGTACGGCGGGTGCAGGCGCTCTTGCGCAGCACCCGCCGCCGTCATCGTGAAGGGCTGCTGGTGGCCGAGGGCGTGCGCCTGGTCCGCGAGGCGGTCGTCGCCGAGCTGCCGCTGACGTGGTGCTTCTATACGGCGGATTTTGCCGCGACCGCCGTGGGCGGTGCGCTAGTGGAGCGCATCGCAATGGCGGGGGAGGGCGCGCTTTGGGAAGTCACGCCGGAGGTGTTGGCCGCGCTGACCGATACGGAAACGCCCCAGGGCGTGGTGGTGGTCATGCCGACGCCTGTGTTGCCCGCCCCCGATGCGCCTGCGGTGACGTTGATCCTTGACGGGGTGCGCGACCCCGGCAATCTGGGCACGATTCTACGGACGGCCTGGGCTGCTGGCGTCTCGCAAGTGCTGCTCCCCCCCGGTGCGGTTGATCCCACCAACCCCAAGGTGGTGCGGGCGGGGATGGGCGCGCATTTTCACGTACCCATCCGCCGCTGTGGTTGGGACGAGATCTGCGCCGAGGTCGCCGGTGCGTCGGTCTGGTTGGCGGCGGCGGATGGCGCGACGCTCTACGATGCGGTGGACTGGCGCGGGCGCGTGGCGCTCATTATGGGCGGGGAGGCTGAGGGCGCTGGCCCGGAGGCGCGGGCGCTCGCCGGGTCGCGGCGCGTGATGATTCCGATGGCGCCGGGGGTCGAGTCGCTCAACGCAGCGGTGGCGACGGCGATTTTGCTCTTCGAGATGGCGCGACAGCGGCGACATTAGCGCCCCAGTCCTCGATGATTTGGGCGTGGTCGAAGGCGAGGGGCGGCAGTGCATCCAGCGACCACCAGCGCGCGGCGGCGGCGTCATCGCCGGCTCGTAGCACAATTTCTCCCGCTACTTCCCCCAAGAAGACGATGGAGACCGTCCAACCGCGCGGATCGCGGCCCGGATCGCCATAGGCTCCGAATTGCGTTAAGACCAGCCCTTCGAGTCCCGTTTCCTCGCGCAGCTCCCGTGCTGCCGCCGCCTCGAGCGGCTCGTACTCGTCCACAAATCCGCCCGGCAAGGCCCAGTGTCCTGCAAAGGGCGGATCTTTGCGCTGAATGAGCAGGACTTCCGTATATGTCTCTGTCACTCGCGTGAGCAGAATATCAACCGTAACGGCAGGCCGTGGATATTCGTAGGTAGGTGTCATGGCTGGCTCCTAATCACCGGTAGTTGTTCAATCCTTTAGTTGGAAAGGATAACCCCGGCGCGGGTAGTGTCAAATTTGTTAAAGTTAGTTGACTTTTAACTGAAAAGGCAGTATTATAAGATTAGATGTTGGTTTGTCTTCGCTAACAAGGGGCCTGGCCCCGCGTTAGCATTTTTGGTATCAGATCGTTTCATTGACCAAGGTGCAATGTACCTCGGTTCCCTTCAACTTGAAACATTGCATCAAGACCCAGGGCCTTCTTTCTTCAACGATATAAGCTTCGCTATCGAAAACATATCGAGCCTGGGCTACTCATCTTGCCAAACGAGCATCGTTGAGCTATTTGCCCAGGCGCTAAGCGTGGCAAAGAAGGAGGTGTGCAAGGGCCAATATAGAACAAAGATGAACGAACGCCCCAGAATTGTTGTTGAAACCCAAATTAAAAATTCCTATAGGAGGATAGATTAGCTATGAAGCGGATTGCACAACTATTGACCCTTGCTTTGATAGTTTTCGCAATGGTCATGCCAACAGGTGTAGCGCAGCAGGCTTTGGCGACGACAGATGGAAACCCCGCGCAACAGCGCGTGTTGATTGAGTTCCAACCCGGTCGGGGTAACGCCGTGCGACAGGCGCTCCAAGGCGCTAACGGCGAGATCCACTACAACTTCGATGAGCTCAATACCATTGCGGTGACATTGCCGGCCGCTGCCCTGGAGGGGATTCGCCGTAATCCCAACGTGGTATCGGTGGAAGAGGATGTTGTGCGGATGCCGATGGGGCAGGAAATTCCCTGGGGCATCCACGCGGTGCAGGCCCTGAACGTCTGGGATGCGGATGGTGATGGTGTGGTGGATGCCGGCGCCCCCACGGGCGCGGGGATCACGGTCTGCATCATTGACTCCGGTCTCTACACTGGGCACGAGGATCTGGCGGGACTGAACATCATCGGTGGGTATCCGAGCAACTGGAACACGGATTACTGCGGACACGGGACGCACGTCGGCGGCACGGTCGCTGCGGTCAACAACGCGACGGGTGTGGTCGGTGTGTCACCGGGCGGGGTTTCCCTCTACATCGTCAAAGTATTTGGCGGCTCCGATTGCGGCTGGACCTACAGCTCTGACCTGGTTGATGCGGCTAACCGCTGTGCGAATGCGGGCGCTGACATCATCAGCATGAGCCTGGGGGGCAGCTTCAAGTCCAAGACCGAGGAACGGGCTTTCCGGAACCTCTACAATCAGGGCATTCTTTCCATCGCCGCGGCGGGTAATGATGGTACGACACGGATGAGCTATCCGGCCTCGTACCCTGACGTGATGTCAGTGGCAGCCATTGACAGCAGCTACACGGTGGCGGATTTCTCCCAGCAGAACAGCGCGGTGGAAATCGCAGCCCCCGGTGTGGATGTGCTGAGCACGGTTCCCTGGCTCGCCGAGAACTCTCTTACGGTGAATGGCGTGACCTACGACGCGAATCATATCGAGAATGCGGCTTACGGTTCGGCCAGCGGCACGCTGGTCTACGGCGGCCTCTGCGATAGCGTCGGCAACTGGGGAGGCAAGGTTGTGCTCTGCGAGCGCGGCGCAATCAGTTTCTACGACAAGGTCATCAACGTCCAGAATGGTGGCGGTG
The DNA here is from genome assembly GCA_034435555.1 of Anaerolineae bacterium. Taxonomy (GTDB): domain Bacteria; phylum Chloroflexota; class Anaerolineae; order B4-G1; family SLSP01; genus DAOTXC01. The sequence continues at coordinate 3,024 of DAOTXC010000002.1, forward strand.
TGGCGGCCATCATCTACAACAACGAATCCGGCAACCTTTACGCCACGTTGGGTGATGGCTACAGCTCCAACATTCCGGCCATCACGTTGAGCCAGGAAGATGGACAGTACCTGGTGGCTAATAAATTAGGCCAAACCGGCGATGTGCTATCCATGATCAGCCAGCCCGACAGTGGCTACGAGGCCTGGAACGGCACGTCAATGGCGACGCCGCACGTCTCCGGTGTGGCTGCTGTGGTATGGAGCGCGAACCCTGACTGGACCAACGCACAGATCCGCGAGGCGCTCACGCAGAGCGCGCTGGATCTCGGCCCGGCAGGGCGCGACAACGCCTACGGCTACGGTCTCGTGCAGGCTTATGACGCCCTCGTCTATCTGGGATGGACGGGCGGCGGCGGTGGTGAGAATGTTCCGCCGGTTGCGAGCTTCACCTTCACCTGCACCGATCTGGGCTGCACTTTCGATGGGACCGCCAGCTACGATAGCGACGGCTATCTCGTCACCTACGCCTGGAACTTTGGCGATGGCGCGACGGGGACCGGCGCGACGGCGGCGCACACCTACGCGGCTGCCGGCGACTATACCGTTACACTCACCGTTACGGACAACGAGGGCGCGACTGACGTTGCGCAACACGTCGTCAACGTGACGGAGAGCGGTGGTGGTGGCGGCGATGTGACCCCGCCGGTGATCTATGACGTGACCTCGTTCAATACTAACCCGGTCAACTTCGTCGTTAGTTGGTACACTGATGAGCCGGCGACGACCGTCGTGATCGTGGAGGGAACCACCTACATCGACAACACGCTCGTCACCTACCACGAGATGGCGTTCCGTGCCAAGAAGGGTATCACCTACCAATTCTACGTCAGCTCCACGGATGCTGCCGGCAACGAGGCAACCGCAGGGCCTTTCTATCACAACAACTAGCCCTTGAAGTTTAGCGCCGGGCGCTGGTTTGGCTACCGGTTCAGATGTCAACAGGCCCGCTGGGTTCACCAGCGGGCCTGTTTTGTTGTACGGCGATTAGCGTTGGATGAGGCGCACGCCGGCGAAGGCCAGCGCGCCAAAGAGCAACAGGGTGGGGATGGCGCAGCCAAAACAGCCGCGACGGCCCGCGTTGCTGAAGGATGATGTGGGCCGAGGGCTTTTGGGGATGGGAGCGGAGCGGCTAGGTTTGACGCCACTCTTGGGCATTTTTGACGAGCCGGCGGGTTTGCTGGAGCTCCGCTTGCTGCCGCTCCGCTTGCTGCCGCCGGAACTACCGGAACTTTTCGAGCTTGTGGATCCTTTGAATTTACTACCCATTGGTGATACCTCCTTGATAAATTACATTCACACGTTTACACGTTCACACAGCGCCTCAAAGCGGTCAATGTCGCCTCGGATGATATCGAGGCTGGCGCGCCAGAAGTCGGGGGTGCGGACGTTGATGCCAAAGCGGGCGGCCAACGTCGCCGCATCGGCCATGCCGGTGGCGGCGAGCAGGCTATCGTAACGCTCTTTGAACTCGCTGGGGTTCTCGCGGTATTGTGCGTACAGCCCCAGGCTGAAGAGCAACCCGAACATGTAGGGGAAGTTGTAGAAGGTGACGGTGTAGTAGTGCGGTTTAACTGCCCACATGTAGGGGTGCAACTGCTCAGGATCAAGTCCGTCGCCGTAGGTCTCGCGCTGCGCCGCCAACATGATGGCGCTAAATTCCTCCGCGGAGAGCTCGCGGGCGGCGCGTTTCTCGAAGACCTCGGTCTCGAAGATGAAGCGGCTGGTGATATCTACGATGACCTGGCAGGCATCCTGTAGCGAAGCTTCCAGGATGGCGAGCTGCTCCTCCGGCGGGGCCTGTGCGAGCGCGGCCTCCTGAATCAGCGCCTCGCAGAAGTTGCTGGCGGTCTCGGCGAGCGTCATTGGCGTCTGCCGTTGGATGTAGGTGCAGCCCGCGCGCGCCAGGTTGTGGTAGGCGTGACCCAGCTCGTGGGCCAGCGTGCCCATCCCTCCGTAGGCAGGCTGGAAATTCGCCAGGATGCGCGATTCTCCTCCGCGCATCCACGCGCAGAAGGCCCCGCCGCGCTTGCCGTCGCGGGGTTCGGCGTCAATCCAATGCTCCTCGAAGGCGCGACGGGCCAGCGCCGCCAGCTGGTCGGAGTAGGCCCCAAACTGCTCCTCGATGAAGGCGCGGGCCTGGGGGAACTCCCAGGTCTGCTTGCTCTCGCCCACGGGCGCGAAGAGATCGTACCAGGCGAGCTGCGGCACGCCCAGCACGCGCGCTTTGGCCCGCAGATAGCGCCGGAAGTCCGGGAAGAACTCGCGCGCGGCGGTCAGCATCGCGTCGAGCGTCTCGTGGTCGGTGTTGTTGTTGAAGAGGGCGATATCTAGCGGCGAGTCCCAACGGCGGCGCTCCGCGAGGGTGAGCAGCTCCCCCTTGATGCTGTTGAGCGCGCTGGCGATGGGGAGCGCGTGGCGCTTCCAGGCGTCCAGTTCCGCCTGATAGGCGGCCTGGCGGATGGCGCGGTCGGGATTGTAGGCCAGGTTGCGGACGGCGGTGATGGGGAGCGTGGGCGGCTGGCCGGCGATGTCGAGCGGGACGGTGATCTGGGAGGTGTAGTTGTTGTAGAGCTTGGCCCAGGCCCCGCTGCCGGTGAGCCGCAGTTGCGCGGCAAGCGCCTCCTCCTCCGGCGACATGAGATGTTGAGCGAGTTCCGCCGCTTGCCGCAGGGCGAAGGCGTGCGCCTCGGCCAGGGGGGAGGCGGCGATGAGCGCCTCGACATCGAGCGACCCGAGCCAGGCGGTCAGCCGAGTGTACAGCTGGCCCATCTTCACGTAGTGCCGTTGGAGCTCGCTAAGGCGCGCCTGGGCGCTCTCGTTGAAGGAGTCGGTGCTGATCAGATTGCTCAGGTAGGCGTAGAGGGTATGGCCTTGCACGGCAACGGCGTTGTAGCTGGCGAGAATCGTCTCGAAGGTGGCGCGCGTTTCCTCGTCAATGGGCGGCGGGGTCTCGCGCAGCAGGATGCCGTGGGCGTCGAATTGTTCGACAAGGGCGTCAATCGCAGCGATGGCGGTCTGGAAGCCGGCCTCAAATTCGGCGGACTCCAACCCCGGATAAATGGCGTTCATATCCCAATGGGGCAGTTTGGCGTTTGAACTCATGCTATTCTCTCCTGTAGGGCGGCTGTGTCATGCGAATAGTGTAGCACAATTGCGCGGGATGGCTACTCGACCTCCGGGATGCCGCTGAGGGCGAGCCGGGAATGCAGGTCGTGGCTTCCACAATGCTCGCAGACCAGGGTCAGATTATCAATGGGCAGCTGCCAGTTGAAGCGGCGGGCGCAGAGGTGCGCGATGATCTCCGGGAGGTTGCCCACGGTGAGATCGCTGTGCGCCAGGGTGATGTGGGGAACCCAGCTGGCGGGCCGGTAATAGGCGACCGGTTTCTGGGCGTGGCGCGTGAGGTGCGGCCAGAGCGCCTGATGGAGGGCGTTGAGCGGCGCAGAACGCACCACCTGTATGAAGAGGATGGGGAACGGGCCGGTGAAGAGTCCCAGCCCGCTGGTCTCCACGGTGAAGGGCGCGGTTGTCCGGGCGATCTCTTCCAGCTCTGTGATGAGGGCGTCGTTGTACTGCTCGGCGACGTGGTAGGAGAAGTGCGGGTAGGGCGTGGCGTAGATGCCGCGCAGTCCGAAGGTCGCTTCGAGCTCCTGCCATAGCGCCGTGACTTCGGCGGTGTGAACGGGATCGAGAAGGGAGACGATGGCGTACATGGGCGGGCCTAATCCTTGGCGGTAACGTCTGTGGGGGGCGCGGGCGCTTCGGGTTCAGCGGCGGCTTCTTCCGCTGCGGGGGGCGGCTCTTCTACCGCTTTTCCCTTGCGTTCCTGGAGCTGCTCGACGACCCAGGGCACGCTGAGCGCGGAGCCGATGAGGCTGGTGAGCAGACTCATCACGTTGACCTCCCCACGGGTGAAGAGCGGGTTACCGACTTTGACGGTGAGGTTGGCGCGCCAGATGGAGCGGCGGATGGGCGCGCCCCCATCGCGGGGCCGCCATTGCAATTCCACCGCCCCCTGGAGCAGCTGGGTCCCGGTGTGCTTGGGGAGGACGCTCCATTGCCAGGTGATAACGGGCTGGTTGAGCGATTGCGCCTCCGGGTCGAGTGGGGTGATCTCGAAGGCAGCGCCGACGAGCCGCGCCACGGCGACGACCGCGTAATCGCCTCCCAGGTCGCCCTCGATGGGCGCGGGGGTGAGCGGCAGCGGCGTCCCGGCGATAGCGGTGTGGCCGGGGATGCTCACGGTGGGGATGTAGTCGCCGTTGGCGGTGCGTACCAGGGTAATGCGCACAAAGTCAGAGTCCTCTTTGTGCATCCGTTGGGGCCATTCGGCCTCGACCAGCAGGGGCGGGAGCGGCGTGGCGGTGGCGGAAGGGGTTGGCGTGAGAGCGGTGGGGG
>DAOTXC010000003.1:0-37226 GCA_034435555.1 Anaerolineae bacterium
AGCTGGCAACGATTGGAGACCACGCTCGATATCGAATACAACCAGGCTATCGCCCGAATGCCGGAGGATGGGCAGGGCATCTACGCGCTGCTCGCTACCGTGGAGCTGCCCGCCCTACAACCCGGCTGGAATCAGCTGGGCTATCCGCTCCCCGGCGCGCGCCCCGTGACGGAGCCCCTGGCCTCCATCGAGGGAACGTACTCCTCGCTGCTCTTCTACGACGCGGGCGCGTGGCGGCTCTACGACGTGGCCGTGATGGTGGAACATCCCGCCTATGCCGCCTGGCTCAACGACCTCACGGCGCTGGAATTCGGGCGCAGCTACTGGCTTCACGCGACGGAGACCATCACGCCCTACCTGGGACTGCCGAGCGCGGGGATGCAGAGCGCCACACCCCCCAATCCATTGCCCACCACCTTCTACGGCCCCATCACCGCGACAGAACACTTCACGCCAAGCGCGGGGATGGAAATCATCGCCACGATTGGCGACACAATCTGCGGCAGCGGTAACGTTGAGGCGCTCGCGGGTGCGCTGGTCTACGAGGTGCAGGTCCGCGCCGATGCGGGCGACGGCTGCGCCCGTGCGGGACAGACAGTCACGTTCACCGTCGCGGGAATGCGCTTCGCGGAGACGTTTGTGCTCGAAGGTGAAACTTGGAATCGGCAAGCGTGGTACCATCCGCTGGAGAAAATAACGCAGTTCAGGCTATACATGCCGCTGGTGGTGAGGTGAGATAACGCACATGCGCACGTGTGAACGTTCACACGTGCGCACGTTTTGACTTTGGGATAAGGCTGTTGTATAGTCGAATTATCAAGGGGGCCGTGAATATGACAACCCAATCTTTCGATACACACTCCAAAGCAGAAGAGGTCCAGCTAGCATTACTGCGTCGGGCAACGGTGGCACAAAGGCTAACCGTGATGCGTTCTCTATCACGAACCACTCTTCAACTATCGCGCCGCGCTATTCAAAGAGCTAACCCCACCTATACACAACAAGAGTTAAATCTAACCTTTGTAGCTTATCACTATGGCGCAGAATTGGCCGCACGCTTAGAGCGTTATTTGGAGCAGAGAGAACATGCCACAATCTGAAATTACACTTGCCATTCGTCCGGTGATCGAAACCTTTACGGCTTTGCAAATCCCCTATTACATCGGCGGCTCGGTTGCCAGTTCGGCGTATGGTATTGCCCGCGCCACTATGGATGTAGATTTTGTGGCAGCAATTGAAGCAAAACACGTTCCTGATTTCGTTGCACAATTAGAAGCCAGTTACTATGTTGATGCGGCAATGATCCTGGATGCGATTAGCCGACGCTCTTCATTCAACCTCATCCACCTCGAGACCATGTTAAAAGTGGATGTGTTTGTTTTGAAAGACGAGCCTTATCACGCTACCGCGCTACAGAGACGCCGCAAGGATACACTAGACGATGACCTGGAAGCTGACGAATTCTATTTTGGAGCGCCGGAAGACGTTATCCTGAGCAAATTGGACTGGTATCGCATGAGTGCGGGATCAGAACGGCAATGGCGTGATGTATTGGGCGTGCTTAAGGTACAAAAGTACTCGCTGGACATTACCTATTTGAGGCATTGGGCAGAGCATTTGCGGCTTACAGATTTATTACAACGCGCCTTGATAGAGGCAGATATAACGTCCGAGCTTTGAAATTTACGTCACACCCATCTCAGCACAGAACACCGCCAACTCCCGGTTGAACGGCGCCCGCTCCACAAACTGCGCCCGGAGCGCCGTGTCCTGGATGGCAGCGGCGCGCGTTTCGAGCAGGCGCCGCCCCTCCGCAAGGACGATTTCCGCCTGCGCCTCTTCTCCAACAGCGCGCGAAACGCGGGCGCAAGTGAGGTACACCAGCACCGGAAACTCCACGCCTTCGACGGATTGCGCTTCCAGATAAGTCAGGATTTCGGCGACGTGGTTTTGCGCCTCGGCGATCTCCCCCCGCGCCAGCGCGACGCGCGCCAGCCCCGCCAGATCATCGAGCGCGGCGGCGTCCTGCTCCAACCGTCGGCGCATGTGCAGGGCTTCCGAAAAGGCAGCTTCCGCTCGCTCCAGCTCGCCCAATCCCAGCCAGGCCAGCCCCAGATGGTTGAGCGTGTAGCCCAGGCTGTAGACATCCTCGATCTCGCGTTGAATGGTCAGCGCCGCCTGCCCCTGTTCCACTGCCGCCGCATAGGCCTGGCGCATCGTATGAATCAGCCCCAGCGTATCCAGGCTGAGCGCCATCCCCTCGCGATGGCCGATCTCACGGCCCATCTGGAGCGCCTGGGCATGGTAAACCTCCGCCGCGTCGTAGTCCCCCAACTCGAAAGCATTGTTGCCCAGGCTGTTGAGCGCGAAGCCCTCGGCGTAGCGCCACCCGATGGCGCGGCTCTCCGCCAGCGCCTGCCGGTACTGCGCCTGCGCGGAGATGTACTCGCCCAGCTGATAGTGCAGCGCGCCAAACATCAGCGCGCACTGCACCCGCCCCCGTTTGTCATCCAGCGCCGCGTAGAGTGTCTGCGCCGCTTCGTAGCAGACGCGCGCCTCCGCGTAGTTCGCCGCCTGATACAAGGTCGTGCCGAGGTCGTAGAGGGTGTGCGCCTCTTCCTGCTGATCGCCGTGGCTCCGGGCCAGGGCCAACGCCTGCTCCAGGCGCGCCCGCGAGGCGGCAAAGTCCCCCTGTTGGCGAAGAATCGCCCCCCAGACGCGCAGGCCCTGCGTCTCAAGCGCCCCATCGCCGCTTTGAGACGCCAGCTGCACCGTCTCCTGCACGGCGAGCAACGCCGCCGAATAATCATCCGTGGCGCGCGCGTAGTACGCCCGCCGCAGGGCGACGCTAGCCCGCTGCTGCGCATCCTCTTGCAGCGCGGCCAGTTCCTCCAAAGCCGCGATGTCTGCCGCCTGCGCTTCACGTTGCCCGGAGACGCTGTAGACCGCCTCACGCCCCAGCAGCAACGCAAAGCGGGCCGCCACATCGTGCTCCGGCGTCAGCGCCAGCGCGCGGCTGAAATAGCGGATAGCATTGTCGTTGTCGTAGTAGTGGGCAGCCTGTTCCGCCGCCAGACGCGCATAGCGGCGCTCCTCAGCCGGCAGCTCCGCGTGGTGATAGTGATGGACGAGCAGCGGCAGATAGGGAGCAAGGGCGGGCTTCTCCGCGTACCACACGGCGACCAGTGCGTGCAACTCGCGGCGCTGGGAGAAGAGCAAGGTCTGATAGGCGGCTTCCTGCGTAATAATGTGTTTGAAGATGTAGGTCAGCTCCGGCTCCAGCGCCTCGACGAAGGTAAAATCGCTCTGACCGAGGGCTTGCAGTTCATCGCGCAGCGCCTCCTCGGAGGTAGGTGCATACCAGCTGTCATAGGTCCTGTGCAACGGTATGAAGGTAAAGCTGCGTCCGATGACGGCGGCCACTTTGAGCACGTACTGTCGCGCTATCGGCAGCTGATCAATGCGCGCCAGGATCAATCCATGAAGGGTGTCAGGCAGCGTCCGCGCCGCCGCATCCAGATCGCCGGTGATGTGCGCGGGCGGTTCGATGAAGCCCCGGTCACGCAGTGCGTGAAGCAGCTCCTCGGCGAAGAAGGGATTGCCGTCGGAACGGGTCTGGACCAACGCGGTCAACGTCTCCGGGAGCGCCTCTGGAGCCACACCCAGCCGCTGCGCGATGAGTGTGACGAGCTCGTCCGCCGCCATCTTATCGAGCCGGAGCGTCCGGCAGATGGTCATGTCGCGCAAAGTACGACACGGTGCTGCACTGATGGCGCTCATTTGCAAGGGGCGATGGACAACGATCAGCAGCAACGGCACGTTACGCACCCACAACGTCCGCGCCACCTCTTCCGCCAGCTGCCACGAGAGGGTATCGAGCCAGTGGGCGTCCTCCAGAATCACGATGAGCGGCTGGCTCCGGCCCCAGGCTTCCAACAGCGCCACCAAAAACTGGCGCAGGTTTTGCTGACGCAGCTCGGGCGTCAGTGCAGCGGTGAAAGGCGTTTCGGCCATATCCAGATCGAAGAGCGCATTGAGCAAGGGTAGCCGTTTACGCTGCTCCGGGACCACTTCCGCTACACGGGTCTCGATCTGCTGCCGCGCTTGAGACGTAGTGAGTTCTTCCAGGCCGAAGTAGATGGCGAAGATGTCACGCCAGGCGCGGTAGGGCGTGTGCTGCTCGATGCTCTGGCCCGCGCCCACCAAGGGATGTAGCTCAAGCCCACGCAGTTCTTGGAGCAGCTCCTGCACCAGCCGCGTCTTGCCGATGCCAGCCTCGCCTTCGATGAAAAGTGTGCGCGCACTGCCCACCTGAACTGCCCGGAGCACCGCGCGCAATTGGCCGAGTTCGAGGCGGCGCCCCACCAGAGCGTGGGCGCAAGGTTCGCAGGCGAGTGTATCCTCGCCGCGCAAAATGTAGGTGGAGATAGGCTGAGGGAAGCCTTTGTAGGTCCGGTCTCCGATGTGCTGATAGTGGAACCCCGGCTGTCGCCGCACCCAGCCGGAGACCAGCGTTTGACCAGGCCGCGCCTGGATCATCAGCCGGGCGGCGAGGTTGACCTCGCATCCAATAACGCCATAGGTGTACCGCAGCGGCGCGCCATAGGCTCCGGTCCACACCTGCCCTTTCGCCACGCCGATCTGAACCGGCGGCATCCAGGCCAGCTCGGCGGGCGGAGCTTGCAGCTCCAAGGCAGCAGCCAGAGCGCGCCGGGTATCGTCCTCGTGAGCGATGGGCGCGCCGAACGGCGCGTAGACGAAGCTGCCCTTGTCGCCAATGGTCAGCTCCAGCAAAGTCCCAGCGTAGCGGTGGATGACCGTCTGCATCCAGCGGATGTAGGCATCCAGTTTGCGTCCGGCGTCGGGATCGTGGTCGAAATCCAGTCCGCCAAAGCGCAACATCAGGGGCGTGATCATTCGCAGATCGCCCAGATAGCCTCTGCCGGATTGCAGGCGTGCGTACACCTCCGGGAGCAGCCACGGGCAGACTTGCTCGGCGGAGAGCGCCTGAGCAGGCAACGCGGGCCAGGGGTGTGGCTCCACTGGAGCGGCGAGCGCGGCAACCAAAGCCACTTCACCGCGCCACGCGGCCACAGCCACCGCTTCGCCCAGCGCCGTCATCACCTCGCGGCTGACGACGACCTCGCCAGGCAGGGCCTGCTTTTCGGCCTGCGACATACGGTTGAGCGTCGCGCCGGCAACGACTTCCAACACCTTGATGTCTGGATCGCCAACGAGGAAGCGCCGGGCGGGGCCGGTGGCGACCGCAACTTTGATGCGCAAGGCGGCTGCTATCTGCGAGGTCACAGCGATTGCAGCAAAGGGGGCCATCGCCGCCTGCATCGCCAGGGCGCACGTCACGGCGCGCAGGTTTGCGTCAGCCGGACGGCCATCGAACCAGCAAGTGATGGCATCCCCCGCAAAGCCGATCACGCTACCGCGAAATTGATGCACCTGGGCGATGAGCGCCTCGTAGACCTAGTTGATATGCTGCGTGAGCTCCTCCGCCGCACGTTGGGGGCCGAGCTGCGCGGCGAGCGATTGCGCCAACGAGGAAAAGCCCGAAACATCAGCGAAGAGCGCGCTGCCCTGGGTCTGTTCGGGCAATGACGCGCTCTCCACCAGCGCCTGACGGCGATCCATCGGGATATAGGCCGTCAGCGAGTCTACAAAGGCCATCTAAAACATCTGCCTTTTCGGGCGTACGTCGCCTCTTGGCAATCCTGCCCGGCAGCAGCTCAGAACGGCAAGCCCCCTTGTAAGATCGAGAAGGCCAACACCAACACCACAATCAACCCCAACGTAGCGAATAACAATCGGCGGGCGTAAATCCTCTGCATGATGCTCCTTTCTGCTGGCGCACTTACGCCATCTTATAGTTTTCCGAGAAAATGCGCTTGCGCGTCAACTCGAAGGCGCGCTTGCGGCTGACCTCGTACATGTCCTTGCGGGAGACGGCGAGCTCTTCCAGCGAGCGCTCCACCAGCTCGATCATCGGCAGCGGGCCGCAGATGAAGTAGATGCAGTTGCGATAATCGCAGCCTAGATGGCGCTGCAACACATCTTTGGTGATGTAGCCGCTCTCGCCTTCCCAGTCCTCCGGCGGCTGCTCCAGCACATGGATGACTTCCAGATTGAGCTGCTCCTGCAACGCCTCGAGCTCCTCGCGGAAGATGATGTCATCCCAGGCCCAGCTCCCGTAGAAGAACTGCAACTGCCGCGCGTCCTTGCGGTCTGCCAGCGTGCGCAGCATTCCCATAATCGGCGCGCACCCAATGCCGCCGGCGATAAAGACGTAGTTCCCCTGCGGGTGATGATCGAGATCGAAGGTGCCATACGGCCCATCCACATAAGCCACCGTACCGGGCGCGATATTGCCAATCGTCGAGGTGAAATCACCCAGCTCCTTGATGGCGAAGACGAGCCGCTCCGGGTGTTGGTCGCTGGAAGCGTAGGAGAAGGGGTGCTCCTCGATGCTGAAAGGGGAATGCCCCACGCTGAGCCAGGCCACCTGTCCCGCGCGGAAGGGGACGCCGGGATGTCCGACCGGCTCCAGCACCAGGCTCCACGTCTGCCCGCGCTCCTGGATGACCTCCACCACGCGGTACGGGCGATTGAGCAGTTGCCACGGCTTGATGACGCGGATGTAGAGGATCATGGCGGCCCAAACACAGCCCAGCACGATCCACAGCCCACGCTGGAGCGGTACGGAGGTGTAGTAGTTCACGTTGAAGATGTGGTAGAGGATCAAGGCCATGATGGCCACGGAGAAACCATCATGGAGCCAACGCCAGGTCTCATAGGAAATCCGCAGCGAGAGCCGCTTGACCGAGGTGACAATCAGCAAAATCAGCAGCACTGTGCCCACCACAGCAGCACGCGCGCGCCACGGCGCGGTGAAGATGTTGAGCAGCCGCAGCGTGTAGGGGTTTTGGATGAAGAGGATCACCGGATGCGCCAGCGAAAACACGAAGGCCGCGATGGAGAGCTTATGGTGAAAGTCGTAGAGCGTATCGAGCGGGAAGACTTCGCTCAGCAGCGGCAGGCGGGCGGTGGGGATGAACTGCAAGCCCATCAACGAAAGCCCCGCGAAACCCAGGGCCACGGAGAGCTCGCGCCAGAAGGTGCGCCCTGCCGGGCGCGGCGCGAGTAACAGAATCAAGAGCGGTGCGAAGATGAGGATGAAATAGACCGCGATCCACAAACGTTGTTTGGTCTGTTGCTTTAGCATAGAGTCGGTCTCCTTTTTGAGTTTTCTACCAGTTATTGTATACTGGTGGGTAAATAATGCAAGTCGTCACGTTCCAATCACTATTCACAAGGAGGCACGCCCGATGAAGTGGCCTACTATCCTAACACTAGGTCTGGTCTTGATGGCGCTAACCGGGTTGGTCATTTGGGGCTATCAGTTCTTCATCGCACCCGAATCGGTCGAGAGCATCACCGCGAATTGGTCACAATCCGGGCACGCGGATATGGCTTCGCGCTCGTTCACCAACTGGGATGACGCCGATCCGCCACAGGTGCCACAGAACTGCGCCAAGTGCCACAGCATGTACGGCTATCTCGATTTCCTTGGCGCGGATGGGACCGCCGCCGGGCAGGTGGATGGCCCGGCGCAGATCGGCTCCGTGATTTACTGCAACACCTGCCACAACATCCCCGCGCACGCGCTGACCTCGGTAGAATTCCCTTCCGGGGCTGAGATAGCAGAACACTCCGGCGCGGTGAACTGTATGCAGTGCCACCAGGGGCGCACTTCGACGAACACCGTCGAGGACGCCATCGCCGGGCACGATCCAGACACCGTGGCTGAGGGGCTGGGCTTCATCAACGTCCACTACGCGGTCGCCGCAGCAACGCAGTTGGGCGGCGATGCCCAGGGCGGCTACCAGTACGCCGGCAAGACCTACGTCGGGCGCTTCGAGCATGTGGAGGATTTCCGCACCTGCATCCAGTGCCACGACGCGCACAGCACCGCGCTCAATCCCGATACGTGCAGCCCATGCCACCTCAACGTCGTGACCAGCGACGATCTGCGCGAGATTCGGCAGAGCATCGTGGACTTCGATGGCAACAATGACACCAGCGAACCCATCGCCGACGAGATCGCCGTGCTGCACGGTACGCTCTACGCCGCCATCCAGGACTACGCCGCGAACGTCATCGGCACGCCCATCGTCTACGAGAAGAACACCTTCCCGTATTTCTTCGTGGACACCAACAATAACGGCATCGCCGACAGCGATGAAGCGAATTTCGGCAATCGCTACCTCACCTGGACGCCGCGCCTGGTGCGCACCATCTACAACTACAACTTCGTCAACAAAGATCCCGGCGCGTATGCCCACAATCCCCACTATGTCCTGCAACTGCTCTACGATAGCCTTGAAGACTTGCAGCAGGTTGTGCCGGTGACAGGGTTTGAGCGGTTTGCGCGGCCTTGAATAATTGCGTAGGCGCGCATAAGGCTGTGGTATTTAGATCAGACCCTGCGCACGCGGTTGGATCAAGCGATTCAAGCGCTGACACACGATCCTTTCCCGCCGAACGGCTGTAAACTGGTGGGAAGTGAGCAATAAAAGTGCGATTCTTGTTGTAAAAGACATGACACAAGAACACAAGTCCGAATACGCCATATTTGCCGAAGAAGAAGCCTTGGTCGCTGAATTGAGCCTGCTGGGTATTCGCTATTTGTCGCGCCAATCGTCCTATCAGGCCAACCAGGTGCGTCCCCCAGACATACTCTTGGCCGATCTGGTACAGCAACCACATGCCCGCGTTCGTGCTGCCGTGATCGCCGTCCTGCTGTCGCATCCCGAATACGCAGGAGTTGTGCCCGCCGCCTTGAAGCGACTTTCACCTCAAGAACGTTTGATCCTGCAATCCTTCTATGTGGCCGCCATGCTTCTTCAACGGGAGTACGCTGATCAATTACGCCCGCTTACCGGAGAGCATTGGCAATGGCTGCCCGATCTTATGTCGAAAGAGCTGAGCATCCCCACCGAAGGCGCGCCCCGCGAGAGATTGAAATTATTGGATCGCGAGCTGCGCCGCCGAACGCAAACAACGGTGAACTGGATAGGGACTTATGAACAGGTCGTGCAAAAACTCTTGCATGATTGGGAGAGGAGAAGTCAATGGAACCAGTAACCCTACTCACTTTGAAGGAATTCCTCGAACGCTTGGGGAAACGCTTCGCGGGCGCGGGCGACTTGTATCTGCTGGGCGGTAGTGCGCTTTGCCTGTTGGGAAACCCCCGCACCACGATGGATTTTGACTACACATTCGAGTCAGACGCGGCTACGCTTGAGACATTTGAGGCTACGGTCGCCACATTAGCAGACGAAATGCAACTGTATGCAGATGCAGTGCCAATAGCAGAGTTTGTTCCTCTTCCGCCACAAGCCTATGAGCGCAGACAATTAGTCGGACGCTATGGCCGGTTGACCGTGTATGTTTTCGATCCCTACACCATCGCGCTGAGTAAAATCGCACGGGGATTCGAGGCTGATTTGGAAGACGTGATGTTTATGCTACAACAGGGTTTGATAGTATTTGAAGAATTGGCCCGCCATTTTCAGACCATCTTACCTCATGCTTCCGAGGCTGACATCATTCCCAGCGAATTCAAGGATTACTTTGAGGAAATTCATCGTCGGTTTGAAGAGATTGCCCCATGATTTACCACTATCACAAGCTTCAACACAGCGCTGCCTCGCCGACTCGCTGATTCATCTCACCCATGCAAAACAAAACTACCTTCATTGTCGCTGGCCTGCTGATTACCGCCGCCGTGCTGTACTTACTCATCAGCAGCACGGGAAGCTCGGCGCACTACTACCTCACCATCGAGGAAGTGCGCGCGCTGGATGCTGCCGCGCAGCAGCGGGCCATCACCGTTTCCGGCGCGGTCTTGGGCGAGAGCATCGTCCATGACGAGTTGGGCACGCTGCTGACCTTCACCATCGTCCAGATACCGGGCGATCCCCGCGAGATAGAGCGGGCTGGCGGGCTGGAGCAGGTGCTCCACGCGGCAGCACAAGACCCCACCGCCCCCACCCTGGAGATCGTCTATCACGGCAGCAAGCCCGATATGCTCCGCCACGAGGCGCAGGCCATCGTGCGCGGGCGGCTGGGCGAGGATGGGCGCTTCTACGCCGATGAGCTCTTGCTTAAGTGTCCTTCGCGGTATGAAGAATGAAGAAAGAAAACCGAAGACCTGTCAGGTTTTCTGAAACCTGACAGGTCTGGGAAAAGATAACCTATGGCTAATCCAGTACCATTGCAACACGGTAAATTCTACCATGTTTACAACCGGGGGATTAACGGGGAGAACATCTTTATCGAAACGCGCAACTATCTGTATTTCTTGCAACTCTATGTTCATCACGTACATCCGGTGGTAGATACTTATGCCTATTGTCTGTTACGCAATCATTTTCATCTGTTGATTCGGGTGAAAACCAGGCAAGAGCTAGACCTGTCAGGTTTGGCAAACCTGACAGGTCTGGATGTGACCAAGCCGCCAAGCCAATACTTCTCCAACTTCTTCAACGCCTATACCAAGTCCATCAACAAGATGTACGGGCGAACGGGTGCGCTCTTCGAACGTCCTTTCCGCCGTATTGAGGTGGGAGACCGGGAGTATTTCAAGCGATTGGTGACCTATATCCACCGCAACCCAAAACATCACCGTTTTGTAGATGATTTTCGCGAGTGGCCGTATTCATCGTATGATGTGTTACACACGACAAAGCCGACGAAGGTGCAACGAGAGATTGTGTTAGATTGGTTCGGTGGCCCAGATGCTTTTATAACAGCGCAGCAGAAAACGGTGACATTGCCCACGCCGCTGGCGTTAGAATGACCTGACAGGTTTGGGAAAACCTGTCAGGTCTCACAAACAACACCATGCTAGGCGAAATCGGTACATTTCTCCTCACCCTCGCGTTGATACTGGCCGGCTATGCTGCCGGCGCGGCGCTCTGGGGCATCCGCACAGGCGATGATCGCTGGGCACAGAGCGCGCGGCGCGCCACCTACGCGCTTGCCGGGCTGCTGAGCGGGGCGCTGGCCATCTTGCTCGCGGGCTTCCTGAGCAACCGCTTCGAGCTGCGCTATGTGGCGCTCCATTCTGCTACCTTCATGCCCGTCTACCTCAAAATCTCCGCGCTCTGGGCCGGGCAGGAAGGCTCGCTGCTGCTCTGGGGCTGCCTCCAGGCGCTCTTCGCTGCGCTCGCGGTGCGCTATCCCGCCAAAAAAGCGCGCCCGCTCACACCCTGGGCCACCGTTTTCCTCAACCTCATCACGGCCTTCTTCGTCGCCGTGATCCGCTTCCGGCTCAACCCCTTCGTCCTGCTGCCCAGCGCGCCGCTGGAGGGCCAGGCTCTGAACCCGCTCTTGCGGCATCCCGGCATGATCTTCCATCCGCCCGCGCTGTATGTGGGCTTTGTGGCGCTGGCGATCCCCTTCGCCTTCGGGATGGCCGCGCTGCTCACCCGCCGCGTCGCCGGGTGGACAAAGGCGCTGCGCCCGTGGATGCTGCTCGCCTGGCTGAGCCTGGGCGCGGGCCTGCTGCTGGGGATGCGCTGGGCTTACGATGTGCTGGGTTGGGGCGGCTACTGGGCCTGGGACCCGGTGGAAAACGCCGGGCTGCTGCCCTGGCTCACGGCGACCGCACTCCTCCACGCGGCGGTGATGCAGGACGAGCGCCACGGCTTCCACCTGTGGAACCTGCTGCTGGCAACGGCCTCCTTCGCGCTCACCCTCTTCGGCACGTTCGCCACCCGCAGCGGCCTCATCGAATCCGTCCACGCCTTCAGCGACTCCAACCTGGGCGGCGCATTCCTCGCGGCGATCATCATCACCCTGAGCGGCGCGGCGCTCCTGCTCTTCATCCGCCGCGACGCGCTCGCCAGCGAGGCCCCGCCCGCCAGCCTGCTCTCGCGCCAGGGGATGTTCTTTCTCACACTCGTGCTGCTCGCCACGCTGACCGCCTCCGTCTTCATCGGCAGCGTGCTCCCCACCCTCACCGAGGCGCTGCTGGGGCAACGCTTCGCCGCCACGCCGGCATGGTTCGATAGCGTGACCGGCCCGCAGCTCGCCGCGCTGTTGCTGTTGATGGGGATATGCCCGTTGATAGGGCAAGCGGCGGCGGCGCTCCAACGGCTGCAACGCGGGGGCTGGATTGCGCCGCTGGCCGGTGCGCTTATCGCTCCGCTGGTCGCTGCACTGCTCGGATTGCGCCAGCCGGTATCCCTTATCGGCTTTGCGCTGGTGGGACTGGCGGGAGCCGCCACGCTCGCGGAGTTTATCGAAGGAGTCCGCCGCCAACGCGCCCACACGCCCGATGCGCCGCTCAACGCGCTCTGGCAGTTGTTGCGGCAGCAGCGCCGGAAATACGGCGGCTATCTTGTCCACAGCGGCGTGATTCTGATGGCCGTAGGCATCATCGGCACCCGGCTGTATCCCTTCAGCCAGGATATAAGCCTCACGCAGGGGCAGCCCGCGCAGGGGGGCGGCTACACGCTGGTCTACGAGGAGCTGCACCGCGAGGGGCGCGAGGATTCCATGGCGTTCCGGGCCAATATCTCCATCTACACTGAGCAGACCTACCTGGCAACGCTACAGCCCCAACTGGATATTTATCACACCGGGCAGCGCGTCACCACGCCCGCCCTGCGCTCGGCCCTCGGCGAAGACCTCTACCTGGTGCTGGCCGGCTGGAACAGCGACGGCAGCGTGGCAACGGTCAAAGTGATGCGCAACGTCCTCATCGCCTACCTGTGGCTTGGTGGACTGGTCTTGCTGGCGGGTGGGATGCTGGCCTTCTGGCCGCGCCTGCGCCATCCCGGTTGGAACGCGGCGGCGCTGGCGGGCGGGCTGCTGCTCCTGGCGCTTTCGGCCTGGGCGATGTGGGGCGCATCCCATGGCGCGGTCGTGAACGGCGCGGGGCGTCCGCTGGTGGGGCAGCCCGCCCCCGATTTCCGCCTGGCGTTGCTGGATGGGGACACGCTCGCGCTCCGCGACCTGCGCGGGGAGATTGTTGTGCTCAACTTCTGGGGTTCCTGGTGCCCGCCCTGCCAGGAGGAGTTGCCCGATTTACAGCAGGTCTGGGCAGCGTATCAGACGCAGCCGGTGCGGTTCATCGGGATCGCGTACAAGGACACGCGGGCCGGGATCGAGCGCGCACTGGCCGAGTATGGCGTCACCTACCCGGTGGGGCTGGATACCGGCGAGCGCATCGCCGGGCAGTACGGCATCACCGGCGTCCCGGAGACCTACATCATTGCGGCGGATGGGACGCTGGCCTACCGGCACATCGGCCCGCTGACCGCGGAGACGTTGGCGGCGGAGTTGGATGCGTTAGCCGTCCACGAATGAGACCTGTCAGGTTTCAAAAACCTGACAGGTCTTGATAAAGAGGTTCTATGATGAGTTTGGGAACATGGTTGTTTGGAGCTGCCGTGAGTGCCGTGGTGCTCGCCTATGTCGCGCGCCCGTTCCGGCGTGACGCGCTCGATGCGCGCTTCGCCGCCGCGCCGCCGAGAGGCCGACAGATGAAGCGCCTGCTCTGGTTGCTGCCGCTGCTCGCGCTGCTCCTCGCCATCGCCGCGCTGCCTGGCCCGCCGGGGCGCAATCTCATCGCCGAAGCCGGTCTGGGGCTGATCGCCCTGGCGCTGGGATTGGGAATCGCCTACCAGGTGTGGACTGCGCCCGATGCCGAGTTTGCAGACCACGATTGACGCGCCGGCAGGCTAAACTGAACACCTAAAAAGCGTCGCCCCCAGGCTATGACCTGGGGGCAACGCTCTACACGCACCACGGCTCAGAACAGTTTTTCCGCCAGGGTGAGCGGCAAGGTCAGGAACTCGCCATCGCGCATCACGGTGACATTGATGGTCTCACCCACCTCCGTCTCGGTCTCCAGGTAGGCGATCAACTCGCGGAAGCTGGCAATAGCGCGATCATTGACCGCCGTGATAATATCCCCACCAACGGCTAGCTGCATACCGGAAGGGCCGCGCACCATATTCGATCCACGCAATCCGGCGCGCTCGGCGGGCTGCCCCGGCTCCACCGCTACGATGAGGACGCCCGCATCGGGGACCACCATACCCGCTTCCCGCAACAGCTCGATATTCTGCGGCGTCAACTCGACCAGGCGCACGCCCATCCACGGGTGCGGATACCGGCCCGTCTCGATCAGCGCCGGGGCCACCCGCGCCACCGTGTTCGCGGGGATGGCAAAGCCGATGCCCGCGCTGGCCCGACTGGGACTGACGATCTGCGCGTTCACGCCGATCACCCGCCCGTCCAGATCGAGCAAGGGGCCGCCAGAGTTGCCCGGATTGATCGCCGCATCGGTCTGGATCGCCTCGCCGATGTAGCGCCCATCGGGGCTTTCAATGATGCGGCCCAAGCTGCTGATCACGCCGAAGGTGACGGTCTGTTGCAAGCCAAAGGGATTGCCAATCGCTACCACAAACTGCCCCACGCGGAGCGCATCTGTATCAACAAGCGTCAGCGGCGTCAACGGATACGCAGCGGGATCAACGCGGATGACCGCCAGATCGGTAGTAGCATCGGAGCCGACCAGCTCCGCCTCCAGCACCGTGCCATCGGCAAATGTGACCAGGATGTCATTGGCCCCCTCCACCACATGGTAGTTGGTCACGATGTGTCCCGCCGTATCATACACAAAGCCCGAACCGCTGCCCTCCTGCTCGTAGGGTTGCATCCACAAATTCAATCCCTGGGAGATGACGGTAATATTGACCACGGCATCGCCCACCTGTTGATAGACGGCTTCTACACGCGATTGTAGCGCGAGCACGCCATCATCGGGAACTTGAATGACCTGGATGTCCGGCGGCGTCACCGTCTCCACTGTCGGCGAGGACGGCGTCAGAGTCTCTGTCGCCAGACAACCCAACGAGAGCCACAGTATCAACATCGCCCCCAAAATGGGACCCCACTTTCTTCTATCCATCAGCCTTCCTCCTATTTACGAGTCAGCGAATCAGCGAGCTTATGAGATCACCAGCACCGGGCAAGAGGCGTGACGCAACACCTCGGTGCTCACATCCCCCAGCAGTAAATCTTTCACATTGGAAGGCCCCCGCGTGCCCAGGACAATCAGTGAGGCATCCTCCTCGTGGGCCACCTCCAGGATCAGCCGGGCCGGCACGCCGGCATGGACGAGGCCCCGCACATTCAGATCAACATCTTGCAAGTGCTCAACCGCGTCCTGCACGACCTCGCGCGCCAGCGCCTCCAGCTGACTGACAAGCTGCTCATAGCCGCCCATCGCCATATAGCGCTCCGGCGGCTCGTAGACGTGCAGCACGATGACCTCGGCGTTCTCCACGCGGGCCAGATGCTCCAGATACAGCAGCGCCCGTTCCGAAGAGGGCGTGGCGTTGTGTGCAAAAAGTATCCGCTTAAACATGATTTTCCCTCCTGTTCTCACTCGCGCAGCGCGCGCAATGTTTCAAAATGCTCCCGTTCGGCAGCGGTCAGCTGTTGGGGCAGATCCACCGTAACCGTCACGTACAGATCGCCGCGTTGGGCGGGTTGCTGCAAGCGCGGCATTCCCTTCCCCCGCAGGCGAAAGGTGCGCCCGTTTTGCGTCTCCGGCGGGATGCGCAACATGACCGCGCTGCCATCCAACATCCGCACCGAGGTCTCGCCGCCCAACACCGCCGTGTACAAATCCACCGGCGCGGTAACGCGCAGATCGTCGCCGTCGCGCTCAAAGCGCGGATGCGGCTGGACGCTCACCACCAGGTAGAGATCGCCCGCCGGGGAGCCAGCCGCGCCGCTGCCCCCCTCTCCGGAGAGGCGCACGCGCGTGCCGTTATCGGCGCCGGGCGGAATGCGTATCTCCAGCCTGCGGCTGTCCTTCTGCAAGAGCCGCACCGCGCCGCTGAAGGCCTCCTCCAGCGTGATCTCCACAGGCTGCTCATAATCGCGTCCGCGCTGAGGGCGCGCTCTCCCGCCGCGGGGCATCCCGCCCATCCCGCCAAAGAGATCCTCAAAGCCGCCGCTCGCGCCAGCCCGCCCGCCGCCAAACAATTGCTGGAAGAAATCCGAAAACGCACCGCCGCCCAACAGGTCTTGTAGATCCTCTGGCGTGCCATAGCGCACATTGGGCTGGGGACCGCTGCCCCAACGACTCCAATCGAAATCCTCCGGACGGCCTCCGGTGCGCTGCCAGTTACTCCAATCGGAGCCAAGCTGATCGTAAAGCTTGCGCTTTTCGGGATCGGCAAGGACCTCGTAGGCCTCGTTGATCTCTTTGAAGCGCTCCTCGGCCTGGGGATCATCAGGATTGGCGTCGGGATGATATTGGCGCGCTAGCTTGCGGTAGGCCTGCTTGACTTCCTTGGCCCCAGCATCCCGCGAGACCTCCAGTATCTTGTAATAGTCTTTATACTCCATAACACCTCCCGTCTATCCTGTAGAAACCAGTGCTAGCTTAATTTCTTCGCCACCACGGCGCGGGACGGACGCAACAGCCGTCCGTCCATCTGATACCCGCGCAGTTCCTCAGCGATGACCAGCATATCCTCCTCCTGATCAGGAGGAGCGGGCACCATCGCTCTGGCTTCGTGGATCTCCGGGTCGAAGGGCTGCCCCACCGCTTCGATAGGGACAACGCCCTCCGCGCGGAGCAGATTCACCATCCCATCCAGCGCAACTTTGACGCCCTGATGGAGCGGATCGTCGCGCTCGATGTGGTGCAGCGTTTGCTCCAGGGTATCCACCACCGCCAACAGCGCCAGCAAGAGCCGCGACCGCTCCACCGCGATCTGCTCCTGGGCCAAGCGCCGCTGCCGTTTGCGGAAGTTGTCCATCTCCGCCTGTAAACGCGCCGCAACCTCCCGCCAATTAACGACGTCGGCTTCCCCCTCCTCTGCTACCAGAACTTCGGAGGTTTCCTCTTCGGCGGCCCTTTTTACAGCTATTCGCTTGATTTTCTTATCGTTCATAACAACCTCGTTCCTAACTCCAAAGAACGGGGGATCGGAGCCGCGCAGCGTCCCCAATCCCCCGCGTGCTTTTTCATCAAATATGCGAGCGCCGATTAAACCTCGCGGTACTCGCCGTCCACCACATCGGGATCGTCCTGCGGCCCTGGCTGCGGCCCGGTGGGGCCGCCCGCCGCCGGACCAGCAGCGCCCGGCTCTTCCTGCTGATAGGCCGCCTGGCCCATCTGCATTGCCACCTGACGCAGATCCTCGATGGCGGAGCGAATGGCGCGGACATCGTCGCCCTCCTTCAGCCGCTTCACCTCGGCGATCTTCGCCTCGACCTCGCCCCGCACGTCCGCAGGGACCTTGTCGCCCAGATCATTCAGCGATTTTTCGATCTGATAGGCGATGGCATCGGCCTCGTTGCGGGCATCCACCAGCTCGCGCCGCCGCCGATCCTCGGTCTCGTGTTTCTTCGCCTCGTTGATCAGCCGATCCACCTCGTCCTCGCTCAGATTCGTGGAGGCCGTAATGGTGATCTTCTGCTCACGCCCGGTGGCCTTATCCTTCGCCGAGACGTTGAGGATGCCATTCGCGTCAATATCGAAGGCGACCTCGATCTGCGGCGTACCACGCGGCGCCGGGGGAATCCCATCCAGCCGGAACTGACCGAGCAGCATGTTGTCGGGCGCCATCGGGCGCTCCCCCTGGTAGACTTTGATATCCACCGCCGTCTGCCCCTCATCGGCAGTAGTGAAGATCTCGCTCTTGCGCACCGGGATGGTGGTGTTGCGCGGGATCAAGACCGTCATGCGCTGACCGAGCGTCTCCACGCCCAGCGAGAGCGGGGTCACATCGAGCAGCAGGATGTCGGTCACATCGCCGGACAAAACGCCGCCCTGAATGGCCGCGCCGGTCGCCACGACCTCGTCGGGGTTGACGCCCTTGTGCGGCTGCTTGCCGTTGGTCAACTGCCGCACCAGCTCCTGGATCATCGGCATCCGGGTCGCCCCGCCGACGAGCACGACCTGCGCCAGCTCACCGGGGGAGAGCTTGGCGTCGCGCAGCGCCTTCTCGAAGGGCACGCGACAGCGATCCACCAGGTCACTGGTGAGCTGCTCGAACTTGGTACGCGTGAGGCGCAGCTGCAAGTGCTTGGGACCGGCAGCATCGGCGGTGATGAAGGGTAGGTTGATCTCCGTCTCCATCATCGTCGAGAGCTCGATCTTGGCCTTCTCCGCCGCCTCGCGCAGCCGTTGCATGGACTGGCGATCGTTGCCCAGGTCAATGCCCTGCTCGCGCTTGAACTCTTCAATCATCCAACCGACGATGCGCTCATCCCAGTCATCGCCGCCCAGGTGGGTATCCCCGTTGGTGGTTTTCACTTCAATCATCCCCTCACTCACTTCGAGGATGGAGACATCGAAAGTGCCGCCGCCCAGGTCGAAGACCAGAATGGTCTCATCGGTATTCTTCTCCAAACCATAGGCCAGGGCCGCCGCCGTCGGCTCGTTGATGATGCGCAAGACCTCAAGGCCGGCGATCTGCCCGGCGTCTTTGGTTGCCTGACGCTGGCTGTCGTTAAAGTAGGCCGGCACAGTGATAACCGCCTGCGTCACAGTCTCGCCCAGATAGGCTTCCGCATCCTTCTTGAGCTTCTGAAGCACCATCGCGGAGACCTCCTGCGGCGTGTAGACCTTGTCAGCGATCGGGACGCGCACCCGCGCATCGCCTTGCGGCCCGGCCACAATGTCGTAAGAGACCATCTTCCGGGTCACGTCAACTTCCGGCTCATCGGCGCGCCGGCCCATCAGCCGCTTCACCGAGTAGATGGTGTTTTCCGCATTGACGACGGCCTGCCGCTTGGCGGGCACGCCCACAATGCGCTCGTTGTTCTTGGTGAAGGCCACCACAGAGGGCAGCAAGCGCCCACCCTCAGAGGTGGGAATGACCGTCACCTGGCCCCCCTCCATCACAGCCACGACCGAGTTGGTCGTTCCTAGATCAATACCTACAATTTTACTCACCCTAAACCTCCCTCTATGCAAACTTTGATAATTCCGCCGCGCGGCAAAACGATGCCGCGCCTTTGGCGCGATATACTTAAAGTATAAAGGATAAGTATTGGAAAATCATAAGAGAAGGATTAGAAAGTGCTATACAGCGACCGGGCTGCCCAAGTAGGCAGCCCGGCAACGAGGGGGGGCGTTGGCGGTTAGAACTCGAGCACGCGCTCGCCGACGGCGGGCACTGTGAGCGCCAGCGTTCCCGCATCCAACGAGACCAACACCCCCGACCACAGGTCCACCAGCGCGGCATCCGCCGGGAGCAGATCGTGGAGGCTGACGCGCACCTCGGCCTCCGCCTCACCCATATTGAAGGCGATAACAAGCGTCTCCTCGTCGCTTTGCCGCGCGAAGATGTAGATGTCGTCTTTGGCGTAGAGCGTCACAAAGGAGCCTCGCCGCAGCGCGGGATGGGCCGCGCGCAGCGCCACGAAGCGGCGGAAGTCCGCCAGCAATTCCTGATCCCACAGGCGCTCGTCCCACGGGAAGGCGCGGCGGCAATCGGGGTCCTCGCCCCCCTCCATACCGATCTCGTCGCCGTAGTAGATGCTGGGCGCGCCAGGAAAGGTCATCTGGAAGAGGGTCGCCAGCCGCAAGCGGCGCTTATCCTGCCCCACCAGCGTGAGGAAGCGCGACTCATCGTGGCTGCTGAGCAGATTGTACTGCGCGAGGGTCACGTCCCAATCGTAGACATTCAGCATCCGGTCAACCTGCCGCCCGAAGCCCTTGGCATCCAGCGACTTGAGCTTGAAGCCCCCCGGTCTCACTGAGGTATCGAGCGCCGTCCCGCCGAAGTAACCCAGACAGGCCCGGTTGAAAGGGTAATTCATCACCGCGTCGAAGTGCTCGCCCTGGAGCCAGGGCTTGGCCTCCTCCCAAATCTCGGCGAGGATGTACACCTCCGGGTTGATGCGCTTGACGCGCTGGCGGAATTCCTCCCAGAAGCCGGATGTCTTGATCTCCAGCGGCACGTCCAACCGCCAGCCATCAATCCCAAAGTTCAGCCAGTGTTCTGCTACCTCGAAGATGAACTGCCGCACCTGCCGGTTATCGGTGTTGAGTTTGGGCAACTCCTGATCATCGAACCAACATTCGTAGTTCGGTTTGCGATTGTCGAAAGCGTGCAAAGGGAATTTCTTCACAATGAACCAATCCAGGTACGGCGAGGCTTCCGCGTTCTCCATGAGGTGATTGAACTGCAAGAAACCCCGACCGGTGTGGTTGAAAACGCCATCGAGCACGACGCGAATGCCCCGCGCGTGCGCCGCATCCAGGAATTGCCGGAAGGCCGCGTTGCCGCCGAGGATCGGGTCAACGCGATAATAATCGTGGGTGTGATAGCGATGGTTGGCTGCCGATTGGAAGATGGGATTGAAGTAGATGGCATTGATGCCCAGCGCCTCCAGGTAGTCGAAATGCTCGATGATTCCGAGCAAATCGCCGCCCTTGAAGCCCCGGCGCGTCGGCGATGATTCCCACGACTCCAGGTTGGCCGGCTTCGCCAGCCGGTCACTCCGTGCGAAGCGGTCGGGGAAGATTTGATAAAAGACAGCGTCCTTAACCCACTCAGGTGTTTCGATAGTCATCTCTCAATTCCTCCAAAGATTAGCGAGTCAGCAAATCTGCGAATTTGAGCGGCGCTCACGTTCGCAGGCCCCTTTGTTGCTCAAAGGTACGGCGGTAGATTTTGAAAGCCGCGAGATCGGCTTCGGCGACGGTGTGCGTTTCGACCAGGGCTTCCAGCAGGGAGGCGTCGGGATGGTCGCTTGCCGCCTGCGCCAGCGAATCGGCCAGTGTGCCGTAATCCAGCCAGCGGAGGGCCATCTCGCCCCGGTCGCCCGGCAGGTCGAGCGTCAACTGCTCGTCCTCCGATGCGCTCTGCAAGCGCACCCGCACCCACAGCAGCGACTCCGCCTCTGGCGTGGAGCGGATCAACATCCGCCGCAACAGCGAGCTGGCATCGCGGCGCAGCCAATAGACTTGCACCGTGCGCTTTTCCGCGCCGGAGAGCATCGCCAGGGGCTGTCCCATGACGTTCTCCAGGCGCAACGTGTCCCCCTCGCGCACCAGGCGCGCGGATTCGCGGCCCCATTGCCAGAGGCTCAACGCCAGCGCGCCGCCAATCGCCGCCACCAGGAGGAGCGGGTAGGCCCAGGCCGGCATCCCGGCTGACGCGCCAACCAGGGCCAGGAATCCCGCGGGTAGCACGCCCACCGCCAGCACCGTCCCCACCGCCTGCCGCCAGAAATCCGGTTCCCCCCAGCAAGGACGCCACTGCAACACGGTCGAGGTCACGCGGACGCCTCCTCAACGCGCGAGAGACGTCGTTGCCACATCCGCCCCAGCAGCGCCAGCGCGAAGGCCGGCCCCACGACGAGGATCACCACCAGCAGGCTCACATCCTGCCACAGTTTTAGCGGGAAGAGCCGAATCAGCGTATCTGAATGGCTGAAAAGCCAGGTATCGCCCTCGAAGAAGAGCCGATGGAAGCCGGTGAAGAAGGTGTTCCAGCTGAGCGCCATCAGCACCCCGATTGCCAGCACGAGCATCAACACCAGCAACCCCCCATCGCAGAGCGCGCCCCACAGCGCGGCGGCCCCGGCCCGTCGCCAGAGCGCCCAGCCCGCCGCCAGCCCCACCACCAGCGCCAAAGCACCCGCCAGCGTCACGCCATCCAGCGCACGCTTGACATCGGCCATGTGGCGCAGCTCGCGGGCGTTGAAGGCCGGGGAGCCATCCTCCAGCTGCGCGCGCTCCAGGAGCTCGAGATCGTAGGGCATGTTCAAGAAGTAGATGCTGAGTTCCGCCAGATAGAGCCGCTGTTCGGGCGCCATCCCATACGCATCGGCGGGGAAATTCGCCCGCTGATACTCCCAACGCGGGAACCAGGGCAGACATACCAGGCGCAATGCCGTCACTATCAACACGAGCGGTACCGCCAACACGATCAAAATTCGTAAGAAGAGTCGCATACTACCTCCGTCTAAACCAAGCGCCCACGGCAGAGCGCGTATGTTTCAAGTTATACCCCCAAAACGAGAAAATGGGTAGCTTGCAAGCAACCGGTCTCGCGCTTTCACGCCCCCTAATTCGTGTTATAATTCTTAACATGAGTGATGAAGCACCACTTACATTAAAGGGCACGCCGCAAGGGTTGCGCTTGCGCCCATTAACGGAGGATTGGGCGGCGGTCTTGCACGCATTGCAGTACGCGCTCCAAGATGCCGACGCCTTCTTCCGTGGGGGGCGGGTGATTTTGCAGCTGGATCAGCGCCCGCTGACGGAGGCGGAGCTGCTGGCGCTGCGCGACCTGCTCGAGCGGCACGACATCGAACTCTGGGTCGTGCTCAGCGACGACAGCGCCACCCAACGGCTGGTGCGCTCGCACGGCATCCGCACCCGGCTGCCCGGCGAGACCGCCGAGCCATCGCCCACGGCGGCTCCAGAGGACCAGCAAGCGCTCTTCGTCCACCGCACTCTGCGCTCCGGGCAGAGCCTCAACTATCCCGGCCACGTCATCGTGCTGGGCGATGTCAACCCCGGCGCCGAGGTCATCGCGGGCGGCAACATCATCATCTGGGGGCGAGTGCGGGGGATCGTTCACGCCGGGGCCTTTGGCGATGCGAGCGCCCTCATCTGCGCACTCGACCTCAACCCGTCCCAGCTGCGCATTGCAAGTCATATCAGCCGCTCCCCCGACGAGCGCCGCCGCAAACCGAAACCGGAAATGGCCTACATCCGCGACGACCATATCGTAGCCGAACCCTGGACAATGAGGTAGAACACTATGGGAAAAATTATCACCGTCTCTTCAGGTAAGGGCGGCGTGGGGAAAACCACGACCACCGCGAACCTGGGCCTGGGACTCGCCATGCTCGGCAAGCGGGTGATCTGCATTGACGCCGACATCGGCCTGCGCAATCTCGATGTGATGCTGGGCCTGGAAAATCGCATCGTCTACGATATCGTCAACGTGATAGAGGGCCGCTGCGAGCTCAAGAAGGCGCTGGTGCGCGACAAACGCTATCCGGCGCTCAAACTGCTGCCCGCCGCGCAGACCCGCGACAAGAACGCCATCAGCGAAGAGGATATGGAAAATCTGGCGCATCAGGCCGCGGAGATAACCGACTACGTGCTCATTGACTCCCCGGCGGGGATCGAGCATGGCTTCCGCTACGCCACCCGCCCCGCCGAACTGGTGCTGATCGTCACCAACCCGGAGGTCTCCGCCGTCCGCGACGCAGACCGCGTCATCGGGCTGCTGGAAGCGAACGGGCGGGCAGAGGCCAAGCTGATCATCAACCGCATGAGGCCGGAGATGGTCCGCCGCAACGAGATGTTGGATGCCGACGAGGTTGTCGAATTGCTGGCGATTGATTTAATCGGCATCATTCCCGACGACCAGGATATTTTGGCCGCGGCCAACCGGGGACAGCCGGTCGTGCTCGACGACCGCTCCGAGACCGGGCAGGCCTTCCGCGACATCACGCAGCGGCTAGAAGGGGCCGACATCCCCTTCCTGCCCTTGAAGGGGCCTTCGTTGCTGCAAAAGATTTTCGGACGTTAACGACAAGGGGGACACATGAACCTACGCGATCTATTCCGTCGCCGCTCACCTTCAGGCAAAGACATCGCCAAGCAACGGCTGTTGTTGGTGCTTGCGCACGACCGCGCCAATATCTCGCCCGGCATGTTGGAGATCCTCAAGGATGAGATCATCGCGGTGATCTCTAAACATCTCGAAATCGAACCCGACAAGGTCGAGGTCAATTTCACCGAGGATCAGCGCGAGACGCGCCTGGTCGCAGATATTCCGCTGCGCACGGGCGGGGCACGGAGACGCACGGACTAGGCAAGATGCGCCGTTCACACTGGCAATACTTCGATTGGAGGCTGTTGCTCATCGCCGTGCTCCTCACCATCGCGGGCATTGCGATGATCTACAGCGCCACGCTAGGCTCAGGCGAGACGCTGGCCGGGTCCTGGCGGCGGCAGGCTATCTACGCTGTCGCGGGTCTGGTGCTGATGTTGCTCACCGCTGCGATCAACTACCGGCTGCTGGAGAGCCTGCAATGGCCGCTCTATCTGCTCTCCATTGGGATTCTGCTCTTCACGCTGGCTTTCGGCACCAGCGAGATCGGCGCGGTGCGACGCTTCATCTACGTGGGCAGCGTTTCGATTCAGCCAGCCTTCCCGGCGCTGATCCTGCTCATCATCAGTCAGGCCAGTTTGCTGGCGCGCAACGCGCCCAATCCGCCCGGCGGGCTGGAGTTCTTCCTCTCCTTGGGGCTACACGCCGTGGCCGCCTTCCTGGTCTTCCTGCAGCCCAATCTCAGCACGGCGACGCTTTACATGGCCGTTTGGGTGGCATTGATCTTCACCTCAGGGATGAATCTGACGTATCTGGGCGCGCTTGGCATGAGCGGGGCCGTCGCCATCCCCCTCGTCATCCCCTTTTTGGATGATTACATGCAGGCGCGCCTGCTGAACTTCCTCGATCCCACCCGCGATCCGGTCGCCAACTACAATCTCGATCAAGCCCTGATCAGCATCGGCTCCGGCGGGTTCCTCGGCAAAGGGTACGCCGCCGGTAGCCAGAGCCAGCTACACTTCCTGCGAGTACGCCACACCGACTTCATCTTCTCCGTCGTCTGCGAGGAACTGGGATTCCTCGGCGCGGGGCTGCTGCTGCTCCTGTTTGGATTGCTGCTCTGGCGACTCTTGCGCATCGCCGCCAACGCCGGCGATCTTACGGGACAGTTGATCGTCGTTGGCGTCATCACCTACATCTTCTACCAGCTGCTCATCAATCTGGGCATGAACCTGCGCCTGATCCCGGTGGCGGGATTGCCGATGCCCTTCATCAGCAGCGGCGGCAGCACGCTCGTCATCACCTTTATGGGCCTGGGCCTGGTTCAAAGCGTGGCGATGCGCCACAAACGTCTGGAATTCTAACCACAGACAAATTCATTTGCGGATTTTTCGAGGAAAGGAGAAAGCATAATGACTGTTCGAGTTCGTTTTGCACCCAGCCCCACCGGCTATCCCCACATCGGCAACATTCGCACGGTGGTATTCAACTGGCTCTATGCCCGCAATCAGGGCGGGAAGTTCGTGTTGCGCGTTGAGGATACCGACCGCTCGCGCTACGTCGCCAATGCCGTGCAGGAGATTATGGACAGCCTGCGCTGGCTGGGGATGGATTGGGACGAGGGGCCGCAAGTCGGCGGTGAGTACGGCCCGTATGTGCAATCGGAGCGCCTGGAGCTCTATCAGCAGAAGGCCGAAGAGCTGCTCAAGAAGGGGTGGGCCTACCGCTGCACCTGCTCCCCCGAACGGCTGGAGCAAGTGCGCGAGGAGCAACGTGCCCGTGGCGAATCGCCGATGTACGACGGGCATTGCCGCGATCTGCCGCCAGACGCTATTGATCCCAACGAACCGCACGTCATTCGGCTCAAGGTCCCCCACGAGGGCGAGACCGTCGTCCACGATTTGATCAAGGGCGATGTGGTCTTCGACAATCGGCTGATTGATGATCAAGTGCTGATGAAGAGCGATGGCTTCCCCACCTACCACCTCGCCGTGGTGGTTGACGATCATCTGATGAACATCACGCACATCATCCGCGCCGACGAGTGGTTGCCCAGCACCCCCAAACACATCTTCATGTACCGGGCCTTCGGCTGGGAAACCCCGACCTTCGTCCACGTCCCCTTGGTGATGGGGCCGGACGGCAAGAAGCTCTCCAAGCGCCACGGCGCGATCTCCGTCAACGAATTTCATAAGCAGGGCTATCTGCCGGAGGCGCTCTTTAATTTCCTGGCGCTGGTGGGCTGGGCGCCCGGCGAGGGCGACGAGCAAGAAATCTTCTCCCGCGAGGAGCTGATCGAACGCTTCTCACTGGAGCGCATCAACAAGGCCGCCGCCGTCTTCTCCTACGACAAACTCGACTGGATGAACGGCGTCTACATCCGCCAGCTGCCCCCTGCAGAGCTGTTGCAACGGCTGATCCCCTTCTGGCAAGAGGCAGGAATGATCCCGACCCCTGTACCGGCGGAGATATTGCGCAAGCTGGAGACCGTCGTGCCGCTGGTGCAGGAGCGGCTCAAGACCTTGCGCGACGTGATCGCTCTGACCGATTTCATCTTCGCCGACATCGAGACGCCCGCCGCCGAACAGCTCATCGGGAAGAAGATGACGGCCAAGCAGACGGTGCTGGCGATCCAACAGGTGCAGGAATTGCTCGCCGGCCTCGTCCACTTCAACGCGGAGACGATGGAACAACCGCTGCGCGACCTCGCCAAGGAGCTCCATCTCAAGGCCGGGCAGCTCTTCGGCCTGATCCGCACAGCGACGACGGGCAAGGATGTGACCCCGCCGCTCTTCGGCAGCCTGGAGGCGCTGGGACGCACGGAGACGCTGCGGCGTTTGGAGCGCGCGGAAGAGGCGCTCGCTTTACTGCTCGCCGAAGAAGAATCGGGCGAATAGAAGCCTACATAGCAGCACCCCCGCTAAAAAGCGGGGGCGCTTTGCATTCGAGCATCGAACTCAGGGTACCAGCACAATCCACTGCCCGGCCTGGATATTATAGGGCGGCTGGATGTTATTGTAACCGGCCAATCGCTCCACTGTCACGCCGAAGGTCCGCGCGATGCTGTAGAGATTTTCGCGTGGCCCAACGAAATAGGCGGCCTGCCCGGAGGGCGGCGGCACGGGAATCCGCAACAGGGTTCCCGCCGGCACCTGGTTCACATCCGCCAGGCCATTGGCCGCGGCGATAGCCTCCACCGTACTGTTAAAAGCCAACGCCACGCGGTAGAGATTCTGTCCCGCTTGCAGCCGATAGTAGCTCCCCGACGCGATGTAGCTGCTGGGGACGGGAGTCGGCGCCGGCGTGGGCGACTCGGTGGGCAGCGGCGTGGGTGTGGCGGTGGGCAGCGGCGTGGGCGTAGGGGGCGGCGCGGCGCCTTCCACAATGTTCAGCAGCAATGTGTTGAGCACCACCCCTTCCTCTATGCCATCAGCGCGCAAGAGCTGGGCGTTGCTAAAGGCGACTTCGGCCAGCGCGGGGACCAGGGCCTGCACCGGGAAAGCAGCCACGCTCCGCATGATTTCGTCACTGCCGCCCAGGCCCTCAACGCGGTAGCGCAACCGCCCCGATCCATCAACGAGATTCTCCGTCACCTGCGCCCCCTGTGGCAAAGGGCCGGGCATCACCTGGATGCCCGACATCTCAGGGTTGGCATCAATCACCTGTAGGTACAAGATCGGCAAAAGCGCCTCAAGCATCAGCGTGTCAACCTGCTGCCCGCCTACCAGGGTGATCTCAATAAAGTCAATCTCCCCGACCTCCAAAATCTCCGGCCCCTCAAAGGAGAGGACATTGAGCGGTATCACGGGCGTGGCCGTAGGCTCGATCACTTCCGTGGGCGTCTCCACCGGCGAGTCCGCCTGGGGCGCGACCGTTGTCCTCGTGGGCAAACCGCTCGCACACTGCGTCACCGTGATCAAAAAAACCGCTAAGACGATAAGGATAAGCCCAATCACCATCAAGCGTTTCATGACATCCCTCCTTCACTTGATTCCCTATACATTCATCTTATACGAGCATCGCAAAAATTGCAAGGCAAGTCGGATTTTTCTGAGCGCCCTACGCAAAAGCGCCTCCGACTGTTTCCAATCGGAGGCGCGCAGTAAACCGAATCAGGCGATGTTACCGTCCCGCCAGCTGGCGATCCAGCATCAACAGGACGTTCTTATGGTCGCCTACCATGCGCAGTTGCTCGACGATGGCGCCGGCGTTCTCCTCCTCTTCGACCTGCTCCTCGATGAACCAGTGCAGTTCGACCTGCGTTGCGTAATCGTTCTCCGCCAGGGCCAGCGCGTAGAGCTCGTGAATCAGAGCCGTGACCTTCTGCTCGTGCGCCAACACGGCCTCGAAGACCTCCAACGGCGTCCCAAAGTCTGCGGGGGGCTGCGAAATCGCCTCCAAGATGACCCGCCCACCCCGCGCATTGACGAAAGCGAAGAACTTCATGGCGTGCTCCACCTCTTCCTCGCTCTGCTTGCGCATCCAATTGGCGAAGCCGGGCAGGTTTTCCGCCTCGCAATAGGCCGCCATAGAAAGATACAGATAGGCCGAGTACAGCTCGTGATGGATCTGCTGATTGATACGTGTTTCGAGTTTCTTGTTTAACATTTGTGTTTGCTCCTTTCAAGCCAAAGTGTTCTATGTTATCGTGATTATAGCGGATTTTGGAAATTTGTCAATAAATAATCTTCTTAATCTCACGGGTGACAGAGCGGATGCAAAGCCGCCACAACCGTCCCCCACTCCGGCAACGAGAGCGTCTGGGCGCGGCGGCGCGCATCGAGGCCGACGCTGTGCAGCGCCTCGCTGACCGCACCGGAATCGAGCTGCAACGTCGAGGCCAACGTATTGTGCAGTTGCTTGCGCCGCTGCGCGAACCCGGCGCGCACCACCTCAAAGAAGAACTCCACGGAGGGAACGGCCACCGGCGGTTCGGCATAGAGATCCAAACAGACCACCGCTGAGGTGACAGCCGGCGGCGGGAAAAATGCCCCTGGCTTGAGTCGCATCACCAGACGGGGCTGCCCATAGAATTGGATGCTCACACTCAAGAGGCTCATGTCGCCGGGTTGCGCCACCATGCGCTGCGCGACCTCGCGCTGCACGGTGACGACCAGCCGCACCGGGCGGACACGCGCCTCCAGGACGTGACGCAAGACCGCCGCGGTGATGTAATAGGGCAGATTTGCCACCACGCGGTAGGTATCCAGGCGCGCGCCCCACAGGGGGAGCGGTGAGGGGGGCAGCTCGCTCTGCAAGAGCACCGCCGGATCCAAGGCGAGAATATCGCCCGCGATGACTTCGACGCGCGGCGATGCGGCAAAGGTGTCGTTGAGCACTGCCACCAACGCCGGGTCGGTCTCCACGGCGAGGACGCGCGCGGCGCGCGCTGCCAGCGGCGCGGTCAACGTCCCTAGCCCGGCACCAATCTCCAGCACGGTATCAGTGGGCTGAATGTCAGCGTGGTCTACGATACGTTGGGGGGCAGTAGCATCAACCAGGAAATTCTGACCGAGGGAACGGCGCGGCGCCAATCCATAGCGGCGCAACACAGCACGGGGATCTTCCATGCCGGTCAGGGCAATACGTAAGGAATCCGACTCGTTGGCGGGACAGGGGTGAGCAGGTAGACCGTCACCCACGAATACCACAGCCTGAGATTGTCATCGTCATAGCCCAGGTCAATGCGGCGGCCCTTGATCGCTCCGCCGGTGTCGCCGGCGTAGCCGATGCCGTAACCGGGCACGTACACCTGCGTCCGCAGCGGGATGACGCGCGGGTCCACGGCCACAATGCCATGCCGCATCACCATGCCTGTAGCTGTAATCCCATAATATGGACTGGTGTCAGGCGTTCCGGCGGTCGAGGCGCTGTAGGATGTCGCCAACATATTCATGGTCCGCCAGTACTCGATGGTGCCGCTCTCGGTCTCCATCTGCCGCACGATGATGTTGGTCCCGTATCCCATCACGCGATTGCTGGGCGCCAGGACAACTGTTTCGCCCTCGACCCGCCGCTCGACCACCTCGTTGTTCTCGTAGCGAAGGCGGATGCGACGCTCCAACACGCCAGGCGCGCCCTCCTGGAGCAAGCCCTGTGTATCAATCTCCATGTTGGAATCGGCCTGCCAGACCGTCTCGTAAGGGATGGGGCTTTGTTCTACCAGAACGCTTTCAGTCACACGGATGACGTTAATGCGGCCCCCCTCCCCCAACGGCGAGGCCAACGAGGGAACAGCATAGTCCAGCCCATTGAGAGTCACACCCAAATCCGCCAACACCTCGCCCACGCGATTGCGATGGGTGCGGGTGCGGATGGTGTGCCCATCCACCGTCACCTCGACGGGCAGCGACCGCTCCAGGCGGATGTGCATCCCGCTCTGCACTGGGGTCGCCAGATCGGGGTAGATGCGATCCGCGCGATAGAAGGAGATGCCCGCCTGCAACAACGCCTCCCCCACGGTGCGCGCATCGGTGTAGAAGGAGATGCGCACCGATCCCTCTTCCAGCACCACCGGCACGGCGCGCGTCACCACGACGCGAAAGCGTGTCAGCGGGGGATCGCTCGGCAGCGGGGAACGCACTTGCAGGGTATCGTGCGACGCCAGTTCGATGCCTTCAGCGGCCAGAATGTCGGCGGGGTTCTCATCGTGGAGGTAGCGGATGCGCTCGCGGCCATCCACCACCAGAATCACCGGGCGGGCGCGCTCAATCTGCACCGTTATCCCCGGTTCCAGCGGCGTTTCCAAAGCTGGGGTGAGCCAGTCCTCGGCGCGCAGCGTCAATCCCAAGTCGGCCAGCAACATCCCGACCGTGGCCTGATGCGTGTGAACCACACGGGCCTCGCCATCAA
The DNA here is from genome assembly GCA_034435555.1 of Anaerolineae bacterium. GTDB lineage: Bacteria > Chloroflexota > Anaerolineae > B4-G1 > SLSP01 > DAOTXC01. The sequence goes on from DAOTXC010000003.1 coordinate 30,489, forward strand.
GCACCAGCGTCACAGGTGTCAATGTCGCCTGATAGCCAAAGGCCAGCCCGGTGAGGGCCAACAGGGCCACCAGCACTCCAAAAACCCGCTCGCGTGTTAACCAGTTCTGCGTCTCGCTCATGCTCCTCAAGGCAATCAAAAAAAGCGCCAGCCTGGACGATACCTGAAGGGTACTGAAGGCCAGGAATCCCACGGCACCCAGAAAACACTCCTTACCGTTGCTTCCTCCCGGACCTGGCGGGGTTCGAAGGTCTCTGCCGCGTAGGCCCCAACCCTCAGCACCCCTCAAACATCGTCCCAGCACTTGTGACCGCGCCATGCCAGCGGCGCTCAGCCTTATCGTAGCGGAAAGCCCCAAAAAGTCAAGCCAGCGCCGCCGTGCGCTCATTTCCACCAGAGACAGGATCAGGTATAATCGAGGTGGTACTGAACTTAAAAGATACCGTGGGAGTCACCATGCAAACCAACACACTGTTATTAGCATCACAATCACCGCGCCGCAGGGAAATGCTGGCCTGGTTGCGCTTGCCCTTTGAGAGCATCGCCCCGGCGCTTGACGAGACGTCCCTCCCCGGCGAGACACCCCGCGAGGAGGCGCTCCGGCTGGCGCGGAGCAAGGCCGCCGCCTGCGTTACCCACGCGCCCCACCGCTGGATTCTCGCCGCCGATACCACTGTCGAATTGGATGGGGTATCGCTCGGCAAGCCGCGCGACCCGGCGGAAGCCCACGCCATGCTCGTGGCGCTCCGCAACCGCCAACATGCCGTCCACACCGGCGTGACGCTCTACATTGCCACAACCGGCGAGAGCTTCACGCGCGGCGTGACCACCGTTGTCTGGATGCGCGATTACACCGAGGCCGAAATCGCGGCCTACGTCGCCAGCGGCGCGCCGTTGGACAAGGCGGGCAGTTACGGCATTCAAAACGCCGCCTTCGATCCGGTCGCGCGCGTGGAGCGCTGCTACGCCAACGTCGTGGGATTGCCGCTCTGTGCCGTCAAGGCGCTGCTTGCCGCCCAGGGCCTCCACCTCGCGCTCGACATCCCCCACCTGTGCCTCGAGAAATTCGGCTATCACTGCCCGGCGCCGGATATGGGATACGAGCGATGAAGACGCCGCGCATCTGGTTCTGGCTCCTGCTGATCGCCCTGCTGGGGGGCTGCGGCGGCGAACCCTCGCCCGTCGTTCCCATGCCCACGGAGGCCCTCGTCCCCACCGCCACTCCCACGCCCGACCTCGGCATCCCCGAAAATGTCGGGCGGGCCTTCCTCACGGCCTGGGCTGCGGAAGATTACGCCCAGATGTACACGCTCCTCGCACCCACCCTACGCGGCAATCTGTCCCAGGAGAGCTTCGAGCAGGTGCATCGCACCGCCCTGCAGACGACCACCACCCTCAGCATGACCCTCACCCCCCAGACCCTCAGCATCACCGGCGAAGCCACCTGGATTGATTTCGAGGAGCAGTGGCACACCACCCTCTTCGGCACATTGCGCGCCACCAACCGCCTCGACCTCGTGCAGGAAGACGGCCAATGGTGGGTGAACTGGAACCGGGGCACGCTCTGGCCCGATCTCGCCGGCGGCAATCGCTTTGCGGTGGAATATCAAATTCCGCCCCGCGCCAACATCTACGACTACACCGGGGCCGGACTCGCCACCCAGAGCATCATCGTGACCGTGGGCGTGATCCCAGGGCAGATTCAGGATCACAACGCCGTGCTCGGTGCGATCTCGTGGGTGCTGGGGCGATCAACCGATAGCATCTACGCCGCCTACGCCAATCAGCCGGACAACTGGTACATCCCCATCGGCGACACCACCGGCGAGATCGCACAGCTATATGAAGCGCAACTTTCGCAACCCGGCATCGAGCTCCGTGAGCGCGTGGGGCGCGCCTATCCCGAAGATGGCATCGGCGCGCACGTCGTCGGCTGGGTCTCCCCCATCCCCGTTGACCAGCTCGCCACGTACCAGCGGCGCGGCTATCGCAGCGACGCCTGGGTCGGCATCGCCGGCATCGAAGCCTGGGGCGAGTCTTATCTCGCCGGCAGCAATGGGGGGCTGCTCTATCTCATAGATGCGGAGGGGAACTACCTCCGCAAGATCGCAGAGCGCCAGGCTCAGCGCGGGCGCGCGCTCTACCTCACGCTCGACCGCGACCTGCAGCAAGCCGCCGAGCAAGTCCTGGGCGACCGGCGCGGCGCTATCGTCGCCCTGGATGTGCGCACCGGCGCGGTGCGCGCCCTCGCCAGCGGCCCGCATTACAACAACAATATCTTCATCCGCCCCAGCGACAGCTGGACGCTACAGGCGGTGCTCAACGATCCGCAGCGCCCGCTCTTCAACCGCGCCACACAGGGCCTCTACCCTACCGGTTCGGTCTTCAAAATCGTCACGATGGCCGCCGGGCTGGAGGCGGGCGAGATCTCGCCGCAGGCCGGCTTCTCTTGTCCCGGCTATTGGGATGGACTGGGCAGCCTCAATCGCAAAACCTGCTGGCTGGAGACCGGACACGGCGCGCTCTCGTTCTACGATGGCCTCGTCGGCTCCTGCAACGTCGTTTTCTACCAGGTCGGCGCGCATCTCCACAGCCTTGACCCCGACATCCTCCCCACCTACGGGCGCGCCTTCGGCCTGGGGACGCGCACCGGCCTTGTCACGTTGAACGAAGCCGAGGGCCTCATGCCCGATGACGCCTGGAAGTACGCCACATATCGCGAGCACTGGACCATGGGGGACACGGTCAACCTGGCGATTGGGCAGGGCTACCTGCTCACCACCCCGCTCCAGGTGGCGCAGATGATGGCCGCTATCGCCAACGGGGGGACACGCTACAGCCCCTATCTGATAGATCGCATCGCTGCCAGCGGCGGGCAGCCTGAGCAATTCACCAATCCAGTGGCCCAGGGACAGCTGCCCATCTCCGCCGACACCCTCGCCACCCTCCAGGCGGCGCTCCGGGACGTGACCCGCGCGCCCAACGGCACGGCGACGCATCGCTTCCAGGGGCTTGGCATCCCGGTGGCCGGGAAAACCGGCACTGCCGAGGTGGGCGCGGGCGCCGAGCCGCACTCCTGGTTCGCCGGCTACTTCCCCGCCGACAATCCCGAGATCGCGCTGGTCGTCATGGTCGAAAACGCCGGCGAAGGTTCCACCGTGGCCGCGCCGATGTTCCGGCAGGTGATCGAAGCCTACCACGGCCTCCCGCTCACGCCGTTGCCCACCCCCACCGAGGACGCGCCTCAGGGCGATTGAAGACAGTGTTTGTTTATGTTCGATTTTGAACAATAATGCTCTATTTGATCGAAAACAGTTGACAGGGCAACCCTCCCATGCTAGGATAGGGGAGGTTAGTGAGGGGTCATGCTCAAAAGCGAACGTCACACATACATCTTACAGCAACTCAACCAGGCCGGTGTGCTTCGCGTCAAGGAACTCGCTGTCAGGCTCAACGTCAGCCCCATCACCATCCGCCGGGATCTTGAAGCGCTGGAAGCCGAAGGGCAACTGCGGCGCGTCCACGGCGGGGCGGTGCTCAGAGAACCGCAGGAGAGCGGGCAGCAGCGGGCCGACACCTTAGAGCAGCGCATCGCCGATACTGCGGCGCGTTTTATCCCCCCTAACAGCGTTCTCTTTTTGGGGCCTGGCCCGCTGGTGCGGGAAATGATCCCCTTTCTGGCAGAACGCACGGACCTTACGATCATCACCAATGCGTTGGACGTGGCCTGGAGCGCCGCCCGCCTGCACCGCCACACGCTGCATCTGCTCGGCGGTCAGGTTGAGGAGGGGTACGCGATCTATGGCGAGAGCGAGCACCTCGCGCAACTGCGCGCCGACTGGATCGTGCTGCAAGTGGAGGGGATTGACCCCATGCAGGGCATCACCCACGACCACATGGCCTACGCGGTCATGGCCCGCGAACTCTTCCGCAGCACGGCGCAGCTGATGGCGCTGGCGCCGCCCCACCAGGTTGGGCGCGCAGGCGCGGTCTTCATCGCCCCGGCAGAGGAGCTCGATGTACTGATCACCGGACGCGAGGCGGCCAACGCCCCCCTGTGGGACTTGAGTGAGTTGGGGGTCCGCATCATCTTAGCGTAGTGTTTCAACCGTCGGCTCAAGCCGACAGCAATCATAACCTTTAAGGAGGCTTAAGTAATGGGAACTGTAACCTTTCGAGACGTGACCAAGCGCTTCGGCGACGTGATCGCGGTCAAGGACCTCAATCTGGAGGTAGAGGATAAAGAATTCCTGGTCTTCGTCGGCCCCTCCGGCTGCGGGAAAAGCACCAGCCTACGGATGCTCGCCGGGTTGGAAGAGATCAGCGAAGGGCAAATCCTCATCGGCGACCGCGTCGTCAATGACGTGCCGCCCAAAGACCGCGACATCGCGATGGTCTTCCAGTCCTACGCGCTCTATCCGCACATGACCGTCTACGACAACATGGCCTTCGGGCTGAAGTTGCGCAAGACCCCCAAGCAAGAGATTGACCGCCGGGTCAAGGAAGCCGCGCAAATCCTGGGCATCGAGCACCTGCTCGACCGCAAGCCCAAGCAGCTCTCCGGTGGGCAGCGCCAGCGTGTGGCTGTGGGACGTGCCATCGTCCGCGAACCCAACGTCTTCCTCATGGACGAGCCGCTCTCCAACCTCGACGCGAAGTTGCGCGTGCAGGCCCGCACCGAGATCTCCAAGCTCCACCAGCGCCTCGGCACGACCTTCATCTACGTGACCCACGACCAGACCGAGGCCATGACGATGGGGACCCGCATCGCTGTGATGAAGGATGGGTTCCTGCAACAGGTAGATACGCCGCAGAAACTTTACGATCTGCCCAACAACATCTTCGTCGCCGGCTTCATCGGCAGCCCCTCCATGAACTTCTTCAACGCCGCGCTCGTGGAGCAGGACGGCAAGATTTACGCCGACTGCAAGGACTTCCGCGTACCGCTGCCTGAGGAGACGCGCAATGTCTACAAGCCCCACGTAGGCAAAGAGGTCACCATGGGGGTGCGCCCAGAGCACATCCACGACCCCGACTACGAAGCGCCCGGCATCAAGCCCGCCTACGTTGATGCCCGCGTGGAAATCACCGAGCTCATGGGCAACGAGGTCATCGTCTACTTCACGACCGAGGGCGGCCAGCAGTTCCAGGGGCGCTTTGACCCGCGCACGAAGGTCACGGTAGGTATGACCAAATCCTCCGCCTTCGATATGTCCCGCGTCCACATCTTCGACAAAGAGACTGAACAGGCAATCCGCTAAAGTTCCGTATCAATACACACTGGCCGGCGATATGCCGGCCAGTGTTGTTTCTACAGCGGACTGAGCACGGCGCTACTGCTCAGGGCGCTTTCTCGGCGGCGGGGGCCAGCGGCAAGGTGAAGACGAAGCGGCTGCCAACGTCGTTGGGGCCTGGCTCGACCCAGATCTCCCCGCCGTGCGCCTCGACCGCCAGCTGGCAGAAGGTCAGTCCCAGGCCGTAGCCCCGCCGCTGCGCGCTGCTCCCTTCCACTTGCGCGAAGCGCTGGAAGATGCGTTTGCGATCTTCGAGAGGGATCCCCGGCCCGGTATCAGTCACACTGAAGGCCATCCACTCCCGATACGCTTCCACGCCCAGGCAGATCTCGCCCCCCTCCGGCGTGTATTTGATGGCATTGTCCAGCAGGTTCATCAGCACGCGCTCGATGCGCTCCACATCCAGGCTGATAGGGGGCAAATCGCGCGGGATTTCATACCGCAATTGAATGCCGTGCGCCTCCAGGCTGAGTTTCAGCTGTTCCCCCGCCCCCCGCAGGAGCACCGGCACGGGGACCTCGGTCAGGTTGAGATTGACGCCCGTATCCTCGATTTTGGCGATGTCGAGCAGGGAATCAATCAACCGCTGCATCCGCCGGTAAGCCGTGTTGGCAATGTCCAGAAGCTCACGATTCTCGGTCAACACCTCCGCCGGCAGGACGACTTCGAGCAGCTGGAGCGCGCCAAAAATGATGCCCAGCGGATTGCGCAAATCGTGGATGATGAGATCGCTGGTCTCCTGGCGCACGCGCTGTAAATCCAACAGATGCGCCTTCTCGCTTTGCAGCTGCGAGACCTGGCGTCCCAACCGCCGGCTGGTGCGCGCCTCGGCGGTGCGGACATCGTCGGCGCGACGCAGGCGGGCGCTCAGCGAGGCCATGATGCTCATCGCCAAAGCAGGGCTGCTGCTGAGCAGCTTCTCGAAGCCACCCCGCTCCACCCGCAACAGGCGCACATCCTCGATAGCGACCAGCGAAGCGGAACGGGGCGCATCCTCCAACAGGGCCATTTCACCCAACACCTCGCCCGGCCCGCGATAGCCCAACACACTTGGGGACGCAAAGCTGCCCTTCACTACCGCTACCCGGCCAGACCACAGCAGATACATCGCATCGCCGGCCTGTCCCTCACGGCAGAGGACCGCGCCGCGCTCATACCGCTCCTCGTGCATCAGCGCGAGCAAGAGATCCCGATCAATGGAAGTGAGGTGCTTGAGAAAGGGAGAATCCGCTGCGGACTCGGAAAAAGCATTGCCCAACGGTTCCGCAGCCAACAACCTTTCGAATTCTTCTGGGGTCAATTTATCCATCGTGTGCGCTCCTTCAAAAATAGCGAATCTGCGAATGGTGGATGGCGAATAGCCAAACAAAAATCTGCTAAATCCGCCCAATCTGCTGATAAGCATTTTCGTGCTGGATGGTGTGCGCCAGCACCGGTGTCTCCT
>DAOTXC010000004.1:0-17194 GCA_034435555.1 Anaerolineae bacterium
GCGGATTTAGCAGATTTTTGTTTGGCTATTCGCCATTCACCATTCGCAGATTCGCTATTTTTGAAGGAGTCATCATGTTCCTCCGGTACACCACCGAGGATGAAAATGTAGGACAGGTTGCCAACCTGTCTTACGCTCAGGCTATTTTCTAGGGAGTGAGGCATGGGCTGGACTAAATTGAGCCGTTGGGAAAAGGGATTATATCTCGTCATTCTGGTGCTGGCGATCTTCTCGCGCTTCTACATCCTGGGCGACCGGGTGATGAGCCACGATGAGAGCCTGCACACTAAATACTCCTGGTATCTCTACGCCGGGCAGGGGTATCAGCACAACCCGATGATGCACGGCCCGTTCCTCTTCCATGCGACGGCGCTCAACTACTTCCTCTTCGGCGTGAACGATTTTGCCGCGCGCATCTTTCCCGCGCTGGTCGGTGTCCTGCTGGTGCTGAGTCCTGTGCTCTTCCGGCGCTGGCTCGGCAAGATCGGGACGGCGGTAGCGGCGACCTTGCTGCTGCTCTCCCCATCCATCTCGTACTACTCCCGTTACGTCCGCCACGATGCCTTCAACATGCTCACGGCAGTCCTGCTGATATGGGCGATTTTCTACTATCTGCAGGAGGGCAAAGCCCGCTGGCTGTACATCTTGGCGGCCAGCTTCGCGCTACTCTACACCACCAAAGAGACCTCGTACATCTACACCGCGATCTTCGGCCTGTTGCTCTGTGCGCCCTTCGCCTGGCGGATTTTAGTGGGCGCGTGGGAACGACCGGAGCTGTACGGCTTCTTCCTGCTGGCGCTGGCCCTGCTCATCGTAGCGGCGGCGATCTTCGGCTACGCCTTTGTCGGCGCTGAGTATCAGGAAACGGCATTGGATGAACAGGGCACCAACGTCGCCCATGTGGTCTTGCCGCTCTGGGGGCGGATTGCGGCGCTGGCGATGCTGCTGACGTTGCTGGCGCTGGGCGGCCTGGTCTTCTTCGGCGTGGGCGAGCAGCTGCTCCGCCAGTGGCGCAGCTTTGATCTGCTGATGGTGCTGGGCACGCTGACCCTGCCCTTGAGCGCCGCGCTCTTCGCCCGGCTCGCCGGCGTGGATATGTTGGCGCTCTACGATGCGCTGATGGGGGGCGATTTCTCCGCGCTGCTGGCAGCCGATCTCGTCGTCACCCTGGTGGTTGTGCTGGTGATGCTGCTGGCTTCAATTTTCCTCGGCTTGTGGTGGGATATGCGCCGTTGGCCGGTGGTCGCCATCGTCCACTACGCGATCTTCACCGTCTTCTACACCACCTTCTTCACCAACGCCATCGGCTTCCTCAGCGGGTTGCTCGCGGCGCTGGCCTATTGGATGGCGCAACATGGTGTGCAGCGCGGCGGACAGCCTGGCTACTACTACCAGTTGCTCATGCCGCTCTACGAGTATTTGCCCCTCCTGCTGTCGCTCCTGGGCGCTGGCGGGGCTGTGATGGTGGGGGCCTCCCGGCTCTTCCGCCAGCCGGACGCCGCCGAGCGTGAGCCGCAGCCGGTGCGCCCCTCCTGCGATCTGTGGGTCTACTTCCCGCTCTTCATGCTGGGCTGGACGCTCGCCTCCTGGATCGGCTACAGCTACGCCGGCGAGAAGATGCCCTGGCTGCTCGTTCACATCGCGCTGCCGAGCATCTTCCTGGCGGGGTGGGGCGTGGATCGCGCCCTGGTGGGCCTTTCGGCGGAGGATTGGGGGAAGCGGCGCGGCTGGGTGATCCCGGTCATCCTGCCGTTGCTCCTGGTGGCGCTGCTCGTCCTGGCGAGTGGCTTGGGCGGTGTGACGCGGGGCGCGGTCACGACCGCCGGCCCGCTATTGGAGACGCTGGCGCAGTGGGGCAACGTCTTTGGCGCGCTCTTCGGCCTGGCGGCGGCGATTGCGGCGCTCTTCTGGGCATTCCAGGCGCTCAACTGGCGCGCTGCCGTGCAGCTGACCCTCGTCACCGTGATGGCGCTGTTGGGGCTGCTGACCGTGCGCACGATGGTGATGTTCAACTTCATCACCTATGACCTGGCGACCGAATTTCTCGTCTATGCCCACGGCGCGCCGGGCGTCAAGATCGCCCTGGAGCAGATCGAGGAGATCTCGTGGCGCACCACAGGAACCGCGCGCGAGGTTGCCGTCGCCTACAGCGAGGATGGCTCCTGGCCGATGGCCTGGTACATGGTGGATTATCCCAACGCCTACTTCTACAGTAGAACGCCCGATCCTAACCAGTTGCGCAATTGCCCGGTGATCATCGCAGGCGCGCAACAGTACAGCGCGGTGGATCAGGTGCTAGGGGATGATTACATCTACTTCGAGTACACCTACCTCTGGTGGCCCATCCAGGACTACTTCGGGCTGGATAGCGCGCGGGTGCGCTATGCGCTCACCGATCCCGCCATGCGCGCGGCGCTGTGGGACATCTTCTGGCAGCGCGACTACACGCGCTACGCGACGGCGATGACGCGCAGCTTCCGCGCCGCAGTCTTGCGCGGCCTGCGGGCGCTCGAAACCTATGGCGGTTACTTCCCCCAGGTGACGGCCCAGCAGATCTCCCTGGAAGCCTGGCCGTTGCGCAAGGATTTCCGGCTCTACGTCCGCCGCGATCTCGCCTACGAGGTCTGGGGCTATCGCCTGGGGATGACCGACCCCGCCGCCGAGAGCGACCGGGGCGTGGTAGGCGCGGCTGATCCCTACGCGCAGGGCGCGACGCTGCTGCGGCAGGTGGGCGTGCTCAACCTGGAAGATGCCGTCCCGCGCGCGGTCGCCATCGCCCCCGACGGCACGCTCTACGTCACCGATACCGGCGGGCATCGCATCTGGCATCTCACCGAACAGGGCGCGGTGCTGGATGTGTGGGGCGGCTTCGGGAGCACGCCGGGGCTGTTCATCGAACCCTGGGGGGTCGCCGTGGATGCCGAGGGGTACGTCTACGTGGCCGACACCTGGAACCATCGCGTGCAGAAGTTCGATGCGCAGGGCGAGTTCGTCTTGAGCTGGGGGACGCTGGGCCAATCGCTCGATGGGATCGAATTGCCGGGCGCTTTCTACGGGCCACGGGGCATCGCGGTCGGCCCGGAGGGGAATCTCTACGTGGCCGATACCGGCAACAAGCGCATCCAGGTTTTCACGCCGGAGGGCGAATTTGTGCGGCAGCTCGGCGCGCCCGGTTGGGATTTGGGGCAATTCGATGAGCCGGTGGGCGTGACGATCTCCGCAACGGGCGAGATACTGGTGGCCGACGCCTGGAATCAGCGCGTGCAGGTGCTCGCGCCGGAGGGCGTCGCCCTGCGCCAGTGGCCTGTCCCCGTGTGGGACGCCGCCCATCCCGAAATGAAGCCCTACGTGGCGACCGACGTAGCGGGCAACGTCTACGTGACCGATCCGCTCAATGCGCGGGTGCTGGCCTTCAACTCACAGGGCGATTTCCTTTGGTCGGTGGGGCAGCTCAGTAGCATGGGGGTCCCACTCAGCTTCCCCCAGGCGGTGGCCGTCTCCGCCGATCAAATCCTGTACGTGACCGACGCCTATGCTGGTCGCGTCGTCGCCTATGAGTTGCCCTGACGGGATGCGTTGCTCGGATCACGCAGTACGTTTTAGAGCATGATTTGCAGATTTTTAGACTTTCGAGGCAACAGTGAACCTGTTTGAAGTTTTCCCACAATTGCACCAACACGCGCCGCCCCAATTGCAGGAGCGCGTGATCCGGCTCATTGGACTTTCGGCGCTGCCCTACGACGCCGAGGCCTGGTACTTCCGCATCAGCGCGCCGAAGTTCTGGGCGCGCGCCGACGGGCAACTGCGCATCGGCGTGGATGGCGCGCAGTGTCGCCCCCAGCCTGATTTGCCGCCGCTTCAGCTGCTCTCCAACCACCTGCGCCGCGAATGGCGGGCGCGCTCGGCCTATTTCCCCGCCGGCCAGGCCTATCTGCTCGAGGCTGAAGCGCTCACCTCGCTACCGGGGGCCACGCTGCTCGAGCCGACCACACCCTTCCTGTTGATTCTGACCCCGCCTCGGCTTGGCGGTGGGGAGGAGATCCCCGACGCCCTGGCGCAGGCCAGCTACCTGATGCCCGTGACGCGCGCCCCGCGTGCCGACCGGTTGCCGGGCCTCCTGCGAATCGCGCGCGCCGGGCTGGAGCCTTTCCTGGCGCAGGAGCAATGGTCGGCGGCGGAGCTCCGCGCGCAACCCTGGGCGCGGCTGGAACTCTCCCTCGCCCTGCCGCAACAGGCGGCCCTGCGGCCCATCCTGGCGCTGCGCAGCTTGCAGCAGTTGTATGCGACCGGAGAGCTGACCCTTTCACTTGATGCACAGCAGGAGGATGCCTGACGATGGCGAACAAAATCACATTGGCGCGAATTCCGTTTTTGGCGTTGATCATCTTGTTGCTATATACCGACTCGGCCACGACCCGGCTCGTGGCTGCGCCATTGATCCTGCTTTTGATTCTCATGGATACGCTGGATGGCTATCTGGCGCGTTCGCGGGGTGAGGCAAGTCTCCTGGGCAGCGTGCTCGACATCGCCGCCGACCGCACGGTGGAATACGTGTTGTGGGTCGTCTTCGCGCACCTGGGCCTCATCCCTATCTACTTCCCCCTGCTGGTGATCGTGCGAGGGACCTTTGTGGATACCATCCGCTCGGTGGCGCCCGCCAGGGGCATCACCCCCTTCAAGCTGATGCGCACCGACCTGGGGCGCTTCCTGGTCGGCTCGCCGTGGATGCGCACCACCTACGGCGTCGCCAAGGCAACCGCCTTCATCCTGCTGGCGCTGGGATGGGGCCTGCACACCGCCGGTCACAGCTGGGCAGATGGCGTCGCGTTGGCGGCGCAGATCGTCGCGTGGGTGGCGCTCGTCATCTGCGTGGTGCGCGGCCTGCCGGTGCTCATCGAAGCCCCCAAAGTGCTGCGCGAATCGGAGACGGCTTAGGGAGCTGTACATATGAACGCGAAGGAATTCTTTACCAAAGGGTGGCCCACCCGGCTGGGATTTTACATGGGCAAGTATTTGCCCCGCCACGGCGGGATGCTTGGAGCGGGGATTGCAGCGCGCATACTCGTCACGCTCAAGCCCGACATCTATCACGCCGTGCGCGACAATCAACGGCAGGTGCTCGGCCCTGACGTGACCGCTGCGGAGCTGCATCGCGCGACCTATTACGTCCTACGGGGCGCCGCACGCAACTACTACGAGATGTTTCACAATATCGGACGGGGGAGGGTCAACGTCGAGAACTTCCATCCGCCCGTCCGCCTTCTGCCAGAAGCCGAAGCTAACATCCGGGCGGCGTTGGAGACGGGTCGCGGACTCTTGTTGTTGGGCTGTCACATGTCGAATTTCGATATGTCCGGTATGGCGTTCTCCCAGTATGCGCCCTCTCCCGTGCTGGTGCTCGCCCTGGCCGATCCGCCCCCTGGGTTTGAGCTCTTCAATGAATTGCGGCGGAAGGGGGGCGCGCACATCATGCCGATCTCTCCCCGCTCGCTGCGTGAGGCGCTGGTGATCTTGCGCGAAGGCGGCCTGGTGCTCACCGGTATTGATCGTCCGGTAGCGGCAGAAGGGCCGCCGGTCGAGTTCTTCGGCGCGCCGTCCGCGCTGCCTTCCGGCTATGTCCGCATTCCGCTAAAGACTAATTCCCTGGTGTGTACGCTGTGCACGTACTACGAGGAAGGCGAGTATCACATCCACATCAATCCGCCGTTGGAGATGGAGTACACCGGCGACCGCGACCTCGATGTGACCCACAATCTTCGCCGTATCCTGGCAGAGATCGAGGCCTTCATCCGGCGTGAGCCGCAACAGTGGATGATGTTCGTGCGAGTCTGGCCCGAGCTCTCACAAAATACCCCGTAGCCCCTCACACAGATTGCGACAAAATTTCGCTATGGCGGAGGATAGTCGCTGTGTGTTATAATAGCGCCATCTGAACTCAGGAGAACCTATGCCCAGACTCAAACAACTCAGCCTGCAAGGCTTTAAATCCTTCGCCGACACCACCGATTTTATCTTCCCCACCGGCATCACCGCCATCATCGGGCCGAACGGCAGTGGCAAGAGCAACGTCGCCGACGCCATCCGCTGGGTGTTGGGTGAGCAACGGCTGCGCTCGCTGCGCGGACGCTCCAGTGAGGACATGATCTTCACCGGCAGCAAGCGCCGCGCGCGCGCAGGTATGTCGCGGGTCGCACTCACCTTCGACAACACCGATGGCTGGCTCCCGGTAGATTTCACCGAAGTTACCATCGAGCGCCGCGCCTATCGCTCCGGCGATAGCGAATACCTGCTCAATGGCAGCCGCGTTCGGCTGATGGATTTGCGCGATCTCATGGATCGGGCCGGATTGGGGCGCGACGCCTACCTCTTCATCGGCCAGGGGCTGGTGGATCAGGTGCTCTCGCTGCGCCCACAGGAACGGCTGGCGCTCTTCGAGCAGGCCGCGGGCATCGCGCCCTATCGCAACCGCCGTGAGGAGACGCTCAAGCGCCTGGAGGAGACCCATCGCAACATGGAGCGGGTGCAGGACATCGTGGGGGAGATCGAACCCCGCCTGCGCCGCCTGGAGCGCCAGGCCGCCCGCGCCGAGCAGCACGCGCAACTCTCCAAGGAATTGCAGGAGACGCTGCGCATCTGGTATGGCTACCGTTGGGGCCGCGCCCTGGCCGATCTCGAACAGGCCCGGCAGCGGTTGACCTACTACGAAGGCCGCGTGTTGCAACGTCTGGAGGCCGTCGAGGGGGTGGAGCAGGGCATTGCGACGCTGCGCCGCCAGATGGCGGAGCTCCGGGGGCAGCTGACCGAGCTGCACCGCGAGAGCAGCCATCGCCACGCGGATGCGGAGGCGCTCCAGCGGGAGCTGGCCGTCGCGCGCGAACGGCGGCGACAGTTGCAGGAGCGCCGCGAGGAGACCCGCGCCAACCTCATTCCCTTGCAAACCGCGCTCGAGGCGGGGCAGGCGGAGCTGGCTGGCTTGCAGGCCGTCCTGGAGGAGGCCGGCGCGCAGCTCGAGGCGGCGCGCGCGGAGCTCGTGGCCGCTTCCGAGGCGCATCAGGCGGTCGAAACGCGCCGCCATCAATTGCTGGCGCAGCAGAGCGCGGCGCAGGCAGCGGCGCTGGAAAATCGCCACAAGCTTGCCGACCGGCAGAGCCGGCGCGAGCAGGCCCAGGAGCGTCTGCAACATCTGGCGGAGCGCGTGCAGCAGCTCGAAGCGGCGCTGGCTGAGGCGACCGACCGCCGCCGCCAGCAACAAGAGACGGTCGAAGCGGCGCGGCGCGCTGTCGAGACAGCAACAGAGGCGTTTGGCGCGGTGCAGGCGCAGGAGACCGCGCTCCAGGCCGAACAGGAGACCGTCCGCGCGACGTTTGAAGCGGTGCGACAGGAGCTCGCCGCCCAGGAACGCCGCTGGCAACAGGCCGCGGCGCGCCTCGAGGCGCTGGAGCGCCTGCACGCCGAGGGCGCGGGGCTGTACGCGGGCGTGCGCGCGGTCCTGCAGGCCGCCGAACAGGGCGACTTGCGGGGGCTGCCGGGAACGATTGCTACTCTGGTGACGGTTCCGCCCGAGCTCGAGCGCGCCATCGAGACCGCGTTGGGCAGCCAGTTGCAGAACGTCGTCGCGGAGCGGTGGCGGGATGCGCAGGCCGCCATCGAATGGCTGAAGCGCCAGCGGGCCGGGCGCGCTACCTTCCTGCCGCTCGACAATCTGCGTCCGCCCACGCCGCTGGACTTACCCACGGGCGAGGGTGTGATCGGCCTGGCGGCGGAGCTGGTCAGCTACGATGCCGCCTTGCGCCCGGCGATCATGCTGCTGTTGGGACGCACGGCGGTGGTGGAGGATTTGGAGGCGGCCCGTCGTTTGCACCAACAGCTGCGGGGTGGCTACCAGATCGTCACGCTGGCGGGGGAGATTTTGCGCTCCGGCGGGGCGCTCACCGGCGGCGAGCAGCGGGAGGAGCGCGGGGGCAGCTTGCTGGCCCGCGAGCGGGAGCGCCGGGAACTGCCGGAGCAGGTCGCTCGCCTGGAAGCGGAGGGCGAGGCGCTGCGCCAACGGCTCGAAACGACGCAGGCGCGCGCGCAGGCGTTGGAAGCGCAGTCCCGCGACCTGGCGGAGCAGCGTCGCATGACGCAGCAGCGTCAGCAGCAGGCTGAGCGCGCGCTCGATGAGGCGGTGCGCGCGTTGGAGCAGCTGCTCCAGGAGATGACGTGGCGGCAGGGTCTCCTGGCAGAGGCTGCGGAGGAGCGGGAGCGGTTGTCCGCCACGCAGGCGCGCCTGGCGGAGGAGAGCGCCGCCGCTGCCGAGGCGTTGGCCGCAGCCGAGGCGCAGCTGGAGACGTTGCGCTCGCAGCTGGCGGAATTGGCCGATGACGAGACGGCGGCGCTCCTGGCGGAACGGCGCACGCGGGTCGCGCTGGTGAGCCAGGAGCACGAGAGCCAGCGCGTCTTGCTGGAGAGCCGCGAGCGCGAGGTACGGCGGTTGCAGCGGCAGATTGAAGAGCAGGGCGCGCGGGTCGCGGCGCTGGCGGAGGAGCTGGCGGCGTTGGAGGCGCAGGTCGCCGAGCGCCAGGCGCAGTACGAGGCCACCCGTGGCGAGGCTGAGGTGCTTTCGGCGCAGATTCCGGCGTTGGAGGCGCAGCTCGCGGGGCTGGAGCAGCAGCAGGAGCAGCACGAGCGCCGCGAGGTCGAGGTGCGGCGTGTGTTGCGCGAGGCCGAGCAACGCCACAGCAAGGCGGAGATGGAAGCGCACCGCCGCGAGGATCAGGTCTTGGCGCTCCGGCGCGAGATCGAAGAGGCGCTGGGCATCGTCATCGGCGATCTGCCGGAGAGTTTTACCACCCAGCAGCCGTTGCCGCTCAGCGCGATTGTCGCGCCGCTGCCTATCGTGCCGGAGCTGCCGGAGGGTTTGCAGCAGCAGATCCGCGACCTGCGGACACAAATCCGCCGCCTGGAGCCGATCAACCCCGATGCTCAGGAGGAGTACAACGAGATCGCCGAGCGGCATGGCTTCTTGCGCGAGCAGCTGTTGGATCTGGAGACGGCCTCCGCGCACTTGCGCGAGATTATCGCGGAGCTCGATGAGATGATGGAGACGGCCTTCACCACGACTTTCCGGGCCATCGGCGCGGAGTTCACCGAGATTTTCAAGATGCTCTTCAATGGCGGCACGGCGCAGCTCCACATGGCGACGCAGGATAGCGGCGAGTTTGCCGGGGTGGAGATCACGGCGCGCCCGCCGGGGAAGCGTACCTCCAGTCTGGGGATGCTCTCCGGCGGCGAGCGCACGTTGACAGCGGTGGCGCTGCTCTTCGCCGTGATGCGCGTCAGCCCGACGCCCTTCTGCATCCTCGACGAGGTGGACGCGATGTTGGATGAGGCGAACGTGGGCCGCTTCCGGGGGATACTGCGCGAGCTGGGCCGCCAGACGCAGTTCATCATCATCACGCACAACCGGGGCACGGTGGAGAGCGCCGATACGATCTATGGCGTCTCGATGGGGGATGATGGTGTCTCGCAGGTGCTCTCGCTCGATTTGGAGGATTTGCCGCCCTCGGAGCTCTCTTGAGCCAGTCGCTCAGCAATGAGAATTATGAAGAGGGTATAGAGAACAATTTAGCGCGGACTGTCTAGTTCGCGCTACGTTCGTCAGACAAGTGATTTTTAGATTTGCAGATTTTCAGAGGGGGACAAGATGTGTATATTGTGTACTGGAATTCCTACAGTGTTGACTCTTGGGGTTGCCGCGGAGGGCAAGCAGCGACAGGCGCGTAAGGATGCCGTGCAACGGGGCGAATCGTTGCCCCGCAAGCGGCCTTTCATTGCGCTGACTGCGGCGGGCGTTCTGGGCCTGGTCGTGACATCGGTGGTTTATCACACGCAGCTGAACGGTATGTGAAACGTGAGCGTGTGCGGCGGCGACGGGCTTACCGCGCCCGTGATGGAGTTGCGGGGGACGGAGTGAGCGATCAGGCGATGGCGGAGACCCCCCGGCGTTTACCGGGATGGCAACGGGTGCTCGTGGCGGGGGCGCAGTGCTACCTGGTGGGATTGCTATGTTGGGCGTTCTGCCGCTGGCGCTTTGGCGACCGGTGGTGGTGGCTCTTCCTGCTCAACACGCTCAGCGTCCATCTCTTCTGGCCGCTGCTGCCGACGGCGGGCCTCGCCGCGCTCACCCGGCGGCGAACGCTGTGGGCGGGGGTAGGTGTCGCGGCCCTGCTCTGGCTGGCGCTCTTCGGCGCGTTCTTCCTGCCCAAGCCCCGGCAAGTCTGGGGCGCTGCGCCCTCCTTGCGGGTGATGACGACCAATGTCTACGGCTACAATCCGCACCCTGAGGCGGTCGCGCGTGCTATCATAGTGGCGAATGTAGATATCGTGGGCATCCAGGAGCTCAGCCCAGAGATGGCCGCGGTGCTCAGCGAACAGTTGCAGGCGCTGTATCCTCATCAGGTGTTAGCGCCGCAAGTGGGGGTGACGGGGTTAGGGGTTTTTAGCCGGTATCCGCTCGCGCTCACCGGCGAGACCCTGCCGGGGCAGTGGCTGGGCGCGCCGCAACTCCTTACCGTGGACTTCGCCGGTACAGCCGTGATGCTACTCAATGTCCCCACCTTCCCGCCGGCACTGTTGCCGGGGGCAGCGCAGGCGCGTCGCGCCGCCGCGCGAACGCAGCAGACCGCTGCTATCGCGGACTTCGCCGCCGCGCATTCCGGGCCGCTTATCGTGCTGGGGGATTTCAACGATGTCCCGCAGAGCAGCGCCTACATCACGCTGACCTCGGTGTTGGCGGATGCCTGGCGCGAGGCCGGCTGGGGATTGGGGCATACCTTCCCCGCGCTGGATGGGCCGCTGCCTTCGTGGTGGTTTCGGATTGACTATATCTTCTATTCCGCGCACTGGCAGGCAGTGACGGCGGAGCTTGGCCCGTGGGATGGCTACTCGGACCATCGTCCGGTGGTCGCCACGCTGGCGTTGACGAGGTGAACCATGCGCGGCGTACAAAGGCTGGTGAAGGAGATGACTCAGATGCGCTATTCATGTCTGGTGTTGGTGATGCTGGGGATATTATTGATAGTGGGCGGGGTGCTGTTGGCCTCAGGAATACTCGGCCCGCTGCGGCAGAGCGCGTTGCCGCAGCCGCGCATCTACGCCTATCGGGACTGGCAGAGCATGGGGGTGCAGCTTCACCCTGGCGATCTGGTACACATTCGTGCGCGGGGGGAGTGGCTCTACACGCCGGGCGAGTATCACGGGCCGGAGGGCCACGCGCGCTATCCCGCGCCAATGTTCTATCCGATCCCGCACGTCGCAGGGGGCGTGTTGATCGGGCGCATCGGCGAGACGGGGCAGCCCTTCGTGGTGGGGCGCGGCGGCTCTATCGGTGTGGGAGAGGCTGGGTTGCTCTGCCTGCGCATCAATGATGATCTATTGAGCGATAACGCGGGGTACGTGACGGTCGAGATCGAGGTTACGCGCGCCGCTACGCCAGTGCCTTGAGCTGCTATCCGGATGCTGAGCTACTGATATTTGCGGATAGGGGCAGCGTGAGGGTAAAGCGAGTTCCTTCACCCACCTGGCTCTCCACTTTGATCGCGCCTCCTAGTCCCTCGATGTAATCCTTCGTCCAAAAGAGACCGAAGCCTATGCCGGTCTCTTTTGTCGTCCAGCCGATATCAAAGATGCGGCGTAGGTGTTCGGGGCGGATGCCGCTGCCGTTATCCTCGATGGTGATGTGAATCGCCTCTTCCTCCAGCCAGGTGCGCAGGCGCAGCTTGCCTTTGGCGCTATCCTGGGGCGGGATGGCGTCAATGGCGTTGTTGATGATGACGCGGAAGGCTTCGGTGAGCATCTCTGGGGCGAGCTGCACCGGCAAGGGCGTATCGGTCAGGTCGAGCGTGACCGCGACGAGCGTCCCCTCGCGGTCGTTGAACGCGCGGTTCAACGCGCCGCGCAGACAATCGTTGACATCGGTGGCCTCATCGGAGACCTGTTGCCAGGGGGCGCGCAGCGTGGAGAGGAGATTCGCCGCCGCCTCCACGCGGGCCTGAACCTGGGGCGACTTCTCGGTGAGCAATGCGTCGCGCTCGGCGGGGGGGAGTCTCTCCAACAGGGTCAGGTGCATTCGCAACACGCTGAGGTGATTGCTCAGCGCGTGGACGGAGCGGCTCGCATTGAAGGCCATGCGGCTGAAGAGCTGGGCGGCCTGACGCTGCTCCCGCGCGCGATGATAGAGCCGGGCGTTGTGCAACCCGATGGCGGCCTGTTGGCCCACGGCGCGCAGCAGCGCAATCTCGCTGGGCCGGAAGGTGCGGGAGCGCGTCGCGGCGAAGAGGTTCCCGTAAAGTTCGCGGTGGACCCTCTCGCCATTGTGCGCTTCCAGGAAGAAGGGCACCGCGATGACCTGGCAGATGTCGAGCGACTGCTGGATGGCGTGGACGATGGGTTTGGCCGCCAGCGGCACGATAGGGCGCAGCAGATCGTAGAGTTCATTGCTGGTGACGGGCGCGCCCGTGGCGGCGGCGCGGACGCTGAGGTTGTGGCTGTAGGGGTCTTGCTGCACGTAGACGCGCGCGACGTTGCGGTCGGAGATGCTGACCGGGTGGTCGGTAAACTGCGAGACCTGGCGCTCCCACTGCTCGATTTGGGCCGACGAGGCGCACTGGGGATCAACGTACATCGCGTAAACGGGCAGGGAGTCATCGGATTCGTAGGGCGCGACCATCGCACCGACGTAGCCCAAGTCATCCACCAGCCAATGAGCAATCCATTGCAGAATTTGCGCCTCATCTTGGAGGCTGCTCTGCATTCGGAAGACTAACTCCTGCGTAACTTCAATCTGCAAGCGGCGGCGCTCGCTGCCGATGGCGGCAGCGGCTTGACGTCCGAAGGCGGAAAGGATGCGGATATCCTGCTCGGTGATTGGGCCGCGCTTGGCTGCGAAGAGATTCCCCACCACTTCGTGTACGGGTTCGCCTTCCTGTTGGGATTCCAGGAAGAAGGGGACGGCGATCACCTGTTGGATACCCATCGCGCGCTGCATGGTTTGCACGAGGGGACGGGTAGCCAGGGGCGCGATGGGCCGGAAGAGGTCGTAGAGGTCATTGCTGGTGACGGGGCCGCCGCCAGTGACGGCGATGACGCTGAGATTGTCCTTGTAGGTTTCGTCGTAGACGTAGACGCGGGCGATGTTGGGGTCGAGGATGCGGATTTCCTCCCCAATGATCTGAGAGACCTGCTGCTCCCAACGGTGCAAATCATCAAGGGTGGCGATGCGCGGATCGAGGGACAGCGCGCGCACGGGCAGCGTGTCGCCCTGTTCGTAGGTGGCGACCATCGCGCCGACATAGCCTAGCGCGTTGACTACATCTTGGACGATGTCTTCGAGAGTGGTCTGGAGGTTGGTCGTGCTGGCCGTTTCCAGATGGGTGCTGCTCGCGGCGCGGTCGCGATGGCGTTTGAAGAATCTGTGGATGGTGAAGCGCATGAGCCAGGTGAAGGGCGGTAGGCGAAGCAAGCGGCTGGCGAAAGGCGACTTTTCCCACCAACTGCGCGGTTCATCTTGGGGTGGTATAGGCTCCGACATCCCTGACCTCTTTTCGCTTATGCGGCTTGTTTTTGTTAGCTACGCTTTTATTATAGCCTTGCCTTGCGTTGGCGTCAACTTACCCTTGCGGCCTGTTATAGCGCATCCGATGATGAGGCAAGCGGGCCGGGTTCGATGGCGAAGCGGATGGCGTCGCCGGGCAGAGATTGGGCTAGCAGCGGGAGATCAGCCTGGATGACGGCGGCGATTTTGGGGTAGCCACCCGTGGTCTGGTGGTCGGCCAGCATGACGATGGGCTGTCCATCGGGCGGAACCTGGATGCTGCCCCAGATCACGCCGTCGGAGATGATGTCGGTGGCGGCGCGGTGGGCGATGGGCGGGCCGTGCAGGCGCGTGCCCATGCGGTCGGATGTGGCGGTGAGGGTGTAAGCGGCGCTGCGAAAGGTCTCGATGCCTTCCGGGGTGAAGTAATCATCTTGAGGGCCGAGGATGACGCGCAGGGTGGGGGCGGCGGAATAGGGCGGGCGATGCTGAGGCGGCCAGACACGTCCGGCGCGGGCGTAGGGCAGCGGGATTGGGGGATGCCACGGGAGCCTATCGCCGGCCCGGAGCGCGCGCCCGTCCAGCCCGCCGAAGCCGCCGGGGAGATAGGTCGCCTGCGAGCCGAGGAAGGGCGGTAGGGCCAATCCGCCGGCGATGGCGAGGTAGGCACGCGCGCCCCGGCGGCGTTCGCCAAAGGTGAGGACTTCGCCGGCGCGGATGTAGAGCGCGTGCCAGGTGGGGACGGGGCGGCGGCCCACGGTGAGCGCGAAGTCAGCGCCGCAGACGGCGACGATGGCGGCGCGCCAGAAGCGTAAGGTCGGCCCCAGCAGCGTGATCTCCAGTCCGGCGGCATCGGGCGGATTGCCCACGAGCGCGTTGGCAGCGGCAAAGGCGGCGGGATCGAGCGGCCCAGAGGGTGGGATGCCGTAGCGCGCCCAGCCGCGCCGCCCGCCATCCTGGACGGTGGTGAGGAGGCCGGGTTCGAGCACTTCGAGCATGGCGTTGCCTACTGCGCGAAGAAGCGAACGCGGTCGCCGGCGTGGAGGGCGAAGGGATCGTCTGCGGCGGGATCGAAGAGGCGCGTGGGGGTGCGTCCGATGAGCTGCCAGCCGCCGGGCGTGGGCAGGGCGTAGACGCCGGTCTGCGCTCCGGCAATCCCCACGCTGCCCGGTGGGATGCGCGTGCGGGGCGTCGTCAGGCGCGGGGTTGCCAGCGCGGGGTCGAGTCCCAGCAGGTAGGCGAAGCCGGGCGCGAAGCCCAACATGGCGACCTGGTAGGTGGGCGCGGTGTGGCGGCGGATAACTTCGGCGGGGGGGAGGCCACAATGGCGGGCGACGCTGACGAGGTCGGGGCCGGCGCTATCGCCGTAGTGGACGGGGATTTCGATCAGGCGACCTTCGGGGAGCGGCGCGGTCTCCAGTGTGTCCAACGCGGCGGCAAGCAGCGCCTTCAAGGCGTCGGGTGGGAGCCGGGCGGGGTCGTAGCGGACGAGCAGGGAGCGGTAGGTGGGCACGGTCTCCTGAAGGCCGGGCGGGGCCAGACGGGTGAGGTGCGCATCAAGGGCGTGGACGCGGGCGTTGAGCGCCGGGTCGAGGCGGTCGCCCAGCTCCACGGTGACGGCAGCCTCGCCCACAGGCAGGATGCGCGGGTAGGTCATGGGACAAGCGTTTGGGTGAAGGGGGCGATGACGATGCCAGCGTCCTCGAGGGCGGCGCGCAGTTGCGCGGCGATGGCGGGCGCGCCGGGCGTGTCGCCGTGGACGCAGAGCGTATCAATGCGCAAGGGGATGATGCCCCCGTCAATGGTCTCCACCTCGCCCTGACGGGCCATGCGGATGGCGCGGGCGGCGGCCTTTTCGGGATCGTGGATGACCGCGCCGGGTGCGTTGCGGGGGACGAGGCTGCCATCGGCCTGATAGGCGCGGTCGGCGAAGCCCTCGCGGGCGACGCGCAATCCGGCGGCGCGGGCGGCGAGCTCGAGGGCGCTGCCGGGCTGCGTCACGACGATGAGGGCCGGATCGAGGGCGGCGATGGCCAGGGCAATCGCCGCGGCAGTGTTATCATCACGGGCGGCGACGTTGTAGAGCGCACCGTGGGGTTTGACGTGGGTGAGCGGGACGCCCGCGGTCTGGGTGAAGGCCTGTAGCGCGCCGAGTTGGTAGAGAATGAAGGCGGAGAGCTCTTCGGGGGCAAAGTGCATGGCCCGGCGCCCGAAGCCCTGGCGGTCGGGATAGCCGGGGTGCGCGCCGATGGCAACGCTGTGCGCGGCGGCCTGCGCGACGGTGGCCTGCATCACCAGCGGATCGCCGGCGTGGAGGCCGCAGGCGACGTTGGCCGAGGTGACGATGCGCAGCATGGCGCTATCGTCACCGAGCGTGTAGCGCCCGAAGCTCTCTCCCAAATCGCAGTTGAGATCAATGTGCATGGTGTTAGACGTTGAGCTCTTGCATCTCGCCGGTCGCCATGAAGATGACGCGCTCGCTGATGTTGGTGGCGCGGTCGCCGATGCGTTCGAGGTTGTGGGAGACCCACAGGAGGTAGGTGGCGCGTTGGATGTTGGTGGGGTCTTGCAGCATGTAGGTGAGGAGCTCACGGACGACCTGGTCATGCAGCTGGTCAATCTCCTCGTCGCGGGCGGCGGTGACTCTGGCGAGTTCGATGTCCTTTTCGATGAAGGCTTCGAGCGAGGCGTGGATCATCTCGCGGGCGATCTGGGCCATGCGGGGGACATCAATGAGGGGCTTGAGGAGCGGCTCGTGGGCGATGCGGGTGACGATCTGGGCGATGCCCTCGGCGTGATCGGCCATGCGTTCCAGCTCCACGGCGATGTGCATCGCGGCGATGATGGTGCGCAGATCGCTCGCCATCGGCTGCTGGGTGGCAATCAACTCGACGTTGAACTCTTCGATCTCGTAGCGCAGGCGGTTGATGGCGATGTCGTTGGCGATCACTTGTTGGGCCAGCGCCACGTCACGGTTTTTGAGCGCCTCGATGGATTGGGTGATGGCGGTGTCCACCATGTTAGCCAGACGGATCAAATTGTCGCGCACCTGGTTGAGCGCCTGATCGAATAAGCTGCGGGTATTGGGCGGCATCGGTTCCTCCTTCCATGCATGGATTAGATTTAGCGTCTATCCGCCAATGGCTCTGGCTCCCGTCCTCGAGGGCGAAAAAGGCCCCGAGACGCGGGTTGGAGCGAGTTTGCGGATAGATGCTTATGTAGGCGGAAGTATACTCATTTTTGCAGAGGAAGTCAACACGCCGGAACGTTGCTTGGTATCGTGACGTTTTCGTGACGTTTGTTTGATATGGTAGGGGCAGTTTGCTGAGCGATTGGTTTAGAGAGGCTTGTTTGTGATAGCAAGATGCGGTATAATGTTAGTAATACTTCCACGGCGGCGCAATGCCGACTGGACATTGGAGCAATTCGGTCCTCTTTTGTGTGTGGGCGTAACTCCGATGTATACCAGCAATAGGCCCCTACTTCTAAGTTCTCAATAGTATCTTTAACTTGTATTCCGCACTTCTCTACCCAATATGTAGATTTTTATTTCGCGAAACTACTATATACAGTGGTTCGCAAGTCGTATTTCCTTTAACAAAACTATTTCATGGATATTGC
>DAOTXC010000005.1:0-45372 GCA_034435555.1 Anaerolineae bacterium
GGCGCACACCATCCAGCACGAAAATGCTTATCAGCAGATTGAGCGGATTTAGCAGATTTTTGTTTGGCTATTCGCCATTCACCATTCGCAGATTCGCTATTTTTGAAGGAGGCTAGGTATTATGAAAGGTCATTTTTTGCCAACAAGATCAGAAGGAGGTGCTGAGATGGCGGCGATGGGAGAGAACTTCGCACAGATTCGAGTGATTGGTGTGGGCGGCGGCGGCAGCAATGCGGTCAACCGCATGATCGAGGAGGGCTTGCAAGGTGTTGACTTCATCGCAGTCAACACCGATGCACAGGCTTTGTTGCTCTCGGAAGCGTCGAAGCGATTGCGGATCGGCGATGCGGTCACGCGCGGCCTGGGCGCCGGCGGGAACCCCGAAGAGGGGCGCAAGGCCGCCGAGGAATCCCAGGATGAGATCCGCGAGGTGTTGCAGGGGGCCGATATGGTCTTCGTGACTGCCGGCATGGGCGGCGGGACGGGAACCGGGGCCGCGCCGGTGATCGCACGGGTTGCCAAGGAGGAGCTGAAGGCGCTCACCATCGGTGTCGTCACGCGCCCCTTCTCGTTCGAGGCGACCAAACGCTCGCAGGCCGCGATAGAGGGCATCGAGAACCTCAAGCAGGTAGTGGATACGCTCATCGTCATCCCCAACGACCGTCTGTTGGAGATCACGGAGAAGCGGGTGAGCCTGCGGGATGCGTTCAGCGTGGCCGACGACGTGTTGCGCCAGGGCATCCAGGGGATCACCGAAGTGATCACCGTGCCGGGCCTGATCAACCTGGACTTCGCCGACGTGAAGGCGATCATGCAGGAGGGGGGCGCGGCGCTGATGGCCGTGGGCCGGGCGAACGGCGAAAATCGCGCGGTGGAGGCGGCGCAGCAAGCCATCTCCAGCCGGCTGCTTGACATCACCATTGATGGCGCGCGAGGTATCCTCTTCAACATCACCGGCGGCGATAGCATGACGCTCTTCGAGGTCAACGAAGCGGCTTCGATCATCCGCGAGACGGCGCATCCCGATGTGAACCTGATCTTCGGTGCGGTGGTGGATGAGGCGATGGGCGACGACCTGCGCATCACGGTAATCGCCACCGGCTTCGATGGCGAGGAGCAGCCACGGGCGCGCCACGCGCAGCGCCGCGAGGTACAGGAGGTCGCGCTGCCAGGATTGGTGGATCGAGAAAATATCGAGATTCCGGCTTTTTTGCGTCGCCGCAGCTAATAGTTCATCAGCGAACAGGTGGGGGGTAGTTAATGCTGCCATCTTGCATCCTGATTTGAGGAGGCGCCCTTGTTACTTCAGCAAATTGGTGATAACGCGCTGATAGAATTTTTAGAGATCATCATCCACTATCTCATAGGTATAGTGGAGGCATGTGGGGCGTTGATCATCTTGCTGGGCGTTGGTCAAACGATGCAGAAGTACCTGCGGATACTTTTTCGGCGCAATTGCTCATTGCATCCATCTCTGCTACGTTTGGAGCTGGGCAAATCTCTGGTGCTGGCGCTGGAGTTCCAGGTGGCCGCAGATATTCTCAAGACTGCACTGTGGCCGGAATGGAATGACATCTTGCTGTTATCAGCTACGATAGTGTTGCGCACGGTTCTGAACTACGTTTTGGAACACGAAATGTCGCTGCTGGAAAAATCACCGGCTCTTTCGCTGTAAATGTGAGTTGTATTGTTGTCCCAGCGGGCTTCGAATATTCGAAGCCCGCTGGTGGCATTCACACAGACGCTACCGTTCCTGTCGTCCCTTCAGCCGTTTGAGGCGGAAGGTTTCCTCGCGCTCGCGCTCTTCCAGGGCATTCGCGATGCTGGTCACGGCGGCCTCATAGCGGGGGATGAGGACGTGCTGCAAGGCGTTGACGCGCCGCTGCGTTTTCTGGAGCTCGCGGGCCAGCCGCCAGACGGTGGTGAGCGTCGCTGCCGTCTCCGGCAATAGCGCCAACGCCGCGCGAAATTGCGCTACCGCTTCATCCAACGCCACAGGCGTATCGCCGGGACTGTAGGCCATCTCCGGCGGGCCGCCCTGCGCTGCAATGGTGGGCGTTGCCACGCCCATGATGCTATGCAGCGTGATTTCGACCTCGACGCTCTTCTGGACGGCCATCGCCACCCACTCCAGCCGCTCGCGCCCCATCGTCTGCCGCGCCTCGGCGAGCGCAGCGTAGGCCACTGCCAGCGCAGCGTGGAGGGCGGCCTGCTGCGCCTGCGCCTCCTCCGCCAGCCGGAGGAGCGTGCTCGTGAGCACCTCACGCTTCTTGTCGAGGATTTCGTGGCCTTCGCGGGCCAGCGCGAGCATCTCGCGGGTTTGCAGCAGATTGCTACGGGTGGGCGTGATTTGTTGTTCCATGACGTAGTCCGTAGAGATTAGTGAGCAGAGAGCAGTGAGTTTCGTCTACTCTGCTCACTAATCACGGCTTTCCTGATAATGCACCACCAACTCCTCTTCGGTGATGCGGGTGAGCTCATCGCGGGGCAAGAGGCGCAGGAGCGCCCAGCCACTATCGAGCGTGGTTGCGAAGCTGCGGCACTCGGTGGAATCTTGCCCCACAAAGCACTGCTCGAACGCTTCCCCAAAACGTAAGTATGCCTGATCCACCGGCGATAGCTCCTCCGCGCCGATGACGGAGGCCAGCGCGCGCACATCCTGCACCCGCGCGTAGGCCGCGTACAGTTGCGCTGCCAGGTGCGCATGGTCAGCGCGTGTGCGCCCTTCTCCGATACCGTCCTTCATCAACCGGGAAAGCGACGGCAACACGGCGATGGGGGGATAGACGCCGCTGCGATGCAGTGGGCGGCTCAGCACAATCTGCCCCTCGGTGATGTAGCCGGTCAGATCGGGGACGGGATGGGTGATGTCGTCATTGGGCATGGTGAGGATGGGGAGCAGGGTGAGTGAGCCGCTGCCCTCGCGCAACTGTCCACAGCGCTCGTAGAGCGCGGCCAGCTCGCTATAGAGATAGCCGGGATAGCCCTTGCGGCTGGGCACTTCGCCGCGAATGTTGGAGACCTGCCGCAACGCCTCGCAATAGTTGGTCATATCGGTGAGGATGACCAGCACATGCATCCCGTGCGTAAACGCCAGATGCTCGCCCAGCGTGAGCGCGGCGCGTGGCGTGATGAGCCGCTCGATGGGCGGGTCATCGGCCAGATTGAGGAACATGGCGACGCGGGTGAGCGCGCCGCTGGCGCGGAATTCAGCGCGGAAATACTCGGCGGTGTCGTGCGAGACGCCCAACGCCGCGAACACGATGGCGAAATTAGTGCGATTTGCACCGCCAGCGAGCTGCGCCTGGCGCACGATTTGTGCCGCGAGTGCGTTATGCGGCAACCCATTGCCGGAAAAGATGGGGAGTTTCTGCCCCAAAATCAGCGTGTTGAGGCCATCAATCGCTGAAATCCCCGTCTGGATAGCTTCGCGGGGATAGCGGCGTGCGGTGGGGTTGATAGGCTGCCCGTTGATATCGGCCCAGCGCTCGGCCAGAGGCGGCGGGCCGCCATCGAGGGGTTGACCCAGACCATTGAACGCGCGCCCCAGCATCTCCCGCGTCACCGGCAGGTGGAAGGTGCGCCCCTGGAAACGTATGTGGGTCTCTTCAATGGAAAGCCCTGTGGTCCCGGCGAACACCTCGATGACCGCCATCTGCTCGCCCACCTCCAACACGCGGCCCAGGCGAAGTCGCTGCTGACCGTCCAACACCTCGACGACCTCATCGTAGCCCACGCCGGTCAAGCCTTCCACTACTACCAGCGGCCCGGTGATGCGACTTACCCCTATGATTTCTTGTCCACCGTTCATTATTGACTCCATTCAGGCAATCAGAGCCTCACGCTAAGGCGTAAAGGCGCTAAGAAAACCGTAACTACTCAGCCAAAGGTGGGACGCACTTAGATTACGATTGAAAGGTTAAATTTTTGCGGGACTGGCTACCCTGGTAGGCTTAAAAGTGCGTCCCACCTGAGCAGTTACAGAAAACCTATGAAATCTCTGCGGCTTGGCGGCTTTGCGTGAGGTCTGCGACCTCATACTTGCGCGCCAGCTCATCCAACTGCCCATCCAGCTCCTTGCGAAGCTCGGCCATAGCAGGCTCATAATCCACATTGGGGATGGCGATTTTCATCCGCACGAGCTTGCCGATGCCGGGCAGCGCGTGGATCAGGCTCGCCGGGCAGCCGCGCGCGACGATGCCCGCTGCGCGTGCGTGAACGTGCAAAATCACCGCGAGCATGGCGAGCTGTTTGCCGAGGGGCGTGCTGGCATCCACCGGATCGAGCGCGTTCTGTTGCAAGAAGCCCTCGCGCAGCAGCCGCGCCGTATCGAGCGTGAGCCGTTCCACATCGGGCAACGAATCCACGCCCACCAGTTTGACGATCTGCTGCAAGCGGCTCTCCTGCTGCAAAATCCCCAACGCCTGCGCCCGCAGTGCGCGCCAATCGGCGAAGCCCTGCGCCTCCCACCAGGGCGCGAGCGCCTCAACATATTCGCTATAACTTTCCAGCCAGTTGATGGCGGGAAAGTGCCGCGCCGCCGCCAGCGTCTTATCGAGCGCCCAGAAGCAGCGCACGAAGCGCCGCGTGTTCTGCGTCACCGGCTCGGAAAAATCGTTGCCGGGCGGGCTGACCGCGCCGATGAGGCTCACCGAGCCTTGCGCGCCATTCAGCGTAATCACATGCCCGGCGCGCTCGTAAAACTCCGCCAGCCGCGCGCCCAGATACGAAGGATAGCCTTCCTCGGCGGGCATCTCTTCCAGGCGACCGGAAATCTCGCGCAGCGCCTCGGCCCACCGCGAGGTGGAATCGGCCATCAGCGCGACGTTGTACCCCATGTCGCGGTAATACTCGGCGATGGTCACGCCCGTGTAGATGCTGGCCTCACGCGCCGCAACGGGCATATTGGAGGTGTTGGCGATCAATACCGTGCGCTCCAGCAGGGGCTTGCCGCTGCGGGGGTCGCGCAGTTCGGGAAATTCCTGCAATACCTGCGTCATCTCGTTGCCGCGCTCACCACAGCCCACATAGATCACAATATCGGCGTCGCTCCATTTGGCGATGCTGTGCTGAGTGAGCGTCTTGCCCGCGCCGAAGCCGCCGGGCGTCGCTGCTGTGCCGCCCCGCGCCAGGGGGAAGAAACTGTCCAGCACGCGCAGACCGGTGGTGAGCAACTCGCTCGGCGGCAGGCGACGCTGCACCGGACGCGGACGGCGCACCGGCCACTGCCGGAGCATCATCACCGCGACCTCGCTGCCCTGCGGCGTGCGCACGCGGGCCACCGGCTCGGTGATGGTATACTCGCCGGGCGGCGCAAGCCACACCAGCTCACCCGCCAGTGTCGGCGGCAGCAGCACGCGATGGGCAATCAGCTCGGTTTCTGGCACGGTGCCGAGTTCCGCGCCGCCGCTCAGCTGCGCGCCCACCGTCGCGGTAGGCGTGAAGGGCCAGCGTTGCTTGCGATACAGCGGCGTGGTCTTGATGCCGCGCCCGATGAACGCACCGCTGCGCAGTTCGAGCACGGGCAGCGGGCGTTGGATGCCATCGAAGATGCTGCGCAACAGGCCCGGCCCCAGCTCTACCGTAAGCGGATGGCCCGTGCCGAAGACGGGCGCGCCGGGCTTGAGACCGGCGGTCTCCTCGTAGACTTGCAGGGTGAGGATATCATCCACCAGACCGATGACCTCGGCGACCAGATGTTCATCGCCCACCTCGACCACGTCCATCATGCCCACCTGCCGTGAGCCGCGCGCGCGCACCACCGGGCCGTTGACCCAGATAACTTTGCCGATTTGTTGTGATTCGCTCATAGTTTTAGTTGCTGGTTGCTAGTTGCTTGTTACTGAATTCTTGTTACTTGTCGCTTGTGGCTTGCTACT
The DNA here is from genome assembly GCA_034435555.1 of Anaerolineae bacterium. Lineage (GTDB taxonomy): Bacteria > Chloroflexota > Anaerolineae > B4-G1 > SLSP01 > DAOTXC01. Next base: position 5,880 of record DAOTXC010000005.1, read on the forward strand.
TGTCGCCTGCCAACAGCGCGTAGATTTCCGGGCGCAGTTGGGGATAGAGCCGCTCCAGGCGGGCCGCCAGGGTGTTATCGTAGCGGCGATGCCCGTCAGGGGTGTGCGCCACCACGCCCAGCCCTTCCGATAGCGGCGGGCCGAGGGTCACGGCGACGCCGAACTCTGCGCCCAATGCTTCCAGCACAGCGAAATCGAGCGCGTGCTGTGCTTGCGGGTCGGTTTCGAGGATGACTTCCGGGGCGTGGAGCTGGGCGATGGCTTCACGCGCCAGCTGCACCGCCAGTTCCGGGTAGGTCGGCCAGGTAGCAACGCTCGCCAGCTGCTCCCGCGCACGCGCCAGCACTTCATCCAATAAAAACTCGCGCTGCTCCAGCAGGAAGAGCCGGGCTTCTAGTTCCGCCTGCGCTGTGGCACGTTCCGTTGCCTGGGCTAGCTGCTGATGATGAGCGGCTAACTGCTGCTGGGCTTCCTGTTCCGCCTGCGCCGTCGCGCATTGTAACAGGGCGTCGGCCTGCGCTTCGGCCTGCTCTAGCACCTGCTGCGCCTCCTGCCGGGCCTGCCTCAGAATGGCCCGGCGCAGTTGCTCGAATTGGGATGTCTCGCTCATAACCGCACTCCAGTGATTTGTTGCAGCACCGCGCCAATGTCAGGGCTATCGGGGCGCGGGCCTTCGGGGCCGGGAATCTCGATGAGCAGCGGAACGGAGTGCGTTTTGAGCGCCTCGATTCGCTCGTGGGCCAGGGCCGCCACATCGTCTGTCAGTATGATGATGCCCACAGTGGTATCCGCCAACACCGCATCGAGCGCGGCGTGCAGTTCCGCTGCCGTCCGCACGATCTTTCCCGGCACGCCGACCAGGGCAAAGCCCCAAACGGCGTTCTGATGACCGATGACGTGCAGGTGCATGGGTTAGCGGTTCAAAATCATAAAGGCGATGATGAGGCCGTAGATGGCGACGCCTTCCGCCAATCCAACAAAGATCAGCGCGCGCCCGAAGGTGTCGGGGCGTTCGGCGATCGCGCCGATGGCCGCCGCGCCGGTCGCGCTGACCGCGTAGCCCGCCGCCAGCGAGCCAACGCCCACCGCCAGCGCCGCCGCCAGCGATTGGTAGGGATCGCCAGCGACTTCCTGCGCCAGACCTGCGGCTATGGCAGTCTCCGGCGCGAAGAGCCAGACGCCGCCAAGTCCCAACAACAACAGGCCCATCAAGACGTTGACGGCGCTCAGACCGAAGACCAGGCGACGCGTCGCCAGCACACGCTCCAACCGCGCCCCGCGCAACAGCGCAATGGTGGCCGGAATCAAAGGTAACAATCCTGCAAGAACGATTAGAATACGCATAGTGCCTCCTGTACGAATCAGCGATAAAGCGAGTCAGCGAAAAGGCGAATCTCAAATCTCAAATCTCAAATGGCGAATGGCGAATGGCGAATTTCGTAAAACGTGAGGCGTGAAGATTTCTGATCACGTTTCACGTTTCACGCATCAGTCTTCGGCAACAGGGTGAGCGGGCGGTAGGGGATGCCGTTGCCGGTGAAGAATTTGCTGAAGAATTCATAGTATTCGAGGCGCAGGGTTTGGATGCCGACGATGAGGCCCTCGAAGCCGATGATGAAGAGGTTGCCCAGCGCGACAATCAACCAGTAGCCCAGGCTGCCCTCGCGGCTGAGGATACGGGCGATGATGAAGACGACCAGGCTCAGTGCGCCGTGCGCCACCGCAAACGCGCCCATCCGCACATAGGAGAGGGTGTTGCTGAACAGGGTCAGCAGCGTCTCGAAGAGCTCGAAGAACGCCAGAATCAGGTAGGTGCCGACGCCTTCGTGGAATTGCGGGCGTTGCCCGCGCAGCAGCGCTCCCAGCGGTTCGGAGAAGGTCACTAGCGCCCCACACAGGAACGCTAATCCGCCCAGCAGCGATGTGGAAAGGGGCAACGCAACGCCGAAAACCTTCAGCCCCAGGCCCAGCAGTGACCAGTAGAAGAACAGGCCGGCCAGCGCGTTACGGTTGAAGAGCAATTGCCCCCAGTTGCGGCTGAGCGCGGCGTTGAGAATGTGGTAGAGCATTCCCACGCTCAGCAGCACCACTCCCAGCCCAACCGCAACCAGCAATACGTCAGTGGTGCTTTCCAATGGATGTGCCCAGAGTGCCGGCAACACATCCTCAAAACCGAATAAACTTCCGTAAAGTGCGCCAAAGCCCATCGCGGCGCTGCCACAGGCCAGCAGGATGCCACCCCACGGGGCTAAATCGCGCCAGGCTGAGATTTTGCGGCTTAGCAGCAGCGCGCCCACCAGGGCCAGCAGCAAGCCATGCCCTACATCGCCGAACATGAAGCCAAAAATTAGCGGGAAGGTGAGCGCCAGCAAGGGCGTGGGGTCGAGTTCGCCATAGCCGGGCCGCCCATAGGTGGTGACGAGGCTTTGGAAGGCGCGCAGCAGTGGTGGGTTATCCAGGGCAATCGGCACGCGCGCAAATTCCCTCGCAGCGGGCGGGCTAACCTCGAAGACCACATTTTCGGAGAGGGCGCGCAGCGTCTCCTGCAACTGGGGTAATGCCTCTGCCGGGAGCCAACCATCCACCGCGTAGATGTGGTGGAGGTAATCGTAGCGGGCAATGGTTTCTGCCACGGTGCGGCTGGCGCGCACGCGCCAGAGCAGATAGCGCAGGTGTAATACGCGCAGCGCGTGCAGCCGTTCGATTTCGGCTTCGTATTGGACGATGTGTTGGCGGGTGCGCTGTTGCCCCTCTTGCAGCGCGCGCAGCGCATCTTGCGGCGTGCCGCGATACTGTTCCAGGATGGGCAAGGGGGTCAGGTAGGCGCTGCGCGCGGCGCGGGCCAGAATGTCGGCGTGCTGTTGCGCGCCAAAGAGCAACACCGTGAGCAGATCGCCGTCGCGGCGAAGCACGGTCAGCATATAGGGCAGTTGCTCCAGGCTGTGGCGCAATCGTTCGAGCTGCGGGGCCGGCAGGGTGCCCAATAGCGCAAAGGTGTAGCGCAGCTGGCGCAACTGCCCCAAATCTATCTCCACTTGCGCCAACGGTTGTAGCTGCCGCTCGTACTGCTGCAACTGCGCCAGCCGGCGTTGCGCCGCTTCCAACGCAGTGACCAGCGGCTCGGCTTCCTGCTCCAGATGTACGATGTCGCGTTGTGCAATCTCCAGGCTGATCAGGTGGATAATGGGTGGTTGTTCGCCGGGAGTGATGTGCAGCTCTTCCATCACGGTGAGGGTGCGGCGTTCCAACGCGGCGAAATCAAGCGCGCGATTGTGCCAGCTCAATTTAGTGTTGGAGGCTTTAACTGTGGGCGTCCCCTCTGCCGCATCGAGGTGGAAAAGCTCGCTGCGCGCCAGCGCCTCGGTCACAGGAATGATATCGGCTTCGGGGATGAGCAGTTCAACGCGGAGCATCGGCTGGGGTTTGAACATCGCGCTTCTCCTATCCGGCCACCCGCTCGACGAGCGCAGTCAAATCCCGGAGCTCGGCCTCTGCCAGGATCACATACGCCAGGGGCGCGCCAATATGAAATGTAGCGCCCACGAAACACTGCCGGCAACGCGCGAGGAGCTGCGCGTACAACACCTGTTCCAAAGCCGGCAACCAGGTTCCCGGCGGCAGCAAGGCTCCTTGCCGGGAGATTTTCAGCGTTTGCACGGCAGGGATGTGGCTAAAGGTGCGTTTGATAACATCCGCAACATCGGCACCCGCAGCAATCGCGCGGATGGTAGCGGGCGACACTTGATCGTGCTCGGCCAACGTGTAGTTGATGATTTCTTCTTCGCTGAGGCGCTGATAAAGTCGAAATCGTAAAGCCCACAAGAGATTGTCGGTATCCAGCAAGAAACCCAACAGGGGTAAGGCTTGCTCGCGGTCGGCCTGGGGCAACTGCGCCATCCGCTGCCACAGCGCGCGGCGATACTCCAGATCGAGGGCGATTTCCAACGGGAAGACCGTTTCCTCAGCGCGATAGCGAGGCAGGGCGGCCAGGAGGGGTTTGTAGTAGGCAGGCAACCCGCGCAGGCGCTCGATGGCGCGCTCGATGCTGTCTGTCTCCAGGAGCCGCAGCAGGGTGTTCAGGGGCAGGACGGTATGGTGCGGCATCGGGGCCAGCAAAAAGCGCACCTCGCGCCAGGTGGCGCCCTGTTCGATGCCACGCAGCACGGCTTTGAGGTTGTTCACCTCGTACAAGCGCCACAATTCACCGAGCAGCTCGCGCGCCGGCTTGGGGGCAAAGTGCAGCAGTTTGGCATACACCGCCGCCAGGTGCAGGCGGAGCTGGTACACGATGCGGCGCGGGGTAAGCAATTGCCGGGCGATATCGAGATAGGGGGCGTAGGGCGTCTGCCCCAGCTGCGCCAGCAGTGTCGCCGTATCGGGGGCGCGGGCGAGTAGGGCGAGCTGCTCCGGTGTGAGCAGGTCGGCGTAGAGCGCGCGCGTGGTCGCCTGCACAGCGGCGTAAGGTGTGGGATTGAGGAAGGCCATGTTACTCCGTGGCAGCGATCCGTTGTAGTAGCCCTTGCGCGATCAGATCGAGCAAGGGGACGGCCTGAGAGCGCAACGCGGTGGCCTCCGCGCGCGCCTGGGCCAGGCGTTGCGCACGTTCGGCGGCGATGCGGGCCTCGGTCTCTGCACGTTGCCGCGCGATCCGTTGCGCCGTCGCCGCCCGCGTCTGCTCCAGCAGGGCGGCAGCTTGCGCCTCAGCCTCGCTCAGCCGCTGCCTGGCCTGGCCTTGCGCGGTTTCATAAACCTGCACCGCCTGGCTTTCCAGATCCAAAATACGGGTTACGGTTTGTTCGTTCATCCTCTTGCCTGTGATAAAACGCAAACCGCCGTGTCGTCGCTATAATAGCACAACTTGGCGGCGGAGAGAATTATACGTCGCTTTGTGAAGAAGTCAATTTCTTGGCCAGTGGAACCCTTGGGAAGGATTGTACGTTTATACTGCAGGCCGGTAAGATGGCCCATATCATCAACAGATAAAGGAGAGGAACGATGAAAAAGCCCCTGTTGCTATGTGCGTTGTTGCTAATGGTAGTGGTGGGCTGTGCCCATCGCGGTGTTGCCGCGCCCGAAACGCCGCCCGTAAACAGTGGCGCGCCGATTTCTTCGGATGATCCGCCGCTCGATCTTACCGTGGTCGGTTCGGTGGATGGCGCGGAGGTGCAGGTGCGCATCCTCGTCATGGAAAGCTACCCGGTTTAGTTCGAGATAGTATTGAACGGCATCCGTCCCACGCCCTGCCATCAGGTGCTGGTGACGCGGAATGAGCCGAACGAGCGCAATGAGATCCATCTTGAGATCGTGTTCGCCGTAGATCCTGACGAGATGTGCATCCAGGTCTTGGACGATTTCACCGCCTCGGTCAACCTGGGCAGCCTGCCGGAGGGCGAGTCCTTCACCGTGTGGGTCAACGGCGTGCAGGTGTACGAGTTCACAGCATAGCTCAGCTTTGCTGAACTGCGCAATCAGGGGGCGCTTTTGCCTACGGCAAGAGCGCCCCTTTTGCGTTATCCCGTAGGGGTCGCTCATGCTTTTTAGCAGCGTCACACAATGTGATATAATGTTAAACGTAGGTTAAAGGAGTATGAGTATGATCAAGATGCAGGGACTGACTAAAAAGTTCGACTCGCTGGTGGCTGTGGATCAGGTCACGTTGGAAGTGCAGCCTGGCGAGGTGTTGGCGTTGCTGGGGCCGAACGGGGCCGGCAAGACAACCACCGTGCGGATGCTTTCGGCGATCCTGCGCCCCACCGCCGGGCGCGCGGAGGTCGCCGGTTTTGACGTGGTTACGCAGGCGCAGGAGGTGCGGCAGCGCGTAGGGGTGTTGACCGAGGCCCCTGGCCTCTACACGCGCATGTCGGGCTACGAGTATCTGGATTTTTTCGGGCAGATGCGCGGGATGAGTTTGAGCGACCGGCAGACCCGTATTGAGCAATTGGCGCGCTGGTTCAAGATGGACGATGTCTTGGGGCGGCGGTTAGGGCAGTATTCCAAGGGGATGGCGCAGAAGATCGCACTCATCCGTACTTTGCTGCACGACCCGGCGGTCCTGTTGCTGGATGAACCGACCTCGGCGATGGATCCGCAGAGCGCGCGGCTGGTGCGGGATGGCATCCACCAGATGCGCTCCGACCGGCGCTCGGTGATCATCTGCACACACAATCTGCCGGAGGCGGAGGAGTTGGCCGACCGCATCGCTATCATCCGCCAGGGGCAGATCGTGGCGCAGGGGACGATTGCGGAGTTGAAAGCGCAGCTGCTAGGTCCGCCGTTGATGGAAGTGCGCTTTGCAAAAGCGCCACAGAACGGGGTGCGCGCTCTGGTGGAGCAGTACGCCACGGTGGAGGAAGTGACGCCCTGGACGATTCGCTATCGCGCGCCGGAGCCAGCGCAAATCAACCCGATGCTGTTGCGGCGGTTGTTGGAGCAGGATTACGCGGTACTCACGTTGGGTGAGGTGGCGCAGAGCCTGGAAGCGATTTATCTACGAGTGGTAGGAGCGACAGAATGAGCGCGATAACCCAACCTCAACGACAATCGCGGGGGATGTCGGAGCAGCCGTGGCTGCCAGATTTGCGCCCTGCGTTGGTGGTGATGCGGCGAGAGATCCAGGATACGCTGCGCGATTGGCGCATCCTCGCGCCGATCCTCTTCCTGGTGTTGGTCTTTCCCTTCCTGGCTAACTTCGCAGCGGCGCGCGGCGTGGCCTTCGTCAACCAGTATAATGCGGACATCCTGATGGAGCGCCTTTTCCCCTTCTTGATGCTGGTCGTCGGCTTCTTCCCCAGCACCTTCTCGCTGGTGATCGCCTTGGAGACCTTCGTGGGCGAGAAAGAACGGCGCAGCCTGGAGCCTTTGCTGGCGACGCCGCTCACCGATTTGCAGCTCTACGTGGGCAAGCTCCTGGCGGCGACCGCCCCGCCCGTGGTAGCGAGTTACATCGGCATGGGCTTCTATTTGCTGCTGTTGGGACTGAATCTGGGCTGGTGGCCCACGCCGCATCTGCTCCTGGTCTCGCTGGTGCTGGCGACATCAAAGGCGCTGGTGATGGTGACGGCGGCGGTGGTGGTCTCGTGCCAGGCGACCAGCGTGCGCGCGGCGAACCTCGTCGCTAGCTTCATCATCATCCCGATGGCCTTTCTGCTCCAGGCGGAAGCGGGGTTGTTGCTTTTTAACAACTTCCTGGCGCTGTGGCTGGTGGCCTTCGCGCTGTTGATTGTGACATTGATTCTGGTCCGCCTGGGCGTGCATACCTTCAACCGCGAGCATCTGCTAGGCCGCGAGCTGGATCAGCTGGACCTGAGCAGCGGTTGGCAGACCTTTGTGACAGCGCTGCGCCCTCGGCGCGGCGTGAAACACTTCTACCGCCACGAGCTGCCGGAGATTCTCAAGGATCTGCGTTGGGAGCTCGTTTTGACCGTCCTCGTCGTCTTTGCGGGCGGAGTGCTCTTGGGCTGGTGGGCTGTGGCGCGCTTCCCGCTGCCGTTGCAATATCTCTCCCTGGATGTGGAGCAGCTGGATCTGGGTACCTTTGCGCGCACCGCGGAGGCGTCCGGGCTGTTGCAGAGTTTCTCTGCATGGGGCATTTGGTGGCACAATGCCCGCACCCTGGCGGGCGCGGCAGTGCTGGGGCTTTTTACGTTGGGGATTCTGGCCTTGTTGATGCTGATGGCGCCGATTGTCATCATCGTCTACATCGTGTGGCAGGTGCCGCGCGTGGGGATGGATCCGTGGGCTTTCCTGGGCGCGTTTGTGCTGCCGCATGGCATCATCGAATTACCGGCGGCGATTCTCGCCACGGCGCAAGCGGTGCGCATCGGCGCGGTGATTCTCCGTGAGCCGGAGAAAGGCGGCGGCGTTTTGGGCATCTTGCGCGAGACGGGGCGCTTCGTCAAGCTCTTTGTGGCGGTCGTGTTGCCGCTCCTGTTGCTGGCGGCCTGGATCGAAGCGCAGGTGACGCCGCGCATTGTCCTGGCCTTCTTGCGGAGCTTGTGATCTGTTTCGATTCCCTTGCTTGTAAAAATCTGATACCTGCCTAAACTTGACGTTGGAGAAGTTCGCTAATATAATGAAGGTGTCACAGGGATGACTAAACAAAGTTGCTCTTAACTCTGCCCGGAAGGAGTGAAGCTGTGGAAGGACGAGTTCTACTGATTGAAGACGATTCCGTAAATGCGAGTATCTTGCAGGAGCGCTTCGAGGCCGCCGACATCAAAGTTTCCCTGGCGACCAATGGCACCGATGGCCTGGAGATGGCGACGCGCTTGTTGCCGCAAGCCATCGTGGTGAGCACCTCTTTGCCAGAGATGACGGGTGCAGAAGTGGCGCAGCAATTGCGCGGTATCACTCGCACCCAGCACATCTTCCTGATGCTATTGGCCGATGAAGATCTGCACCAGGAGCGCCTCAGCGGCTTGGAACTGGGCGTAGATGACTTTATCGCTTCACCCTTCGATCCAGATGAGGTGGCGTTGCGCGTGCGCAACGCCCTGCAACGGGCGATTACCTCCAATCGCACCGACCCCACCACCGGCCTGCCGGCAGGTGCGTTGATGCAGGAGCAGCTGCGCCACTTGGTGATGAACGACCCGGAGGGAGATTGGGCGCTGCTGCGCTTCGCCATCAGCCACCTTGGCCCCTTCCGCGAGGTCTATGGCTTCATGGCCGCCGATGATCTCCTGCGGGGTATCACCCGCATCATCGCCGAGGCGCTCGACCGCGACGCGGTGGAGAACGACTTCCTGGGCTTTGGCGGCAACGACGCTTTCATCGTTATCACCCAACCACAGCGCGCGGAGTCCCTGCAAGAAGAGGTCGCGCAACAGTTCGAGATCGAAATCGGCTCCCATTACGGCTTTCTGGAACGTGAACAGGGTTTTATTCTGGTGGATGGACAGCAGGCGCCCCTGGCGGAGTTGCGCGTGCGTTGCATCACCCCGCAGGATGGCCCCTTCTACGACATCCGTTCCCTCAGCGAGGCGCTTTCGGGTAGTTGAGACAGAGGAACAGCTTGTGTTCTAATTAGAGGTTCTTGTGACCCGCTTGGTGGTTTTTGCAGCGGCTTGGGCATGCGGCATTGTGCTGATCCAAGCCGCTCTTTTTGATCCGGTGTGGTTTTGGTTGGCCTTGCCCGTGGCGATGGTCGTGCAGGCAGGCTGGGCCGAGACGCCATGGAGCCGCCGCGCTGTGTGGGGGTTGTGTGGGTTGTTGCTGGGCGCGGGGCGGATGTGGCTGACGACGCCCGATCTCTCCCCGCCGCACATCGCCGCCTACAACGACATCGGCCAGGTCACAGTGACGGGGATCGTCATGGGGGAGCCTGACCGCCGCCCGCTCTACACCAACCTCCGTGTACAAGCCGAATCGCTGACCCTCCCCAATGGGCGGCAGATACCCGCGACAGGGCTGGTGCTGGTCAAAGCGCCGGTCTACACCCCCGCGCGCTACGGCGACCGGGTGCAGTGTCAGGGGCTATTGGAAACCCCACCCGCCTTCGAGAGCTTCAGCTATCGGGATTATCTGGCGCGCAAGGGCATCCACGCCTTGCTGCGGCGCGGCGATGTGCGGGTGGTGGCCGAGCGGCAGTGTTGTCCGCTTCGCGCCGGACTTTTCCGCTTCAAAGAGCACGCGCTGGCGCGGCTGCTGGCGATCCTGCCGGAACCGCAGGCCTCGCTGCTAGCGGGCATCCTGCTCGGCGTGGAGAGCGGCATCCCGCGCGATCTCAACGAGGCCTTTGTCGCCACCGGGACGAGCCACATTGTCGCCATCTCCGGCTTCAACATCAGCATCATCGCGGCCATCTTCATGGAGCGGCTGCGGCTGATCTTCCGTAAACAGGAGAAGGTGGCGGTCTGGCTGGCCGTCGTCAGCATTGGAGCGTACACGGTGTTGGTCGGGGCGGCGGCGGCGGTTGTCCGCGCCGCGATCATGGGGGCGACGACGATCTTCGCGCAGTACTTTGGGCGTCGCCAGCACGGGCCGACCACCTTGGCTGTCGCCGCGCTGTTGATGATGCTGTTGGATCCGTGGGTGCTGTGGGATGTGGGCTTCCAGCTCAGTTTCGCCGCGACCGCCGGCCTGATCTTCTACACCGACCCCTTGACTCGCTTCTTCGAGAAGTTCTTCACGGGGTTGTTTGGCGAGCGGCTGGCGAAGGGGCTGGTCAAGGCCATCAGCGAGGCCTTCATCGTCACGCTGGCGGCGCAAATCACCACCACCCCGCTGATCCTGGCGCACTTCGGGCGGCTGTCGCTGGTGACGATGCTGACCAATTTTTTGATTTTGCCGGTGCAAGCGATGGTTATGGTTTGGGGAGGGTTGGCGCTTTTAGCTGCACTCATTTCGCTACCGCTGGGGCGGCTGGCCGTGTGGCCCGCCTGGGCGGTATTGACCTACACCATCGAGGTGGTGCGCTGGACTGCGGACTTCCCGCTGGCCTCGGTGCCGATTGGCGACATCGCTGCGCCGCTGTTGTGGGGCTACTACGCCCTTTTGGGGCTGTTCACCTCCTGGAAGGACGCCTCGCTGCGGATGCGAGCGCGTTGGTTCCTCCGCTTGAAGCGGGTTCCTTTCCAGACCTTCGTGGCCGGAGGGAGCGCGCTGCTGGTGTTGGGGGCCTTTCTCTTCAGCCGCCCCGATGGCCGCCTGCACATCCACATCCTCGATGTGGGGCAGGGGCAGGCCATCTTCATCGAGACCCCTACCGGGCGGCAGGTTCTCATTGACGGCAGCGGGGATCCGCCAACTATGCTCAGCGCCGTCGGGCGCCGGATGCCCTTCTGGGATCGTCAGCTCGACCTGGTGGTGCTCACGGCGTGGGATAACGAATGTCTGGCGGGCCTCGTCCCGCTGTTGGAGCGCTACGAAGTGGACGCGGTGGCGATGCCCCCCGGCGAGGAGATGCGGGGGACGCTCTACGCGCAATGGGCACGGCTGCTGGCGGCGCGCCCGGCGGAAAGCACGCAGCTGTGGCAGCTGGGGACCCGTTGGCAGCTGGACACCGACGTAACGCTCGAAGTGCTTTGGCCCCCGGCGGAGAGTGTGGGGCCATTGGTGTTGCAGTTGCGCTACCGTGATGTGGCGATTCTGCTGCCGGGGCTGGCGACCACCGTCGTCGAAGAGACGCTGGTGGCGCAGCGCGGGGCGCAGCTGGCAAGTCACGTCCTGCTGTTGCCGCGCCACGGCGCGCAGACCTCGACCACGCTGGCCTTCTTGCAGGCGGTCTCCCCGGAGGTTGTGGTCATCAGCGTGGGGCGCGACAACTGGGCCGGCGAACCGGCCCCCGTCGTCCTGGCGCGGGTCATTGACCTGCCGGTCTACCGCACCGATCGGCACGGCACGCTATCCATCGTCTCTGACGGCACCTCCTATCAGGTGCATACCGAGCGGGCTGGGCCGTAATGAGAGACTGAGCAATGCATTGCCAAAGGGGGGCTGCGTCGAGCAACGCAGCCCCTCTTCCGTCAGCTTGTTCAGAGACCAACTCCGGTTTATAATTTTGTTATCAGCTAGCCCCAGATTCTCAAGCCGAAATTCGGAGCCCGCATCATGAATGATTCAGTCGGAAAACAGAAAGTGCTCTGCATTGATGACACGCCCTCAGTGCGCTTATTGGTCAAGCGCTTGCTTTCGCGCGTCTATGATTTCTACGAAGCCGCTGATGGATTGGTGGGGATCGAATTGGCCGGCGAAATCCGCCCCGATCTGATCTTGGTGGATTTGCACATGCCGCACCTTACCGGCTACGAGGTGGCGACGCGCATCAAGACCTTGTTGCCGCAGACGCCCATCATCGCGCTCACGGCGGATGTCACCGCGCATGTGCGCGAGCGCGCCCTGGCCTCGGGCTGTGATGGCTACATCGCCAAGCCCTTGGACCCCGATGACTTCATGGAGCAGGTGGGTGCCTTCCTGGGCGGCAAGCGGGAGCTGTTGGAGGATGACACCTATCGCCAGGCCTATCAGCAGACGTTGGTGGCGCGGCTGGAGGAGAAGGTCCGCGAGCTGAGCGAGGCCCTGGCGAGCAACGCGGAGTTGAACGTCCAGAATCGCAAGCTGCTGGAGCGTTCGCAGCGGCGGGCGCGCCTGTTGGAAGCCGCCTCAGCCGTCGGGCGGAGCGTCACCTCGATTCTGAATCTGGACGAGCTGCTCAACACCACCGTGGACATCATCTGTGACGAGTTCGGTTTCTACTATGCCGGCGTCTTCCTCATGGAGAATGGGGATGATCAATGGCTGGTGCTGCGTGCCGGGCGCGGCGACGCCGGTAAGGCGATGCTCGCCGATGGGCATAAGCTCAAAGTGGATGGGCACTCGATGATCGGCGCGGCGACGGGGCAGCACAAGGCCATTATCGCGCTCGACGTGGGGGAGGAGCCGGTGCATTTCAAGAATCCGCTCCTGCCGCATACGCGCTCGGAGATGGCCTTGCCGCTGCTCGTAGGAGATGAGGTGATCGGCGCGCTCACGGTACAGAGTCGCCAGCCGGCGGCCTTCACTGACGAGGACATCAACGCGCTGCAAACGATGGCCGATCAGCTGGCGATTGCTATCCACAACGCGCAGCTCCACGCGCAGAATCAACAGCTGCTCAACGACGCCGAGCGTCGGGCACGCTTGCTCGTCGCGGCGGCGGCGGTCGGGCGCGGCGTGACCTCGATCCTCGACCTGGACGAGCTGCTGAACAAGACCGTGGACATCATCTGCGATGCCTACGGCTTCTACTACGCGGGCATCTTCCTCATTGATGAGGATGGCGAATGGGCGATTTTGCACGCTGGACGCGGTGAGGCGGGCCGGGCGATGGTCGCCAGCGAGCACAAGCTCAAGGTGGGCGGCCATTCGATGATCGGCGCGGCGACGGTCATGCGCAAGGCGCGGATCGCGCTCGATGTGGGCGAGGAGCCGGTGCATTTCAAGAATCCGCACCTGCCACACACCCGCTCGGAGATGGCCCTGCCGCTGATCGTTAAGGAGGGGGTGATCGGGGCGCTCACGGTGCAGAGCACCCAGCCGGCGGCCTTCAGCGATGAGGACGTGACGAGCTTGCAGACGATGGCCGACCAGCTCGCCATCGCCATCAACAACGCGCGGTTGCTGCGCGATCTGGAGTCCGCGCACGACGAGCTGGTGCGCAGCAAGACCTTTGAGGCCATCGCTACCGCCACCGGTGAGGCGATCCACTGGGTGGGCAACAAGGCCGCTCCCATCCCCGGTAGCGTGGCGCGCATCACCGAGGACTTGAGCAAATACCTCTACATGGCGAACGCGCTGGTCGCGGAGCTGCCCGACGCGCTACAGGCGCACAAGTTCGCGCAGATGCTCCTGGAAGCGCGCGCGCAGCTCGAGGAGCGCGACATTGATTTGCCGGCGTTGCAGGAGGATGTGGATCGGCCTCCACTCAAGCGACTGCGGCGGATGCTCAGCGTGGAATCTATCTTTGAGGACCTGGACATCATCCAGAACAGCGCCCGCGCCATCCTGAACATCAAAGAGGATCTGATCGGTCCGGCGCGGAAGCACCTTCCTGAGTCGGTGGCCCTGCCCGCATTGCTCAAGGAGACGGTCGCCTCGATGGGGTTGCCAGCTGGCGTGGCTCAATTTGATTTCGACCCGGATGTGCAACCTGTCTTTATCAATCGCATTCAGCTCAATCGTGTTTTCATCAACCTGATCAAGAACGCGATGGAGGCGATGCAGGGTGTGCCCAAGCCCCGGTTGAGCCTGCGCGCCCAGCCGGCGGATGAGCAGGGCTTCATGGTGGTTCACGTCACCGATACGGGATCGGGCATCCCTGAGGATCAAATTGACAAAATCTGGATGGCTTTCTACACTACCAAAGGCGACTGGGGGGGGACGGGATTGGGATTACCCGCGTGCGCGCAGATCATCGGGCAGGCCGGGGGTAAGATCACCGTGCAGAGCGAGCTGGGTGTAGGTACCACCTTTAGTATTCATCTCCCTGTAGCAAAAACCTAAGTGCGGCATAAGCCGTGTAAGCAGCATTATTTAATCATAAGGAGCCGTTCATGACAGATGATATCAGAATACTGCTAGTGGATGACGAACGATTGGTGCGACGCAGCATGGAGAAGACGTTGTTGCGGGCGGGTTTCGATGTGGAGACCGCCGCCGATACCATCGCTGGATTGGCGCTCTTCGAGCAGGCCCGCGCCGAGGAGCCGTTCGATTTGGCAATTCTGGATTTGCACATGCCCAACCTGGAAGGCGTTGATGATTCCAACGCGGGCTTGCAGCTGCTCAGCAGACTGCTGGAAATCCAGGCCGATTTACCGGTGGTGGTGCTCACCGCCTTCGACGAAGTGAGCCGCGCCAAGGACGCCGTCTCGCGTGGGGCGCGCGCCTATTTCGTCAAGGGACGTGAGGCGGGGTTGGTGGAACTGGTCAACGAAATTTTGGGCGCTGAGTAGGCGCGGGGTAAGGAGCAGACAATGACGAAAGAGAACCATTTGGCAGAGCGGCGGGCCAGGTTGTTGCAGGCCGGCGCGCGGGTGAGCCGCAACATCACCTCGATTTTGGATCCAGAGGAGCTGTTGCGCCGGACCGTGAATATCATCTGTGACGAGTACGATTTCTACTACGCAGGCGTCTTCCTGATTGATGATACCCGGCAATGGGCGGTGCTGCGCGCCGGACGCGGTGAATCGGGCAAGGCGATGCTCGCCGAGGGGCACAAGCTCAAGGTGGATGGGCACTCGATGATCGGGCGCGCCACCGGCGAGCAGCGGGCCATCATCGCGCTCGATGTGGGCGAGGAGCCGGTGCACTTCAAGAACCCGCATCTGCCGGGCACGCGCTCGGAGATGGCATTGCCGTTGATGGTGGGCAACGAGCTCATCGGGGCGCTCACCGTGCAGAGCGTCGAAGAGGCAGCCTTTAGCGACGAGGACATCACCAGCCTGCAAGCGATGGCCGATCAGCTCGCGGTGGCGATCAACAACGCGCGCTTGCACCTGGAGAATCGGCGGTTGTTGGCGCGCGCCGAGCGGCGCACCCTGCTGTTGGAGGCCGCCGCCGAGGTGGGGCGCAACGTGACTTCCATCCTCGACATGGACGAACTTTTCAACAAGATGGTGGACATCATTTGCGACACCTACGGCTTCTACTACGCCGGCGTCTTCTTGCTGGATGAAGCCGGCGAGTGGGCGGTATTGCGCGCCGGGCGCGGCGAGGCTGGCAAGGCGATGCTGGCCGCCAATCACCGACTGGCGGTGGGCGGCCACTCGATGATCGGCGCGGCGACCAGCCTGCGCAAGGCGCGGATCGCGCTCGATGTGGGCGAGGAAGCTGTTCACTTCAAGAACCCCTACCTCCCCCACACCCGCTCGGAGATGGCCTTACCTCTCATGGTCAAGGAGCGGGTCATCGGCGCGGTGACGGTGCAGAGCGTCGAGGAGGCGGCCTTCAGCGATGAGGACATCACGAGCCTGCAGGCGATGGCCGATCAACTCGCGGTAGCGATCAACAATGCGCAGCTGCTGCTCGACCTGGAGGCGGCGCACGCGGAGCTGCTGCGCAGCAAGACCTTTGAGGCGATTGCCACCGCTACGACCAAAGCAATCCACTGGATAGGCAACAAAGCCTTCCCCATCTCCACCAGCGTCGCCGGGCTGTACGAGGACCTCGACGCATTGGAGGCGACGGGCGGCGACAAGAAGCTGGTCGCTTCCATCCGCGAGGATTTGGCGATGATCGCTGAGAGCGCCGACCTGATTGTCGCGGTGAAGGAGCATCTCATCGGCCCGGCGCGCGAACGTCAACCGGAGCCGCTCATGTTGGATGATGTCATCCACGATACGGTACTGATGATGCAGCTCCCGCCGGACATGGTCACATACGAGATACAGCCGGATCTGCCCTACGCCGTCGCCGATGCTACCCAGTTGAGCCGGGCCTTCATGTACGTCCTGCGCAATGCGTTGGAGGCGATGGAGGAGGTGGAGGATCCGCACATCCTCATCGAGATTGCCGCGAGCGAGGACGATAACTTTGTCGCCGTGCGCATCTCTGATGTGGGGCCGGGCATCCCCGAAGATGAGCTGGACAAGATTTGGGCGGCCTTCTACGGGACGAAGGGCGGCATGCACGCTGGTCTAGGGCTTTCGGCGGCGATGCAGATCTTGCGCCAAATCGATGGCAAGATCGCGGCGGCCAACCGCGCGGAGGGTGGCGCGCAATTCGAGCTGTTGGTTCCCGTCGAGCGATTCAAGCCTGCCAAGGCGCAGTTTCCTGGCGGAAAATCCATCCTGTTGATTGACGATGCCGATCCCTGGAGCCGCTTTGTGGAAAAGAGCCTCAAGGAAGCGCGCAACACTGTCACCCGCTCGCCGGATGGGCAGCCCGACCCTGCCGCATTCGATCTCATTCTGGTGGATAATGTGCTGGAAGAGGCCGATGTGGAGGAGATACTCAAGAAATTGCAGAAGGTCGGGGCCGCCGGGCGCACGCTCGTCGTCGCCTCCGATCTACGGGTGGAGCGTGCCACCGATCTGATGAACTACGGTATCCGTGACGTGGTCGCCAAGCCCTACACCCCGGCAGGGCTGGCGGAGATTGTCAGCTAGGTTGTTTTGCACCCATCAGCAGAGGACGGGGCTTCGGCTCCGTCCTCTCTCTTTGGAATGGGTGGGGGCGTGGGCCGCTCGTGCGGCGGCAGGCTGGCGCTGATGCGTTCCCAGGCCCGTTGGTAACGTTGCAGGCGCTCCAGCCCCGCCGCCCCGGATTCCTTGAGCCGGGTTGGGTCCATGTTGTCGCGCAGGTCGGCCAGCTTGATACGGCAGGCCAGGGGGTCTTGCAGCACGCGGGTGATGTAGGCGTCATAGGTCTCCTGCTCGCGGCGGGTCAGGTGGTCAACGACCGTCACAATGTCCGGCGGATAGCCGGCAGCGTGGAGATCAGCCAGCGTATGCGGCGTATCCTCTACCACATCGTGCAACAGCGCGATGATGCGCTCGGCTTCGGTGTGCAGCTGCAACATCACGCGCAGCGGATGCAGAATGTATGGAGCGCCATTGCGATCCACTTGCCCACGGTGGGCAGCGGTAGCCAGTTGTAGGGCATCTTCCAAAGTAGGCATGAGTGCGCTCCTTTCATCACGAATCAGCGAATGAACAGATTGGGTTCAGTTTTTATGCTTTGTATCTTGCCAAACTGTAACCCAAAGATGCGAAAAGGCAAGCGCGCTGCTAAAGAATCGTTCGCTGACTCGCCGATTCGCCTTGTAGTTATCCAGGGTTATGCTAGACTAGAGGTACTACTCACCCTGGCTCCGAGGGGATCGTCAGATCCCCGTCAAGTCAGAATTAACTAGCACTACATTGTGTAGCAGCCTGGAATCTGCTTGTGCATCTACGCCGGATCTGGCTAGAGCCTGAGTAGATACGACTAGAGACAATAATCTGCTGGGCGGCAGTTGTTTTACTGCGCACTTGTGCTACGATTTGATTGTTTGGGACTTACGTAATCGCGCGACCTGAACATCTTTAACCGCAGAGTACGCAAAGGACGCGGAGTTTTTTTTCTTAAAAATCAGCTGAAGCGGCTTAAAAAGACAACTTTTATCACGTCAAGATGTCGAAAAGTGCTGATAGATAATTTTCTTTGCGCTCTCTGCGTACTCTGTGGTTAGGTTCTCGATACTCGCGTAAGTCCTTTGTTGAAACTAAAGGATGGACCGGCTGAGCATGTCCACACTCATCAATAATCGCTACGCAATAGTCGAACAGCTCGGTAAGGGCGGCATGGGTACCGTTTACCTGGTGGAGGATACCCTGCGCGAGGATCAGCCCATGACCCTCAAAATGATCCGCACCGATCTGATTGACGAGCGCAGTCTGGCCCAATTCAAATACGAGTTCACCGCTCTGGCGCAATTGCGCCACCCCAACCTGGTGACGGTCTACGACTTCAGCCAGGTCGCCGATACCCGCGAATATTTCTACACGATGGAGTACGTGCCGGGTGAGGATTTGCACACGATTGCCAGGCAAGGGCGCGAGGGATACGATTGGCTCTACGAGGTCGTCGTGCAGGTCTGCCGCGCCTTGCAGTACATCCACTCGCGCGGCTTCATCCATTACGATGTGAAACCGCGCAACATTCGCATCATGCCGGATGGCGTGGTGAAGCTGATGGACTTCGGGTTGATCGGCGAGGCGCGGGGCGAGGGCCAGTTACGGGTGCGCGGGACGCCGGAGTACATCGCGCCGGAGCTCGTGCGCGGCGATCCTGTTGACCATCGTGCCGATCTCTACTCGTTGGGCGTCTCACTCTACGAGGTGGTGACGGGCAGCCTGCCCTTCACCGGCGAGAGCAGCATGCAGATTCTGCGGCAGCATGTGGAGGCCCGCCCCGAACCGCCGCAGCACTTCGTCGCCGATGTCCCCTCCGCGTTGCAGGCGTTGATCCTCAAACTGATGACGAAGGAACCCATCAACCGCTACAGCAGCGCCAACGCTGTCATCCAGGCGATCAACGAGCTGGCGGGGCTGGACTTCCCCGTTGAGACCAAGGAGACCAAGCGCGGGTACATCCAAAGCGGCAACTTTGTCGGGCGCGAGTTTGAACTCGCGCGCCTGCAAGGGTTGCTCATGCGTATGATGCAGGGGCAGGGCCGCCTGGTCTTCATCACGGGCGCGGCGGGCGTCGGCAAAACGCGCCTGGTGCGCGAGCTGCGCTTGCGCGCCCAGATGCAGCGCGTCTTTGTTGCGGAGGGTATCTGCCTAGCACACGCGCGCTCTCCCTATCGCCCGTGGGTCAACATCTTCAGCCAGCTGATCTTGTATCAAAGCGCGGATGAGGATGATGCCGTCGCGCCGCCGACATGGTGGGCGCAGCTGGCACAGCTGATGCCGGACCTGGCCCCTCAACTCGGCCCGCTGGCTGCTATCGCCCCCGAAGGGGTTAACAAGCAGGCGTTGCTGGAGACCGCCGCGCGCTTTTTGCGGGAGTTCAAGCAGCCGCTCCTCATCATCCTGGAGGACCTGCACTTCGCCGATAACGAAACGTTGGAGCTGCTGGATTACATCGGCGTGCAAGCGTTACAGACGCGGCAGTTGATCTGCGGCGTCTATCGTGATGAAGATGTGGAAACGCTCAGCCCGCTCACCAATGTGGTGCGCAAGGCGCGCCTGATCAGCCAGCGGCGCGGTTCGCACATCTCCAGCTCCATGACCGGCGAGCAGCCCTACGAGCTGTTGCGGCTGGAGGTACTTTCACAGGATGCGGCGGCGGATTTTGTGCGCTCGATGTTGGGGGTCAAGGAGCTGCCCGATGGCCTGCTGCTGCGCTTGATGGCAGAGACGGGGGGCAATCCGCTCTTCATCGAGAGCGTCATGCAGAGTCTCGTGGAAGAAGATCTGCTGCGCTATGATGGCGAGGTCTGGCACATTGCCCTCGATGACCTCACCGACATCCCCGCCAGCATTCAGGATGCGGCGCGGCGGCGCTTGCAGCGCCTCGATGCCGCCTCGCTCGATCTGTTGCAGTGGGCCTCGGTGCTGGGGCAGTGGGTGGAGCTGGATATCCTCGCCGCCGTCGCCAATCGCGCGCCGGAGTATGTCTTCGCCGTGATCGCCCAATCGGTGCGCCAGCACGTGCTGGTCGCGGCGGAGTCCGCGCAACAATCGGCCTATCGGTTCAGCAATGACCAGATGCGCGAGGCCGTCTATCTGACCCTGCCGGCGGAGGAGCGCGCGCGGCGTCATCGTCACGTGGGCGAGGTGCTGCGGGGCCTCTACAATGAGCTGGATATTGCGGAGCTGCTGGCCTGGCACTTCGAGCTGGCCGAGAACTTCGAGCTGGCGCTCTACTACGCCAAGATCGCAGGGGATAGGGCGCGGCGGGGCTATGCGGTTGAGACGGCGATCCAGCACTACACGCGGGCGCAGGAGCTGTTAGCTGCGCATCCCGAGCTGGGCGATGCGGAGACGCACTACGACATCCTGGAGGGCCGTGCAGCCTGCTATAATCTGGCCGGTGAGCGCCAGCGGGAAAAGGATGACCTCGATGCGATGGCGAAGATCGCCGAATCGCTGGGCGATGTCTCCCGGCAGGTTGCGGCGTGTACCCGCTCGGTCAATCTGGCGAATCTCTTGGGCAACCATCTGGAGGCGCGTGAAACCGCGTCCAGGGCGCTCGAATTGGCGCGGCAGGTCGGCAACCGGCACCTCGAGGCCGATGGCCTGCGCGCTCTGGGCGAAGCGGCGCTGGCGCTGAGCGAGCACACCGAGGCGCACGAATCTTTAGAGGCGGCGGTGGCGCTCTACCGCGAGCTGGGGGACGCCTCCGGCGAGGCGCGCGCCTTGTGGCGCTTGGGCGATGTGGGCCGGCGCACCGGGCGGGTGACGCAGGCTGCGGAGTATTTCGAGCTGGCGCTGCACATCTACCGCACCCTGGGCAACCGGCGCGGCGAGTCGGATGTGTTGAACGCCCTCGGCAACATCAACAACGATTATGCGCTCAAGCGCAACTACTACGAGCAATCGCTTGCCATCGCGCAGAGCATCGGCGACCGCCACGCGCAGTCGCGGGCCTACAACAACCTGGCGCTCACCTATTGGAGCCTGGGCCTGTACAGTCGGGGCCGCGATTACATGGAGCAGTCGGTGCAGATCCAGCGCGAGATGCAGGGCCGCTCCAGTCTCGCCTATTACCTGGAGACACTGGGCCGCATCTACTACGATCTGGGCGAATATCAGCGAGCGTTGCAGGTCTTCGAAGAGGGCCGCGCCATCGCCATGGACATCGGCGACCGGCTGACCGAGGCCATCTATTGGATGGGCATCGGGCGGGTGATGTTGGCCCGCGACCGCGCAGGTGAAGCGCGCCAGATGATTCAAATCGCCTGCGACATGCTGCGTGAAATCGGGGCCATCGGCTACCTGGCGACGACGCTGGCCTGGTTGGGCATTGTGCATCTGGAGCTGGGGGATTGGGAAGCGGCGCATCAGGCCACTGCCGAGGCGGTCACGCAATTGGATGAGGCTGGCGGCGCGGTGGACTTCCCGGCGCAGGATATTTGGTGGTGTCACTATCAGGTGCTCAAGGCTGGGCGAGCGCAGGCCGGCACCGATGTGCTGGCTGACGAAGTGTGGGCCTGTCTGCAACAGACCCGCGAGGTGATGCTCGCCGGCATCGCCACGTTGAGCGACGAGGGCCTGCGCCGCAACTATCTCAACAAAGTGCGCATCAACCGCGAGATCATCTCCGAGTGGACACGCTACGCCGTCACTCACGCCGAAGAGGAGGGCGTCCCCACCCTGTTGGGTGATGAGACCGCCCTGCCGCCAGCGGTCGAGCACATCGAAGAGCGGCTCAAGCGCGTGCTCGATATCAGCGTGCAGATGAATGAGACCCACGACGCCGAGATGTTGCTCAACTACGTGATGGATCAAGTGATTGAGCTCAGCGGCGCGGAGCGGGGCTTCCTGGTGCTGATGGACGAGACGGGACAGATGAACTTCCGTGTGGCGCGGGGCATGGCCGAGGACGAGATCGAGCGCGCCAAGGCGCAGGTCAGCTACACAGTGCTTGGCTCGGTGGCGCAATCGAAGATGCCCGTGCTTTTGCAGGACGCGATGACCGACGAGCGCTTCGCCCGCCAGAGCAGCGTGTTGGAGCTCAACCTCCGCTCGGTGCTCTGCGTGCCGTTGGTTTCCGGCTCGGAGCTGGTGGGGATGATCTACGCCGACAACCGCTCGGTGAGCGGGCGCTTCTCGCAGTCGGATGTGGACTTGCTCACCATCTTCGCCAACCAGGCGGCCTCCGCCATCGAGAACGCGCATCTCTACGAGGAGACTATCCGCGCCAACAAAGAGCTGGAGGCGTGGGCGCACACCCTGGAACAGCGGGTCGCCGAGCGCACGGCGGCATTGCAGCAGGCCAACGTGGCGCTCTCGCAGCGGGCGCTGCAATTGGAGACCAGCAGCCAGGTGGCGCAACAGGTCACATCCATTTTGACATTGGACAAGCTGTTGAGCGAGGTCGCGCACCTCATTTTGACCCGCTTCGACTACTATTTTGTGGGGGTCTGGCTGCTCGACGAGAAGCGGGAACGGGTCAGCTTGCGGGCAGGGACGGGCAAGTCGAGCGAGCGGTTGCGCAAGCAGGGATTCAGCCTCAGCCTGGAGCAGTCCAGTATCGTCACCACCGTCTGCCAGACGGGGCATTATCGCCTGGTCTCGAATGTGACCGAGGATCCCGATTTCTTATTCCTGGATGATTTGCCCAACGTGCGCTCGGAGCTGGTGCTGCCGTTGCGCATGGGCGAGCAAGTCATCGGGGCGCTCGACATCACCAGCGTGCGGACGGCGGCCTTCAGCGATGAGGACTTGATGGTCTTGCAGACACTCGCTGACCAGATCTCGATTGCGATCCGCAACGCCCAGCTCTACGCCAGCGAGCAATCGCGCCGACAGCTGGCCGAATCGCTGGAGGAGACGGGGCGCTTGCTCTCCAGCAGCCTGGATTTGCAGGAAGTTCCGGTGCGAATTTTGGCACAGCTCGATGCGGTGGTTCCCTTCGAGCGTGGGGCGTTGTTCTTGCAGGATGGCAAGCAGCTCCGCACCATCGCCCAGCGGGGCTTCCCGGATGATGTGCGCGCCCAGCAGATGCTCGTCCCGATTCGGGAGGGCGATGTCTTCCTGCAAATGGCGGAGAGCCGCCGCCCCATTCTGCTCGACAATGTTTCGGAGTCGCCCGAATGGCAGCAGGTGGACTGGCTCCCGCTCAACAGATCGTGGTTAGGCGTGCCGCTGCTCTCGAAGGATCGGGTGATTGGGATGCTCTCGCTCACGCGCGCGGAGGCGGGCGCCTTCTCGCCGGATGATACCTCGCTGGTCTGGGCCTTTGCAGGGCAGGCGGCGATTGCGCTGGAGAATGCGCGGCTCTACGATGAGATCACGCGCTTCAACGAGCAACTCGAAGAGATGGTGCAGGCGCGCACGGAGGAACTCAACAAGGCCTATCGCACTCTGGAACGTCTGGATCAGACCAAGTCCGATTTCATCGGTGTGGCGGCGCACGAATTGCGCACACCGCTGACCGTCATCCGAGGCTACACCCAGGTGCTCGGTAGATTGCCCAAGCAGGAATCTGAGGAGCTCAAGGATCTCGTCAAAGGCATTCTTTCCGGGACGGATCGGCTGCACGAGATCGTCAATCGGATGTTGGACGTGGCACGCATTGACACGCAGACGCTTTCGATGCATAAGGAGTCAACCAAAGTGCGCCTCATTATGCAGAAGCTGCGCACCGAGTTCGATGTGGACCTGCGCCAGCGTTCGATAGCGCTGCACCTGGAAGATAGTTTAGGCAAGCTCCCTGTCATCCAGGCCGACCCGGAGCTGCTCTACAAGGTCTTCTACAACCTCATCACCAACGCGATTAAGTATACGCCGGATGGCGGCGAGATTTGGGTGCGTGGTAGAGCGATAGTGGACGAGATGGCGCCGGCGGTGCAGGTAACGGTACAGGATTCGGGGATTGGCATTGATCCAGAGAATCATGAACTGATCTTCGAGAAGTTCTACCAGACCGGCTTGATCGAATTTCACTCTTCGGGCCGTACGAAGTTCAAGGGCGGCGGGCCGGGATTGGGGCTGGCGATTGCGCGCGGCATCGTCGCTGCGCATGGTGGGCGCATCTGGGTGGAGAGTCCCGCCTGCGATGAAGAATCCTGCCCTGGCAGCCAGTTCCATGTGGTGTTGCCCATCGCGTAGAGACCTGAAAGGTCTTGAATCCCCTCTTGGTGCAAGGGGGGATTTTTTGTGGATGAAAAGTATTGCGAACTGTTTAGTTCGCGTCATGGACGCGGGGCAGATGCTCCGTGGAATTTGCTAAATCGGCTTATGATCAAAGAAATACGGGCAAAAGTCTTGCTGGCGCACGTCAAACAGCCGGATTCGTGGTTTGGCCTCAAGTATAACATGAATCTGTACCGGGGGTGTTGTCACAGATGCGTGTACTGTGACAGCAGAAGTGAATGCTACCAAACCGAGAATTTCGACCGCGATGTGCTGGTCAAGGTCAACGCTATCGAATTGCTGCGCAAGGAATTAGCCAGCAAGCGCGTCAAAGGCCCAATAGGTTTGGGTTCGATGAACGATCCCTTCATGCCCTTGCCCCCCGGCGTCAGCCTGACCGGACATGCTTTGGCGGTCATCGCTGAATGTGGCTTCCCGGTGCATATCATCACCAAGAGCGCCCTGGTCTTGCAGGAATTGGAGACCTTGCAGCGCATCAGTCAGGTCTACGCCAGCATCAGCTTTACCATTACGACAGCTGATGATGCACTGGCGGCGAAAATCGAGCCAGGCTCATCACGCCCCTCGGCGCGTTTTGCTGCGATGAAGACGCTGGCAGCGCACGGCATTCAGACCGGGGTCACGATGATGCCGATTCTACCCTTCATTGAGGATAATGAGGAAAACATCACCGCCATTGTGGAACAGGCCGCCGCCAATGGGGCCTCGTACATCATCCCGTGGATGGGCATGACGTTGCGTGACCGTCAACGCGCTTATTATTATCGCCAGTTGGATGCGCTTTTCCCCGGTGTGCGCGAAAAGTATGAACACACTTATGGGGATCGCTATTCATGCGATGTCCCCAATGCATCCCGGCTCTATCGGCGGTTCAATGCGTTGTGCGAGACGCGTCGCATGGCGACCAGCCTGCCGCTGTATCAGTCGTCTGCGGTTCGACAGTTGGATCTCTGGGGATAGACATCTGGGGCTTCCGTCAATATTGAACTCCACCGCGCTCCACAGGGGTTTGTCCCCATACGTCGGCTGGCGTTACGATCTGTCCGTAGAAACGACACAGCGAAGACCAGGTCTCCGCGCGGGGCTGCGCCAGATGGATCCGCTCGATTGCGGTACGAAAGGCCTCGACCAGCGGATAGCCCTCCAGCTCATGCAACACAGCAATGGCGATGGTCGGCGAGCGGCTGATACCTGCGCTGCAGGCGATGAGGATCTTGCGTCCCTGGCGGCGTTGCTGCCGCACAAAACTCAGTGTTTGATAGAAGACCTCATCAGGGATAGGTTCGCCATCCTCAAAGTAGACGCGCTTTACCACAATATCGTCAGGGTGCGTGATGGGCCACGCCAGGGTCAAAACCGCCGCGATCCCAGCTTCTTTGAGTGCGCCGTAGTTTTCCGCATCCTGTACCGAGCCGACGTACAGCCATTCAAGGACTTCGTTCACGATACCTCCAGTAGCTTCTGCTGATATGGGCAGTAGGTGCAACGTAGTCTATACCAGTACGCACAATCGGCAAGTCTTGCGGGGAAATTTTGCCGCTTTGCAGGAAGGTCAAATATATATGAGCGATCTCGTTTTTTACCCCGAATTTAGCACTGCCAGTGCCCTCGAAGCCGCCCGCGAGGGGCGTCTGGAGAGCTGGCTCTATCGCTATCTACAGACGGGCGCATGGGCCAACCTCGGTTTGTTGCACGGCTTGCAACAGCAACAACGGTGGTGGATCGGCCCCATCGAAATCGCGCTGAGCCGGTTGCAGCGCGCGTGCGGCCCGGAGCCGGAGATGGAGTATCGTATCCCGCAGGCTGCTTGGGAGGAACGGGTCTCGCGCATCGCTGCGCGTCTGACGGAACCGCTGGCGACCGCGCCGCTCATCGTCGAATATCGCGCGGGACAGCTCAGCCTCCGCGATGGCAATCACCGCCACGAAGCCATGCGCCGTCGGGGATGGGATTGGTGTTGGGCGCTGATCTGGCACAATAGTTACGAGGATTTCGAGGCAAGCCGCAGGGCGCTGCGTTGATTAACGTAGGACAGGTTGTCAACCTGTCTTACGCTCAGGCGGTTATTTTTCTACGCGAGATCGCTGGCGCGGTAGCCAGAACTCAAACGTGCTGCCCTCGCCCACCACACTCTCCACGCACACTTGCCCGCCGTGACGTTCCACGATGGACTTGACCAGCGCCAGGCCCAATCCCGTTCCGCCGATCTCATCTGTGACCGCATCCCGCACGCGATAGAATTTGTCAAAGACGTAGGGGAGCGCCGCGCTGGGGATGCCGATCCCTGTGTCGCTTACTCGTCCTGTCACCTGCTGCTCGGATACCACAACTTGCACTGTGATTGTGCCGCTCAACGTGTACTTAAGCGCGTTGCTGATGAGATTCCGCCAGACCTGCGCGAGCATCCCCGCATTGCCGAACACGTCAGGCGCGTCGTCCGGCAGCTTCAGCACCAATTCCAACCCCTTGCCAAGCGCCGCCCCTCCCAAATCCTCGACCGCCTCGCGGGCCAACTGTGTCAGCGACACCGGGGCGCGTGGCAACGCCACCTCCGCCTCGACCGTCGCCAGACTGAGCAGGTCCTCGATCAAATCCGTCATTCGTCGGGCTGATTCCTCGATCCGTTGCAAGGCCAGCAGCCGCGCTTCCTCAGCAGTGTTCTTGCGCCGGGCTACCGCCGCGTACCCCAGCACCGAGGTGAGCGGCGACCGCAAATCGTGGGAGACGGTCGCCACGAACTCGTCCTTCAGGCGCGCCAGATTCTTGAAGTGCGTTACATCGTGCAGGGTGAAGACCAGGCCCGTCTCCGGGATCGGCGCTGCCACCACTTGGAAGACCTGCCCCTCCAGCGATAGTTCCGTGGTGCGCTTTTGTTCGGTCGTCCCCGCCTGTTCCAGCCACTTGCGCAGCGTCTCCGGGAACTCCGCGTAGGTCTCGGCGAACAGGATTTGCTCCGCCGCCGGGTTCAACGCCAGGATTTCATTATCCGGCCCCAACAACACGATGCCATCGCTGGCGGCACTGATGATCTGCGCCAGCTGCTCGCGGGCCTGCTCCGCCTGACGATAGAGCCGCGCCAACTCCTCTTGCTGCGCTATCCGCGCGGTGATATCGCGCAGCATGAACAATTTTCCCAATATGCGGCCCTGCCGATTGGTCAGCGGTGACATGGCTACTGAGAACACCCCGCCATCCGGCAGTGTGATATCCGCTGCGGTCGCTTCGGTTGCCTTGCTGAGCGCCGCCAGGCGGTCGTGCAACGCCGGGATCGCCACCGCCTCGCCCCACGTTGCCCCCACCAGACTCTCCCCATCTGGGGCCAGCAGCGCCGCTGCCTGGGGATTGACATCCACAATGCGCCCCAGCCGATCCACAACCACGATGCCATCGGGCAATTGCTCGATGATGGCCTGCCGCGCCACCGGGACAATATCCAGCAACCGGAAGCGGAAGATCGCCAGCGCCATCATCGCCCCGCTGAAGACAAACGAGAAGGTATCCAGCCCCCAGGGGATAGGTTCGAAGCCGACGAAACGCAGTGCATTGGTCAACAGGGGGGCCAGCCCTGCCAGCACCATCAGCGCGGCCTGGGCGCGATAGAGGGCGTGTGTCTCAAAGTAGAACCAGATGTAGAGCGCCACACCGCCGAGATTGTAGATATAGCTGACCGCTGTGCTCACGTAATGGGCCAGCCCGTGCGTCCGTCCCAGCGCCAGATAGCCGTTGAACTCGGTGGCCCAGACCTCCGGCCACCACCAGTTCGTCCACGGATCGCTGAAGACCACCAGGAGCAACGCCGTGGCTGGCACGAAGAGCCACCACGCGCGTCGCTGCCATTTGGGGGATGTCAACCGCTGCGTGTACTGTAACGCCAACAGCAGCCAGAGCGGCGACGTGAAGTGCAGGCCCAGGTATTTGAGGCGATTAAAGAGGAGTTGTGTGTTCAGGTCCGCGCCGCTGATGCTCAGCCCCTGGCCGAGCGCCCACACAGTTATGGCCAGCATCAGCCAGCCGAAGGTGCGGGCTTCCGGCGGATCGCGCCGCCGCAGCGCGTGGGCAGCGAGCGCGCCAACGATAGCCGCCGCCACGAAGAGCGGAACGGCATAGGGTGAGTATTGCAAGTTCATGCTATAAGTATACCGCAGTTGGCAATTCTGGCGAATGGGATTGTCCAGTGGCAGCTCTGTTTTCCGCTTGACAACCGTGCCTTTTTGCGGTAATATATGAGCAGTCATTCATATATTAAGGAGCGAAATACTATGACGATGCCGGTTTGTCACCACACACACGTTGGCGGGCAACCACGGCCCGCCACATTGGAGCAGGCCGTCGCCGAGCGGCTGGCTGTCACCTTCAAAGCGTTGAGCGACCCAACGCGGGTGCGCATCATCGCGGCGCTGTCCGAGCGCGAGTGCTGCGTCTACGATTTGGCGGAGGCGTTGGAGATGAGCCATTCGGCCATCTCGCACCAACTGCGCACACTGCGGGAACTGCGCCTGGTGCGTTTCCGCAAGGAGGGGCGTCACGTCTTCTACGCTTTGGATGATGAGCACATCTACGCGCTTTTCCAACAGGGGTTGGAGCACATCCAGCATGGCTGAGACGACGCGCACCTATCGTGTCGGGGGACTATCGTGCAGCGATTGTGCCGGGCGGATCGAGGCGCTGGTGGCGCGGGTGGAGGGCGTGGCGGGTTGTGCGGTGGATGCGACAACCGGCACGCTGACCCTTCACGTTGCTGCGCCGGACTTCGACGTGACCCCGGTGGCGAAGATCGTCGCCGCCACCGGGCATCGGCTCGTCACGGAGCCAGATACGCTCGCGCAGGAAGGCCCTGCGCTCGTGGCGTTTGCGCGCTTCCTCCTCACCCGCGCTGAGACGGCATCCACGGCGGCGGCAGGTGGGGTGACGTTGTTGGGCCTGCTGTTGGCGCTTTTGGGAACGCCCGCGTGGATCTGGCAGCTGGCATTTGTGGCGGCGGTGCTGGTGGGCGGCTGGCCGGTGGCCCGGCACGCGGGGCAGGAGCTCCGCGCGTGGATGTTGGGCATCAACACGTTGATGGTCATCGCCGTGACCGGGGCGCTGCTCATCGGCGAGTGGGCCGAGGCCGCGATTGTCGTCGTGCTCTTCGCGTTGGGCGAGGCGCTGGAGGGCTACGCCGCCGAGCAAGCGCGCGGCGCTCTGGCGAGCCTGCTCGCGCTTGCGCCGCCCACGGCGCTGCGCCTGCTCCCCGACGGGAGCGTGGAGGAGACGCCCGTCGAGACGCTGGCGGTGGGGGAGCGGGTGCGCATCCGCCCCGGCGACCGTGTCAGCGTGGATGGAGTGGTGCGCGCGGGGCAGAGCGCTGTGGATCAGGCCGCCATCACCGGCGAGAGCCTCCCCGTGGATAAAACCGTGGGCGATGACATTTTCGCGGGCACGGTGAACACCTTCGGCACCCTGGAGGTCGAAGTGACCCGCCGCGCCGAGGAGAGCACGCTCAGCCGCATGGTGCAGCTGGTGCAGGAGGCACAGGCGCGCCAGGCCCCCATCCAACGCTTTGTGGATCGCTTCGCGCGTGTCTACACGCCGACGGTCACGGCGCTCGCGGCGCTGATCGCTGTGCTGCCCCCGCTCCTCTGGGCGCAACCTTTTTGGGGGCCGCAGGGCTGGCTGGTACGGGCCTTGCAGATTTTGGTCATCGCCTGTCCGTGCGCGTTGGTGATCAGCACCCCGGTGAGTGTGGTCAGCGCATTGACGCAGGCCGCCCGGCGCGGGGTGCTCATCAAGGGCGGGCAGACGTTGGCCGCGCTTAATCGGATAGAGGTGGTGGCTTTCGACAAGACCGGCACGTTGACGGAGGGCCGTCCCGTGACCACCGATGTGCTCGACATCTGCGCCGGGGGGCGGTGTGACTATCATGGCTTGCCGCTCGCGGCGGCGGTCGAGGCGCATGCCACCCATCCGCTGGGCCAGGCGCTGCTCCAGGCGGCGGAAAGCGCGCCGCGCATCCCCGTGCCGGCGACGGATGTGGCCGTTTTGAGCGGGCGCGGGATCACCGGGCGGGTCGGCCCTACCCAGGTGACGGTGGCGAGCCACGCCTACTTCGATGCGACGTTGCCCCACGCGGCGGACATCTGTCAGCAGGTCGAGCGGCTATCGGCGCAGGGCAAGACGGTGATGTTGCTAGGCCACGATGATGTGCTTTGCTCGATCTTCGCAGTGGCGGATACGCCACGGGCCGCGAGCCGGGCCGCGCTCGCCGAATTGCAGGCGATGGGGAAGCTCCACACGGTGATGCTCACCGGCGACAGTCCCACCGTGGCCCAGACCATTGCGCGCGCGGTGGGCGTGACCGAGGTGCGGGCCGGGCTGTTGCCCGCGGACAAGGTCGCGGCGGTACAAAGTTGGCAGGCGGCGGGGCGGGGGGTCGCCTTCGTGGGCGATGGTATCAACGATGCGCCGGCGCTTGCGCAGGCCGACGTGGGGATTGCGATGGGCGGCGCGGGGTCGGCGCAGGCGCTTGAGACCGCCGATGTTGTCCTGATGGGCGATGATTTGCGTCAGTTGCCCTTTCTGTTGCGCCTGAGCCGCCGCGCGGCAGCGATCATCCGCGCCAACATCATCATCGCGCTAGGGATCAAATTGGCCGTGTTCGTGCTGGCGGCGCTGGGACTGGCGACGCTCTGGATGGCAATTGTGGCCGATGTGGGCGCTTCACTGCTCGTGATCCTGAACGGGCTGCGCTTGCGGCGCGGGCATAGCGCGAACTAGACAGTTCGCGCTACTTTTTCGTCCTCTGCAATGGATTTCTTCTCGGTGAAGCTGGCGAGGAGCAGCGCCGCCCCCAGCCCTAGCAGGAGCACCGGGCCGAGCAGATTGAGCAGCAGCCACTCCGGGAAGAGCACCGTCATGGCGATGAGGCTCAGAATGGCGACGCCGCAGAGGATCAGCCCGGCGATGAGCAAGCCCGAGTAGCGGCGGCGCAGGTAGATGAGCAGCAGGGCGACGCCGACCGAGAGCGGTTCGATGGTCCAGAGCGCGACCCAGCTCTGCCAGTTGCCGGTGAGGGCGCAGTACTGGAAGGCGATCCCGTTGGCGATGAGGATGAGCGCTGGGATGAGCAGCCAGATCACGCGCATCGTGAAGGCGGCGCAGAGAAAGCCTAGCCCCAGCCCCCACACCAGCGCGGGCCACCCTCCGGCCCAGATCGTCCAATCGGCGGTGAGGCTGGCATAAAGCAGCAGCCCGCCGCTGATCAGCAGGGGCGCGCCGGGGATGCAAAGGCTGCCCAGCCAGCGGCGCTCGCCGTCGAGCACGGGCGCGATCACGAAGACAACTCCTGGCACGATGATGAGCAGGGGCCACAGCCGCCAGGTTCCGGGGGCCAGGGGCAGGCGCAGGAGCGGCCCGCCCAGGGCTACGAAGAAAGCAAAGAGTCCTACCAGGATCAGCGTGCTGCCCAACAGGATGTTAAAGCGACGGTTCATCGGTTTTCTCCTCTAAAATAGTGGTCGTAAGACAGGTTGCCAACCTGTCTTACATTTTTGTGCTGGATGGTGTGCGCCAGCACCGGTGTCTCCTCTAAAATCAGCAAATCTAAAAATCACTTGTGGCGAACGTAGCGCGAACTTTAGCGTGTACACGTTCACACGCCATTTTTATCGGCGATCACAACAGAGCATTGAACAGGCTGGCGCCTGCAGCGAGCACGGCGACGAGTAGCGCCAGTACCCCGGAGGCGGTGCCCAACACGATCCCTGCCGAGCGGCTGAAGCGCCGAGCGTAGGGCTGGCGGCGGTAGATCAGCAATGGGATCAATACCGCTGCCGCAATCAACCAGAGTTCGAAGACCCACAGGAAGCTCCATCGTTGCCAGTCGCCGGTGAGGGTGCTGTAGGAGAGAAGTACCCCGTTGCCGAAGATGAGGACGATGGGGATGAAGAGCCAGATACATTGGGTGGCGACCATGATCAGGCACAGCCCGGCGCTGCACAGCAGGAATTCGAACGGCCAGCCGGTAGCAAAGATGGACCAGCGCGCACTCGATAGCTCCAGCGTCAGGGCGGTGAGGTTGGCGACGCCTACAAAGCCGAGGGCCGTCAGAATCGCCTTGCCGGTGATGTTTTCGCGGCGAGCGATGGGCGGCTGAGCGGCAGGCGTCTCTGGGGATGCTGGGGCCACGGCCTGGGATAGTTTCTCGTTCAGGGTGACATCGGTATCATCGTCGGCGAAGTCAGCAGCGGCGAGCTGGTCGCGGTGGCTGCCGGAAAGCACGATGACGGATTCCGAGGGCGCCTCGGCGGTGGTGAAGGCGCGGGGCGGGGAGATGCGCTCCGGCAGGGCGATCTCCGCAGTCGCCGCCGCCTCCAAGAGCGCCTGACGCATCTCGGTAGCGGTCTGATAGCGCGCCTCAGGTTCCTTATCCAATGCCGTGCGGATGACGCGCTCCAACGGTTCGGGAATCGCTGGATTGCAGGTGCGGAGCGGGGGCAGGGGATCGTTGACGTGCTTCAGCAGCACGGCGAGCGGTGTGTCGGCCTCGAAGGGAGGATGCTGGGTGAGCATCTCGTAGAGGACGATGCCCAGCGAATAGATGTCGCTGCGGGCGTCGCTGTGTCCATCGCGGCCCTGCTCCGGCGCCATGTACTCCACGGTTCCCATCAGTGCGCCGGTAGCGGTGTACTGTGTCCCCCCGACGATCTGGGCGATGCCGAAATCGGCGATGACCGCCTGCCCCTGCCGGGTGAGCAGGATGTTGGAGCTCTTGAGGTCGCGGTGAATCATCCCCTCGCTATGGGCGTAGGCCAGCCCATCGAGGATGTCGAGCAGCACGCGGATGCTTTCTCCCCAGGGCATCTGTTCCCCGTAGAGGCGGTAGCTGTTGAGGCGCGTCTTGAGTGTGTCACCTTCTAGCAGCTCCATCACCATATAGCAAACATCGTCCTGCGCGTCGAAGTCGTGGACGCGCACGATGTTGGGATGGCGCAGCGCGGCCACGGCGCGCGCCTCGCGCTGAAACCGCGCGCGAAACTCGGCGTCTTCGGCCAGGTCGGAGCGCAGTACTTTGATGGCGACGTACCGGTCGAGCTGGGGATGGTAGGCGCGATAGACGCGGGCCATGCCGCCGCGTCCCACCGACTCCAGGATGCGGTATTTGCCCAGTGTGGCGCTCTGCAAGCCAGCGGGCGGCGCACTCGCCGGATCGTCGTTCCCGAAGGCGGGAAGGTCGGTCGCAGGCTGTCGGTCGCTCAAGTTTTCCTCCTGACATTAGTAGGACTTACGCAATCACACGGCCTCAATATCTTTAACCGCAGAGCGCGCAAAGGACGCAGAGTTTTTTGCTAAAAAAACAGCTGAAGTTGCTCAAAAAGACGATTTTCTTTGTGCTAATAAGGATAATTATCTTTGCGCTCTCTGCGTCCTCTGCGGTTAGGTTCTCGATGCTTGTGTAAGTCCTGCTTAGGATAAACGTACCCGATGGGGATTTCCTATCGGCTGGCTATGGGTTGGCTATCACTTCTCTGCAAGCGACAACGTGAAACGCGCACTCACGTTCCACGTTGTGGGGATGTTATCCGGTGACTTTGTTCAGCGCTGCAATACCAGCTTATAGCCCAAGCCGCGTAACGTGAGCAGCAACTGCGGCTGGGCCGGATCAGGTTCCAGTTTGGTGCGCAACCGGCGCACCAGATTTTCGATCTGGTAATCGTAGACGCCGTCCTGGTATTCAGGCCAGACCGCCTGCCCAATGTCATCCTTGGAGCGGACTTCGCCCGCATGGGTATAGAGATGGGCGAGCAGCGCGAACTCCTTGGGCGAGAGCTCCATCGCCTGGCGGTCAACCCGCACGATCCCGGCGGCGATGTCCATCTCCAGGGCGGGGAAGGGCGTCTCACGATAGGTGATGTCGGGATCGTGAAAGGTGAAGGTCACGTCGCCGATCTTGATCTGATCGCCGTCGCGGAGGGACGCCGGTTCGAGCAGGCGCTCGGTATTGAGGTAGGTGCCGTTGGTGCTCCCCAGGTCTTCCAACATTGTTCGCCACCCCTCGCGGCGGATGCAGGCGTGCTCGCGGGAGACCCGTTTGCTGGTGATGACGATGTCGCATTCCATCGCGCGCCCAATGGTGGTACGCTCGGCAGCCAGCCGATGCTCCTGCCCGGAGGGGTCAGTTAAAAATGGCGCGTTTAGATCGTGCGTCATACTCTCCTCCCGCACGAAGTCTACCGGGGAACGCGACTTCTGTCAAACGCGAGGCGGCAGATCAGTCATCGTAGCGGGAGCGCAAGCCGCTGTCTACCCGCTCCGCCAGCGAACTCTTGAACTCCGCGATGGCGGCCACGTCGTGACGGTATTGGAAGGGCCACATACTCTTGAGGTGGAAGAGTGCCACGCGGTCGCCGTCGGCGAGCGGATGCTCCAGGTCGGGCTGGAGGCCGGGCATGGCGCTGAGGTCGCCGTTGATGAAGGTGATCCCGCGCTGCTCGGTGGGCAGGCCCAGGTGCGCCAACAGATCGCGCAGGAGGCTCCCCTCAGGCAAGTCTACCTGGGGATTGGCGAAGATGTTGTCGTCGCTGCCGCCATATTTGGCGAGCTCGCCGTAGAGCCAGACGTCAATGCGCATCAGCCGCCGCCCACCGGGGGGAAGATGCCCGCTTCCGCGCCTTCATGAAGGCGGAAGATTTCGGCGCGGGCGCGACCGTCAACGTACATGACCTTCACCTCGCGGTCGGGAATCCCCAGCCGCTCGACCAGATCGCGGAGGGTGCTGTTTTCGGGCAGCTCCATCGGGAAAAGCTCGCCCGCGGCCTGACCGTCGGGGGCGTACATTTGCAGACTGGCAAAAAGTTTAACGGTAATGTTCATCTGTACCTCCAACGCTATGATAGTGCAGAGCGGCAAATTCGTCAATTGCAAACGTGGTGCGCGATCCGTTCTTGTGAAACGAACCACGCACCACGTCAGTATGCTTAGAATCTATCCAGAAATTTACTGCAAGTCCCAGCGACGGGCGCTAGAGTAATTTTTGGACTGATTACCTCAGATGCTAGAGGTCGCCGTACACCGCGTCGAAGACCTCGTCGGGCAGGTCGTTGGTGACGTTATGCGGCGGGAGCTGCTCGTACTTCATGAACTCCGGCAGGCGGTCATCCTGCTTCGTGAGGCCCGCGCCTTCATTGAAGGCGCGTTCGCGGCGCAGAATCTCCGTGCCCATCGCCACAGCGTCGTCGCCGCTCATCTCGGTCCCCAGGATGCCGTTGATCTCGTCAATCATCCCCTCGAAGCCGGTAGGAATATCGAGGATGGCGAAGGCGATGAAGAGGCAGTGACCGCTGGAGTCAATGAGGGCGGTGGTGGATTGGAAGGCGCGGCTTAGGTCGGCCTTGCCCTTTTCCGAGGCCAGCGGATCGGATGAACCGCCGACGCTCAGGATTTCCGGCGCGATGGTGTAGCCGGCGGTGTGATCGGCACCCATCGTGGTGGTGGCGTAGGTGACGCCGATGCCCTTGACGGCGCGCGGCTCGTAGGCGGGCATTCCCTGCCCCTTGACGGCGGGCGCGCGTGGGTTGCCGAAGGCTTTGGCAGCAAAGGCCGTGCCGCCGCCCAAAATGCGTCCCATCGGCGTGCCCTGCCCAATCTGCTCGACGAGATTGAGCGCGCCCTCAATATCGCCGAACTCGATGACGCCGGAGTCCATCGCCACCGCTACGACATCGCCAGTCTCGATGGTGTCGAGGCCGTAGGCGTTGCAGAGCTTGACCAGCTTGCCGATGGCGTCGAGGTCGTCAATACCGCAGTTGGCCCCGAAGGCCCAGTCGGACTCGTACTCCACGCAGGAGACGATCTCCTCACCGTTCTCGTCGTAGAGGGTGTTGGAGCACTGGATGATGCAGCCAGGGCTGCAGGCGTGGTTGTAGAGCTCCTTGCCCAGGCGCTTCTTATTCGTCTCGAAGATGGCCTCGCCCGCGATCTTGGCCGCGCCCTCGAAGCGTCCCGTGCGGAAGTTGTGCGTCGGCAGGCCGCCCGCCTCGTTGAGAATGTTGATGAGGATGGCCGTGCCGTAGGTGTTGAGACCGCCTTTGGGCTTGGTGATGGCGTGTTCCATCAGCGCCTCGCGCATCTTCTTGACGCCCTCTTTGAAGAGCGCCTCGTTGGCGATTTCAACGCCGGGCGCGCCGGCGGGATCGAGGACGATGGCTTTGAGGCCCTTGCTACCCATGACCGCGCCCAGGCCGCCGCGTCCCGAATAGCGGGTGGGCTTGTTCTTCATATCGTTGAAGGCGACACCGGAGTCCCCGTAGCCAAGCTCTCCAGCAGTCCCAATCGCGGCCACGTCCACTTTGTCGCCGAAGTGCTCGTAGAGCTCCTCGTAGACGCTGTAGAGCTCGCGGCCCGTGTAGGTATCGGCAGCCGTGAACTCGACTTGCGGCTTGCCGTTCGCCCCCAATTTGATGTGCGCCAGCCAGTACTGGCCTTTTTCCTCGGGTTGCCCCTCAACGATGATCGCTTTGAGCTGCATCTTTCCCAGGGAGGAGGCGAAGCGCGTCCCCGCATTCGCTTCTTTGATGCCGCCGGTGAGCGGGGATTTTGCCCCGACGGAGAGGCGCGCCGAAGTGGGCGCTGATGTGCCCGCTAACAGCCCAGGTGCAATGACCAGTTTGTTGTTAGGGCCTAGGGGATGGCACATCGGGTCAACTTCATCATAGATGAGGGTGGACGTGAGACCTCGTCCGGCGAGCTGGTGGTATTTTTCCGGGGGAGTCTCCAAAGCATAGGTGCGGTCTTTCATATCAATTCGCAGAATCCACATATGTAACCTCCTGTGTAAGTGACCGGATACGCCAGCTGTATCCAGTAAATGATAATCCCCTTTTGGCTGGCGGGGTAAAACCCTGATAAAACGCAAAGGAGGTAATGCGTGTATAAAAGCACACGCACTACCTCCTTTGCAAACGGCAGGCGCAGGAATTACTCCCTACACCCTACGGCCTACGCTTCCTGCGCGCAGGAGAGCTGTAGGTCGGAGGTAAAAGCAACGCATCTATATGATACAACATCTTGGGCGGTTTTGTCAAGCGCGATGCCCGCTTCTTTTTCGCACTTTGGTGGGATAGGGGTACAATGGGGGCAAGAATGTGTGAACGTGTGAGCGGCATACCACCGAAGATGAAGATGTAAGACAGGTTGCCAACCTGTCCCACGCTCAGGCTATTTTCTAGGAGGGCATCATGCCAGAGCTACAGATGGCGACATTTACACAGGGACACGCGCTGCTCATCGGCGTGGGGGCGGATCTGCCCAACACCGTTGATGACGCCCACGGGCTGGCCGACATCCTGCGCGATGCCGGGCGCTGCGCTTATCCGGCGGCGCAGGTGACGCTGCTCACCGGGCCGGAGGCGACACGCGAGCGCGTCATCGCCGCGCTGGATCATCTCGCGCAGACCACCGATTCAGAGGCGACGGTGCTGCTCTATTTCTCCGGGCATGGCTATCAGGTGGAATCCACGCTGGGGCCGGCCTACTATCTTATGCCCTTTGGTTATGATATCAACTGGCTCTACAAGACCGCCATCAGCGGGCAGGAGCTCACCGCCAAACTGATGGCGATCCCTGCGCAGCGGTTGGTGCTGCTGCTCGATTGCTGCCACGCGGGTGGGGTGGGGGAGGCAAAAGCGCCCGCCGGATTGGAGCTGGCGAAATCGCCGTTGCCGTCGGAGGCGCTCACCCTCTTCACCCAGGGGGCGGGGCGGGTGCTCATCGCCTCCTCCAAAGAGGATGAGCTCTCTTACGCGGGCAAGCCCTACAGCGCCTTCACGCTGGCGCTCGTGGAGGCGCTCGCCGGCGAGGGCGTCGCCAAGAAGGATGGCTACGTCCGCGTGACCGATCTGGCGCTGCACGCGCGGCAGGTCGTGCCGGGGCGGACGCAGGGGCGACAGCATCCCGTCCTCCACTTCGAGCATGCCGATAATTTCGTGCTGGCCTACTACGCCGGAGGCGAAACGCAGCCCAAGGGCCTGCCCTTCACCACCCCGCCGCAGATCGAGCCGGAGCCGGGCGCGTGGACGCAGCGCATCGAGACGCGCACCGTCACCGCCAGCGGGGAGCGCAGCGTCGCCATCGGCGGGAATGTGCAGGGCAGCACCATCGTCACCGGGAATCAGATCAACACCGGGGGCGGCGCGCACATCGGGGGGAACGTCAGCACCGGCGGCGGGGCCTTCTACGGCGGCGCGCAGGCGCAGCCTGCCCCTGCCTCGCCGGACCCGTTCAAGGCGCTGTCCCCGCCGCTTT
This sequence comes from Anaerolineae bacterium, assembly GCA_034435555.1. Classification (GTDB taxonomy): domain Bacteria; phylum Chloroflexota; class Anaerolineae; order B4-G1; family SLSP01; genus DAOTXC01. Next base: position 43,943 of record DAOTXC010000005.1, read on the forward strand.
CCACGGCTGATCCGCACGCGCCCTCCGTCGATTTCAAGCCCTGGGAGCAGCGCATCGCGCCAGGGATGAGCGGCGGCGGGCCCGCATCCCCGGCAGCGGCGGACACGCTGGGCGAGCTGCCCCGCTTCTGCCAAATGCTGGGCCGCGATGGCTTCGCCGAGATCGTGGGGCATCAGACTGACTTGGTCCACCTGCCGATGGTGGAGCGCCACACCACGCCCGCGACCGCGCACAGCCAGCGCGTCATCTCCAACGCCGAGGCGTGGGCGCTCTTTATCGAGGAACGGCTCTACGATACCCGGCGCGTGACGCTGGAGCACTTCCATCTTTTCGAGTGGTTTCCGCTTGCGCCGGGCCTTTTCCACACCCCGGCGGCCTACAGTGCGCGGCAGTGGGCCATGCAAAACAAGGAACTCGGCCCCGATGGCAAGACCTACTTCAACCCCGTGGGGAAGCTCAGTATGTTGCGGGGCGGCATCGGCGCGGTGCGGCTGCGGCCCCGGCTGATCGCGGGGGAGCCGCACTACTTTATGACCGCCTCATCGAACGGCGTCTGCCACGAGGGCTTCCCGGTGCTGATCCCGCGCCGCTTCTACGGGCTGCTCAAGGCCCGGCTGCTCGATGAGGGCGCGGTTGCAGTGACGGTGAGCGGGGAGATGCGCTACGTCCCGGAGGATGCGGTGAGCTTCTTTGAGGAGCGGCGGGACGTGCCGCTGCTCTATCTGCACGTGGATGAATTGGACGTGTTGCCGCGCCCCCGCGCCGAGGTGACGCAGTACCTCATCAACGTGGCGGTCTCCTTCGTGGGCGAGTACGCGGGCATGCAGGATGCCTACGCCACCTTCGCTGCCTTCGACCCCGCACGCCGGGGGGCGCTGGCGCAGGCCGTCACCTGGATGCGGGAGGTTTACGTGAGCGGCGCGCATCGCGGCGTCGTCATCACCGACTTCGACGAGGTGCAGCCGCGCTTCCCGCAGGCCGTTTTTGGCCTGCCGACGCTGATGGCGGGGCAGCTCGAGCGCGACCGGGTGCGCGCGCTGCTGGACGAGCGGGGTTTCTTCCCCGATGCGGGGCAGCGCTTCTTCGTCGTCTACCAGGAGATCAATACCCAGGGCGGCGCGTACATCCACGGCGATGTCCACACCGCCCCGTAGCGCGGCGCGCGGAGCAGACGTAACAAATGTAGCGCGAACTGTCTAGTTCGCGTTACGGTCGGTTTTCTGAGAGCGAACTGAAGTTCGCGGCACGTTCGCTAAACAAAATATTTTGATATTTGCAAATTTTTTCAAGGAGACGACGGTGCTGGCGCACACCATCCAGCACAAAAATGTAGGACAGGTTGCCAACCTGTCTTACGCTCAGGCTATTTTCTAGGGAGACACCGGTGCTGGCGCACACCATCCAGCACGAAAATGCTTATCAGCAGATTG
>DAOTXC010000006.1:0-66268 GCA_034435555.1 Anaerolineae bacterium
GAATTTACCTTAAATAATGTTAATGTTTTTCATAATCAAAATTTATTAGCAACTTAAAATTCTTAGCGTCTTTGCGCCTTGGCGTGAGATTCCCTAGTTTTTTCAGTGAAGTCCGGCGTGGATGCACAAGTAAATTCCAGGCTACTATAACAAAGTAGTCCCGGATAATTCTGACTCGACGGGGATCTGACGATCCCCTCGGAGCCGGGGTGAGTAGTTACGTAAGCAGAGAATTATTCAGTTTCACGCAGTACGCAGTACGAAGCACGATTATGGAGACCTCACTCATATTGCTCTTCGGCCAGTTGTTTCTCGTCCTGGGGCTGCTGCTCCTGGCCGACCGCTGGCTGCATCGCCACCTCCAGGGGGTGATGTTCCTGCTCACCAACGACACCGAGATCGCCACCTGGCTCTATGCCCTGTTGCTCCTCCCCGGCGTCGCCCTCCACGAACTCAGCCACGCCTTCGTCGCCGCCCTCCTCCGCGTCAAAATCGGGCGGATCTCGATCTTGCCGCGCAAGGCCGGGAACCGCATCCAACTCGGCTTCGTCCCCGTGCAACAGACCGATTTCGTGCGCGCCAGCCTCATCGGCGCGGCCCCCGCCTTCATCGGCGGCGGCGTGATCGTGCTGCTCGGCTATCGCATCTTCGGTACCCCGGAGGTGATGGCCGCGCTCGCCGCTGCCGACTGGCCCGCCGCGCTTGCCGGCCTGCGCCAGGCCCTCAACGCCCCCGATGCCTGGCTCTGGGCCTATCTCGTCTTTGCCGTGAGCAACACCATGCTGCCCAGCCGCTCCGACACCCACGCCTGGCCCTTGCTGGGCGGCAGCCTGCTCCTCATCGGCGCGCTCATCGCCTTTGCAGGCGGCGGCACATTGCTGCTGAACGGCCTTTCCCGCGCCCTCACCCACGCCGTCCGCTGGCTCGTCCTGCTCGGCGCCAGCACTCTGCTGATTGATATTCCCTTCTTCGGCGGGCTGTTCCTGCTGGAGAAAATCCTAGAACGCTTGCGAGGCATAAGGCTCACTTACCAATGAAATCCAACCGTTCCTGGCTCATCATTTTGCTGCTTTACCTGCTGCTGGGCGGCCTCTACGCCAGCCAAACCCCCGCCTGGCAAGTGCCCGACGAACCCGCGCACTACAACTACATCCGCGCGCTCGCCACCACCCACCGCTTCCCCATCATGGAAGAGGGCGACTACGATCAGGGCTACCTCTCCCGCCTCACCGCCGAGCGCTTCCCGCCGGAGCTTCCGCTGGATAACGTGCGCTACGAGAACCACCAACCGCCGCTCTACTACCTGCTCGCCACGCCGATCTTCTGGCTGAGCAACGGCGCGCTCCTGCCGCTACGCCTCTTCTCCCTGGCGTTAAGCGCCACGGGCGTGCTCCTCATCTGGCTGATCGCGCGCGAGCTGGCCCCCCACCACCCCACGCTCCCCTGGCTCGCCGCCGGCCTCGTCGCCACGCTGCCCCAGTTCCTCGCCATCACCACCGGCGTCAACAACGACGCGCTGCTCTTCCCGCTCCTCTGGCTCTGGCTGTGGCTGGCGCTGCGCTACCTGCGCGGGGCCACCCACCCGGCACTGCTCGGCGGCGTGCTCGGCGCGCTGCTGCTGACCAAGACGACCGGCTACGGAGCACTTCCCCTCGCCGCCCTGGCGATCTACCTGCGGGGCCGCCGCGAGGGCCACGACCGCGACGGGCGCTGGCTGCTCACGCAGGCTGTCGCCATCTACGCCCCCGCGCTCGCACTGGGCGCCCTCTGGTGGGGACGCAACCTCGCCGTCTACGGCTGGCCCGACCTGCTCGGCCTCCAGCGACACGACCTCGTCGTGCGCGGGCAGCCCCTCACCGCCGATTGGATCGCCCGCGACGGTCTCGGTCTCTTCCTCCGCGCCGCCCTGCACACCACCTTCCAATCGTTTTGGGGCCAATTTGGCTGGATGGGCGTCGTGCTCGACTCGCGGCTCTACCAGGGCTACCTCATCCTCACAATTCTGCTCGGCTGGGGCGCGCTGGCCCGGCTGCGACGTGGCCCGCTCCCCCCCAAAGCCCGCGACGGCCTCCTACTGCTGGGCAGCAGCGCCCTCCTCACGCTGGCGATGTATCTTTACTACAATCTCGGCTTCGTCCAGCACCAGGGGCGCTACCTCTTCCCCGCCCTGCCCGCGCTGGCGCTCGTCGGCGCCGGCGGTTGGCTGACCCTGGGCCGCCGCTCCCTGGCGACGGGGACGGCGATCACGCTGGGCGCGGGCGCGCTCCTCATCGCCGCGCTGACCTGGATCGCGGGCGACCCGGCGCTCTGGCCCGTCGCCCTCACCCTCGCCAGCGCGGGCGCGGTCGCCGGCTACGGCTGGCTTCCGCCGCGCCGCCAATCGTTCGCCGCAGCGGCGCTCCTGGCGGGCCTCGCGGCGCTCGCCCTGCTCTGTCTCTGGGGCTTCATCGTGCCCCAACTGACCTGAAATCCCATCTGGAGGTAAAGATGACCCTGACACCCGGCTTGGTTGGCGAAGTCACCCTCGTCGTCGGCCAGGAGCACACCGCCGCCACCTACGGCAGCGGCCTGGCCCCCGTCCTCAGCACGCCGCACCTCATCGCGCTGATGGAGAACGCCTCCCAAAAGGCGCTCAATCCCCACCTGGAACCTGGCACAAGCGCCGTCGGCACGCGCATTGATATGCACCACCTGGCCGCCACCCCCATCGGCATGACCGTGCGCGTCCGCGCCAAGCTGATCGCCGTGGAGGGACAGCGGCTCACCTTCCACGTCGAGGCGTGGGACGCCGTGGATAAGATCGGCGAATGCACTCACGAGCGTTTCATCATTGACTACGAACGCTTCATGCAGCGGGTCGCCAGCAAACAAGGGTAAACGGCAGCGTCAAAGGCCGTGCGGCAGCCACTCCGCGCAAGCGGCTGTGACAAATCCCTTTTGGCCACAACGGAATACCGCACGGCAGGTAAGTGGCGCTCACGGCAGTTATCCCACTTGCATTTCTGCGCATTTTGGTATATAGTAGATAAAGCCGTGATGAGCAGCGCGAGACGTTGCTCAAGTGAGACCCGGCGAAGGAGTGGCGATGAATACAAAACGCAAAGATATCCCCATTGAGGATCAGTTGGCTGCTGCAGAACTGGCGCTTGACTGCGCGCTCAACGATCCGGAGATTTTGGCTGCGTTAGCCGAGTACAACTACGACGAGGCGCGGCTCCAGATCGGGCAGCTGCTCTACCAGGCCGCCTTCGATGCACAACGCCAACAGCAGGAGCGTTACAGCGACCAATTTGCTGCAACCGCCGCCTTCAACGAGTCCTTCGAGCGCGCCCGCAAAGCCTTCAATCAGGTCCGCCAGCTGGCCCGGCTCGCGGCCCAGGCCAACCCCGACCTCCCCTTCGAGAAGCTGCAGCTCAGCGGGCGCAGCGAGCAGGGCTTCGGCGCCTGGCTCGTCCAGGCCCGCATCTTCTACGAAGCCGCCCTCGGCGATCCCGTCATCCAGATCCGTCTGGCCGATTATGGCGTCACCCAGCTGAAGATACAGGCCGGCCTGGAAGCCACGAATATGGTCGAGGCGCTCAACGTGGATCAGGAACACAAAAAGGGCGGGGCGCAGGCCGCCACCAAGGCCCGCGATATGACCCTGGCCGAACTCAACCAGTGGATGAAAGCTTTCCGCCAGGTCGCCGCCATTGCGCTGGAGGACAAGCCGGAGAAGCTCGAGGCGCTGGGCTTCAGCTCGTAACCCCTCCCCCACACACATATCACCGCCCGACGGGATTCACCCGGTCGGGCGGTTCGTTTTGTTCCACCGATTCACCCATCCCCAAAAGCTGGACTCTAATGAATTTCTAAGGTTGCGCTTATATTTTTCTAATGCACGTTGTTTATGATGAAAATGTAAACCGGACCGCGAGTCCAGAATTCAGATGTAAAAAGGAGGTGCAGTATGTCTATTTTACGTCGTGAACCCTGGGGCGAGATGGTTTCGCTCCGCGAAGCAATGGATCGCCTGTTGGCCGATAGTATGGTGCGTCCCTTCGGGGCCTTGGAATCCTGGAGCGGGGGCATGCCGGAGATTGATGTGATCGAAACCGACGAAGACATCATCGTCAAGGCCACCGTGCCGGGGATCAAGCCTGAAAATTTGGAAGTAACCACGGTGGGCGATACAGTGACGATCAAAGGCGCAGTCTCCGAGGAAGAGGAGTCCGAGAAAGAGGGCAAGGTTATTTATCGTGAGCGGCGTCAAGGTTCCTTCTGCCGTTCGTTCACTCTGCCCACCAACATCCAATCTGACAAGGCTGCCGCCGAGTTCGAGAATGGGGTGCTCACGCTGACCTTGCCGAAGGCCGAGGAGCACCGCCCCAAGGCCATCAAGATCAAGCGCAAAAAGTAATCACCGAAAAATTGTAACTGCTCAGCTTGGCTCCAAGGGGATCGTCAGATCCCCGTCAAGTCAGATTTATCCAGGACCACATTGTTATAGCAGCCTGGAATTTGCTTGTGCATCCACGCCGGATCTGACGATCCGGCTAGAGCCTGAGTAGATACGAAAAATTACATGAGGAGGTGTGGTATGTCTATGTGGGAACCGATGGGAGATTTAGTTTCGTTGCGTGATGCAATGAGCCGGCTGATGGAAGAGAGTATGGTGCCACGGCGCATCGCCCGTGCGGGCCAGCAGGAGCGCGCGTTGCGCATCCCGCTGGATGCCTATGCCACCGACGAAGAGCTCGTCATCCTGGCGACGGTGCCGGGGCTGGACCCCGACGATGTGGAGATCACGCTGGAGGGCGACACGCTCACGATTAAGGGCGAGCTCAAGTCGCCGTTGGAGAATGTGGATTATTTGATCCGCGAGCGCGCTTTTGGGCCATTCTCCCGCACCTTGCAGCTCAACGTGCCTGTCGAGGCCGAGCAAGCCGAGGCGCACTTCGAGAACGGGGTGCTGACGCTTGTGTTGCCCAAGGCCCAGGCCGTGCGGCCCCGCGTCATCAAGGTGCAATCCAAGTAAACACGGCCTGCTTACACGCACAGCGCAGAGCTTTTTAGCTCTGCGCTGTTTTGTTAGGGTGCTGGTTCGCGCCCGTTACCCAGGCAGAATGAGCATCACCGAAGTGGGCGTCGGGTCAATGCGCACGGGTGGGGTGATGGAGACGACAACGCTCAAGATCATGCTCAGCAGAATCATCACGGTGATGATGAGGAAGATGATCTGCATCCCTTTGCTGCGATAAGGTGTCTTACTGTTTTTCACGATTTTTCACTCCCTGACTATCTTTCACACCCCACATTATAACACATTGGCGCGCTCCAAAAAGCGGGGGACGAGTGATAGCGTTTCCTCTCACGTTACGGCCCCCTCAGCTCCAACGCCTCGGCGTTCCACAGCGCCCCCGCCGCCGAGCTATCCGGCTGTAGTCCGAGCACCTCCGGGCGCGCCACGAACCAATAGGGCCGCCAGGTCAAGAAGAGCGTGGGCAGCTCCAGCGCCAGGGCCGCCTGCGCCTCGCCCAGCGCCGCGCGCTGCTCGTCCAGGGTCAGCGCGTTCAAGGCCCGCTCGCAGGCTGCATCGTAGACGGGCGAGGCGAACCCGCTGAAGTTCTCACCCTCCCAATCGTTCGCCGCGCCGGGGATGCGATCCGAGCGCCAGCTGCCGCACAACGCCACCGGTTCGCCGCCCCAGCCGAAGAGCACCAGATCGAAGGCGCGCCCTGCCAACGGCCCCTCCGGATTGGGCGCGTAGAGGTAGAGCGCGTCGGCGGGCTGTGGCGTCAGCCGTATCCCGCACGTCTCCGCATCCGCCGAGATGTGCGCTGCCGCCACCATGTACCACGGCGACAGGTGCAGCGAGAGCGAGAGCGGCGTCCCCTCCGCGATGCCGGGCACGCCGTGCGCCTCGCGGAAGCCGTTGCCGTCCTCGTCGCGCCAGCCCGCCGCTTCCAGCAACGCCTGCCCTGCGGTGGGATTGTACGGCGGATTGACCGCCGTCGCGCCGGGGTAGCCCGGCGGCAGGAAACTCTGCGCGGGCAACAGCGCCGACCCCGCCAGCGCCGAGGTCAATCGCGCGCGATCAATGCAGTGTGCCAGGGCTTGCCGCACGTCGCGCTCCGCCGCCAGCGAGCGCTTGCCCTCCGGCGGGGCAATATTGAAGTCGAGCCGTAAAAAGGTCGGGCTGACATCGGCCCAGAGCACCACTTGTCCCTGCGTCGCCAGCGTCGCCCACCGCTGCCAATCAATCTTCATCGCCGGATCGGGCAAGACCACATCGCACTCACCGCTGACCAGGAGCTGCGGCCACGCAGCCATGCTCGCCTGTGGAAAGCGCACCACCAGCGAGGCCAACTTTGGCGGTGTGCCCACGTAGTAGGGGTTAGGGACGAGGCGCACCTCGCGGCCCCGCTCCCACGCGGTGATCATAAACGGCCCGGTTCCCACCGGCTCCCGATCCGCCAGCACCTCTTCCAGCCGTAGCCCCCGCCAGCGATGGCTCGGCTGTGGGGGGAAGCCAAAGCTGACGAAATCAGCCGTCAGGTAGCCAGGAATGCCCTCCCAACGCAACGTGCGAACGTTCAGCGCCTCGAAGCGCTGCGTCCGCGCCGCCAGCTCCGCCCAGCGCCCGGTCGCCTCCGGCTCCTGCGCCAGATGATAGCCAAGGAGCGCATCCTGAGCGGTCAGCGGTTCGCCATCGGACCAGCGCAGATTGGACTGGAGCGTGAATGTTACCACCAGCTGCGGCATCATCAGCGGCGCAGTGCCGGTGTAGACGAAGACTGCTCCGCTGGCATCGGCATAGCGGCTCCCCTGAGCAACTATCACCGTGCGCGTCATCGCGTCGCCGCTCTCCAGGGAGGGGAGCCGTTCCAGCAAGCGCGGCTCCCAGGCGTAGCCCACCCGCTCGACCGACCCTTCGTAGAAGAGCGCCAGCAGGTCGCCGCCTGCCGTGGAGGTCTCGAAGGGGCTGGCCGCCCTCGGCTCGACCGAGCAGATGATGAGCTCCTGGCGCGGCGATTCCGGCTCCGGCGATGGCTCCAGCGCGGCGGTGGCCGTGGGCTGGGGCGGCATCGCTGTGGGAGGCGAGGGCGTCGTCGTGGGGCCGCCGCACGCCATCAGCCCCATGCAGCACAGCGCCAACAGCACGCCGATTCGTTGCAGCGCCCTCACGCGGACAGGGCCTCCCGCAGCCCGGCAAGCTCCGCCTCGGAGAGCACGCCCTCCGGGGTGAGCGGGCGGCGGGCCGGCCCAAAGTCGTGGCCGAGCAGCCGCAGCCCTGCGCGCACGGCCAGGCTGCCGCCACGGCCCACGTAGCGCGTCACCTGTTGGGCGCGATACTGGCCCGCCCGCGCCGCCTCCCAATCGCCGGCGAGGATGGCCTGGCGCACTGCCTGCCACCAGCCAGGGATGAGGTTGCCGCAGGCCAGGATTGCGCCCGCCGCGCCCGCCGCCAGCGCCGGCAGGAAGACCGTCCCCCGCCCGGCGAGCACCTGAAAATCGGCGGGGAGCTTTTCCAGCACCTCCAGCATGTAGCCGATGTCGCCGGAGGTGTCCTTCATCCCCACGATGTTGGGATGCGCCGCCTGCAAGTCCTGGATCACCTGAACCGGGATCGGCTGGCCCACCAGCTGCGGAAAATTGTAGAGCAGGATGGGCAAATCGGGGACCGCAGCGGCGATGTCCGCGTAGTGGCGATAGAGGCCCGCCGGCGAGGGGCGCAGGTAGTAGGGCGCAACGATGAGCGCGGCATCAGCACCGGCGGCCTGGGCGTCGCGCGTGAGGTCGAGCACTTCGTGGGTGGCGATGGCCCCCGTCCCGGCGACGACGCGGTGCGTCTCCCCTGCCTCCGCCACAACCGCAGCGATGGCGCGGCGGCGTTCCTCGCGGGTGAGCAAAGGGAAGTCGCCGGTGGTGCCGTTCACCACGAAGCCCTGCACATCTGGGGCCAACAGGCGCACCAGGCGACGCATCCCGGCGGGATCGAGGCTCTCATCCGCCAGATAGGGCGTGATCAAAGCGGGAAAGATGCCGGAAAGGTCAAGTTTTAGCATGATGTCCTCCTGTATGAGTCAGCGAATCAACGAGTCGGCGAGCGGTCACGGCTCAGGTAGAGCAGGAGCAGGAGCGTGGCTGCGCCCAGGATGCCCAGCGCGGCGAGTTTGTAGAGCCGCGAGGAGAGCAGGAGCGCCATGACGCCAAAGAGCGCGCAGAAGCCCCAGTAGCAGAAGACGATGGTGCGCGTCGAGAGGCCCGCGTCTTGCAAGCGGAAGTGCAGGTGGCGGCGATCTCCCTGGCCCGCGCGCTCCCCGTGACGGATGCGATCCAAAATCGTCCAGGCCACATCCACGATGGGCAGCCCCATCACCAGCAATACCGTCGCCACGCGCCCGCCTGCGATCAGCCCCAGCGCGCTGAGCAGGTAGCCGAGCAGGAAGGAGCCATTGCTGCCCATGAAGATGCGCGCCGGGTGGACATTGAAGACGAGGAAGCCCAGCGAAGCGCCCAACAACGCGATGGCCTGCGGCGCGACGCTGTATTGCCCCTCGCGGAGCATGTGCCAGGCCAGCACCGCCGCCAGAATCGCCGCGACGCCGGCGGCAAGGCCGTCCAGCCCATCGAGCCAGTTCACGGTGACGATCATCCCGGTGATCCAGAAGAGGCTGAGCGGCACGTAGAGCCAGACGGGCAGCACAACCAGGGTGTTGGTGAAGGGATTATTGAAGCGCTCCAGGATGATCAGCGCGGCCACGGCGATAATCGCGGCGACGAAGTAGCCGACGTACTGCATCCAGGGGGGCAGATCGAAGCGGTCATCGAGGAAACCGAAGATGAACATCCACGCGCCGCCGAGCGCCAGCCCCCAGAAGCGCCGCACTTCGTTGGGATCGGCGGTGGGGATGGGCAGCAGTGCGGTCACCAGCAGCCCGCCGAAGAAGCCCGTCGCGATCCCCACCCCGCCGAGCCGCGAGATGCGCCCCTGATGCTTGCGCCGCCCACCGGGCGTATCAGCCAGGCCCCAACGCAGCCCCAACCGGCCCGCCAGCGGGGTGACGAGCAGCGCCAGCAGGCAGGCCGTCACGCCCACGGCCAGATAACGCGGCCCGTAGCCCTCCCACATAGCGGCAGCTACGCCCTGCACATTCGCCGCAGCGCGTGCAAGCTACCCGGTGCCGAACTGCCGGTCGCCCGCATCGCCCAGCCCCGGCACGATGTAGGCATGTTCGTTGAGATGGTCATCCACCACGGCCAGGTGGATGGGCACATCGGGATGCGCCTCGGAAAGCCGCTGCACGCCCTCCGGCGCGCCGATCAACCCCATGAACTTGATCCGGTTCGCGCCCCACTCCTTGAGAATGTCCACGGTCTTGACGGCGGAGCCGCCCGTTGCCAGCATGGGATCGAGAATCAGGCAGAGGGAGACAGTGGGATGAATGGGCAAACGGTTGTAGTAGGCCACCGGGCGCAAGGTCTGCTCATCGCGGAAGAGGCCGATGTGCCAGACCTCGGCGAAGGGGATCATCTCCCAGATGCCCTCGACCATACCCAGCCCGGCGCGCAGGATGGGGATCAGGCCGACGGGTTCCTTGAGCTTGAAGCCCGCCGCCTCCGAAAGCGGTGTCTGCACTGTGGCGGGCGAGATCTCCAGGTCGCAGGTGGCCTCGTAGGCCAGCAGGAGTGTGATTTCGCGGATCAACTCGCGGAACTGCTTGGGATCTGTTTTCTTATCACGCAACAGGGTCAACTTGTGTTTCACCAGGGGATGGTTGGAGATGTGTACTGTGGCTGGAAAATTCATCGTTTACCTTCCTCAAAAAAAGTTTTAGGCGGAGGCTCTGCACCTCCAAGCCGGAGGCATTGTACTCACAGGATAGAGATTGTCAACAGCAACAGGGTTTCTCGCTACCGCATCCAGTAGGCGATGAGCGCCTCCAGGGTTCCATCTGCTTGCATCTCCTGCAAGATGGCGTCCACGGCTTCGATCAGCGCCGCATCTGCGCGCCGCGCGGCCACCACGTAACGCTCATCGGTGAGGGGCGGATCGAGGATGCGCAGCGGCGCGCCCGAAAGTCGCGCTTGCTGCGCGGCGATGTTGTCAACGATGACGCCGTCCACTTGCCCGGCGACGAGCGCGGCCACCGCTTCCTCGGCGGTGTCCCAGGTGAGGATCACGGGCGGCGGCGCGAGCAGGGCCTCCAGGCGCAGCGCCTCCATGTGCCCCTCGGTGCCGAAGACAGCGCCCAGTCTGCGCCCACTCAGGCCCTCCAGCGCGTCAATGGTGGCGGTCTGTTGTACCATCAGCACCGCGCCGGCGTTGAAGTACGGCTGGCTGAAGGCGAAATCCCGACTGCGCGCCAGATCGGGGTAGAGCGCCGAGATGATGAGGTCGGCGCGATTGACGGTCAGCGCATCGTAAAGGCCATCGTAGCTGGTGGCGACGAAGTGCGCTTCCACGCCCAGCCGCGCGGCGATTTGGCGCGCCAGGTCCACATCCAGCCCCATGAGGACGCCCCCGCCATCCACGAACTCAAACGGCGGGAAGCTGGGGTCCATCGCAATCCGTAAGATTCCCGATGCGCGCACTCGCGCGACCGCGTCGGGTTGGCCGGCGCAGCCCGTCAGCAACAGCGCGAGCAGCGCCAGCCATAGCATCAGCCAGCGCGGGAGTGGGAGTACTCGCCTCACCACCACGTCAGTTGATTTCAGACCACTTCGTCCGCTCATCGGCAGGGGGTGTCTCGGCGCGCTTCTCAACTGCTGACAGCAGATCGCTATGCTCCGACAACACGCGCGCGATTTCGCGCTCGACCATATCGCTGAACATCAACAGCTGGATCAAGTCCGCCTCGCCCTCAGGATCATCAGCCTCAGAGCGCCAGCGCCACAGCTCCTCCAGAACGTAATTGATGTGGCGCAGATGGCGCAGGAAGCCGCGCATCACCTCGGTTTCGGAAGCCTGGCGCGCGCGCAGCTTGACCTGCACCCCAGGGAAGATGCCCAGGGCTTCCAGTTCCGCTTCGAGATCGCTCATCAGTTCCAGCGGTTCTTCGAATTCCTCCTGGAGGACCTCGAAACGTTCGTCGTTGGACAGCAACCACTGGAAGGTCGGCAGGTCTGTCCAGACCATCAACCCTTCCGCAGTCAATTGCTGATAGAGATAATGTATTGGGATGTAGACTTCATCGCTGGCGGCCATGATCGCCGCGACGCGATTGGTAATCGGATCGCTCATAGTTTCTCCCACAGTATAGATCGTCGCAGTGTATCAGGACGATAACGTATAGCTGCCTCCCACTTCGAGCACCACCGGTTCCGTCTCTGTCTCCGCGCGGACGCGCTCCGCCCAGGCGTGCGGGTCCTGGGAGATCAGCGCCCAGGTCTCGTAGTGCATGGGGATGACGAGGCGCGGGCGCACCAGTTTGACCGCGCGCAGCGCATCATCCGGCCCCATCGTGTAATTGTCGCCGATGGGGAGGAGTGCCACATCCACGCCCTCGTCGCCGATGAGCTGCATCGAGCTGAAGAGGCCGGTATCGCCCGCGTGGTAGATTTTCTTGCCCGCCGCGCTGATGAGCACCCCCGCAGGCATCCCGCCGTAGCTGCCATCCGGCAGCGAGGAGCCATGCACGGCGATGGTCAGCTTGACGTAACCGAAGGGGTAGTGGAAGCCGCCGCCGATGTGCTGCGCGTGGACGTTTTGGAGACCCTGCCCCCGCAGCCAGCGGGAGATCTCCGCATTGGCGATGACGATCGCGCCGGTGCGCTTGGCGATGGCGACCGTGTCGCCGATGTGGTCGCTGTGTCCATGCGTCACGATGATGTAGTCCGCGGCGACGGTCGCCGCCGTGACCGGCGCTACCGGGTTTCCCTCGAAAAAGGGATCAATGAGGAGCGGGGTTCCCTCGATATCTACTCCCCAGGTCGAATGTCCGTACCAGGTCAATGTAATCATAGTGTCCTCCCTACTTCTTACCGTGTTCTCGCATGAATTTCAATGTATCAAGAATGCGCTGCTCGTAGCCGTGGCCTTTGGGCTTGAACCAGCCGCCGGGCACGCCTTCCGGCAGATAGCGCTGGGCCACCCAGCCGGTGGGCGCGTCGTGTGGCGATTTGTACGCCGTGCGCTCTCCCAATGTCCGGTCGTAGTGCTCGCGCAAGGCCCCTTTGAAGACCTGGGTCTTGTCGCGCAGGTAGATGGGCGGCGCTTGATAGCCGTGCTCTTCGAGATAGCGGAGCGCCTGCCAATAGGCCCCCACGCTGTTCGACTTCGGCGCGGTCGCCAGATAGAGCGTCGCTTCGGCCAGATGATATTGTCCCTCCGGTAGCCCCACCCATTCGAGCGCCTGCGCGCAGCCCGCCACCACCGAGATCGCCATCGGCGAGGCCAGCCCCACATCCTCCGCCGCCAGGATCAACAGCCGCCGCATGATGAAGCGGGGATCCTCGCCCGCCTGCACCATCTTCGCCAGGTAGTAGAGCGCCGCGTCAGCATCGGAGCCACGGATGGATTTGATGAAGGCGCTGATGGTATCGTAGTGCTCGTCGCCGGACTTGTCGTATTGCAGCGCCCGCTGCTGGATAGATTCCTCGGCGACTGCGAGCGTGATGTGCCGCACGCCGTTCTCGTCAGGCGGGGTGGATTCGACCGCGAGCTCCAGCGCGTTGAGCGCGCTGCGCACGTCGCCGCCGGCCATCTCCGCCAGATGCGCGAGCGCGTCGGCATCCGCTTCGATGGTCAGCGCGCCGTAGCCGCGTTCCTCGTCGGCCAGCGCCCGCTGCAAGAGCGCCAGAATTTCCTCTGTGCCCAGCGACTCGAAGCGGAAGACCCGCGAGCGGCTCACCAGCGGCGCGATGACGTAGAAGTACGGGTTCTCGGTCGTCGCGCCGATGAGGATGATCGTGCCATCTTCCACCACCGGCAGCAAGCCATCCTGCTGCGCCTTGTTCCAGCGGTGGATCTCATCCACGAGTAGGATGGTGCGCTCGCCGTACATCCCCAACCGTTCCTTGGCCTCCTGGACAACACGCCGCAGGTCGGCGACGCCGTCCAGAACAGCGTTGAGCCGCGCGAAGCGCGCGCGGGTGAGGTTGGCGATGATCATCGCCAGCGTCGTCTTGCCCGTTCCCGGCGCGCCCCAGAAGATCAGCGAGGAGAAGAGCCGGTCGGCCTCGATGGCGCGGCGCAAGAGCCGCCCCTCGCCCACGATCGGCTCCTGCCCCACAAACTCATCGAGCGTGCAGGGCCGCATCCGGGCCGCCAGGGGGGCCTGTTTCTGCAATTCAGTCTGTCGTTGATGTTCAAATAGTTCCATCGGTGCCTCTAGCCCTAGTATAATCGGGTCAGCAAATGAGGCAACTGGCCTATGATTGACAGTTTCGCTCAAAGGTGTAGAGTTGACAGCGGTAATGGGTAATGGGTGATAAAGTAGCCCATCACCCGTCATTCATATTCTGGAGGCATATCATGACAAAATCTACTACGAATCGTGAAACGCTCAAGGCCTTGCCCCGCAACGTCTGGGCCGTGACCATGACCAGTTTTCTCACCGACATTTCCTCCGAGATGCTCTTTCATCTCTTGCCGTTCTTCCTGGCGAATGTACTGGGTGCGGGGACGGCGGTGATCGGGCTGATCGAAGGGCTGGCGGAGACTACGGCCAGCCTGTTGAAGATCTTCTCCGGGTGGATTTCGGACCGGCTCAAGGCGCGCAAGTGGCCTGCGGTGCTCGGTTACGGCCTATCCACCCTCGCTAAGCCCTTCTTCTTGATTGCCAACAGCTGGGTGGGTGTGCTGGTGATCCGCATGGCCGACCGGGTAGGAAAGGGGATTCGTACCGCACCCCGCGACGCGCTGGTGGCCGATTCCATTGACGAGAAGCATCGCGGGCTGGCCTTCGGCCTGCACCGGGCCGGCGACACCGCCGGAGCGATGATCGGCACGTTGATCGCGGCCTTCATCCTGTGGCGCACGCCGCAGGGGGCAGGGGCGCTCACCCGCGAGATCTTCCAGAGCGTCGTGTGGTGGAGCATCATCCCTGCTGTGCTGGCGGTCATCGCGCTGGCTGTCGGCGCGCGTGAGGTGACGTTCAAAGAAAAGGGCGCGCCTCAGCTCTCGCTCGCGGGCTTCGACAAGCGTTTCTACTGGTTCCTGGGCGTCATCGTCCTCTTCACGCTGGGTAACTCTTCGGATGCCTTCCTGCATCTGCGGGCGCAGGAGCGCGGGCTTGATCTGGTGCAGATTCTGTTGATGATCGCCACCTTAAACCTGGTCTACACGGTGGTTTCCGGCCCGGCGGGCGCGCTATCGGATCGCGTGGGGCGGAGGCGAGTCATCGTTATCGGTTGGTTGGTGTACGGGCTGATTTACCTCGGCTTTGCGCTGACCAACGCCGCGTGGCACCTGTGGGTGCTCTACGCGCTCTATGGCGTCTACTACGGCATGGTGGAAGGCACGGCGAAGGCGCTGGTGGCCGACCTGGTGCCTGAGGCGCAGCGGGGGACCGCCTATGGCGTCTACAACGCCGCCGTGGGGATCGCCGCGCTGCCGGCCTCGGCGATAGCCGGTATCCTGTGGCAGAGCATCAACCCGGCAGCGCCCTTCTACTTCGGCGCGGCGCTGGCATTGATCGCATCCCTGTTGATCTGGCGGGTTCTGGCAAAGGCGTAGGGACATCAGCGGGCGGCTGTGATTGGGCCGCCCGCTGATGGATTGGGACCGCTTCAGGATTGCGCGGCCAACAGTTGCGTGAGCAGGTCGCTGCCGGGCGGCACCAGGGTCAGTCTCCCCGCGCCTTCAAGGATCTTCTGCATCTCCAGAATCTCGAACATAGCGGCGGCCACTTCCGGGTCGGCGGCGATGCTTTGGAGCGCCTCACCAACGATACGCGGGCGCGTCGCTGCGGCCCTGGCGAACTCGACAGCGGCCTGACGCTCGGCGGTGCTGGCGATGATGCTGACCTGGTTCGCGCCATCCTGCTTGATGGCAGCCGTCACCTGCCGCAAGCGGTTGACAACCTTCGCTTCAATCTGCTGGATCATGCTGAGATCGCGGAAATGCACCTTGCGGATGTAGATCGAGCCGAGCTTGTATCCCCATTCTTGGGAGCGCGGCGTGACCTCCTCGCGCACGGTGCGGCTCATCGTGTGGCGATCCACGAGCATCTGATCCAGCGGTAGATTGCTCAACGAGCGCACGACGGCGTTGCTGACGTTGGCCGCCAGCGAGCCGCGCGGATCAACATTCTTGAAGAGATAAGCGTAGGGATCGCTGATGTACATCTCGTACCAGATGCCCACCCCCATCGGCGCGCCCTCTTCGGAGTTGACGGGGTTGCTGCGCAGATATTGCTGATCAAGGCGCATATCCAGGACGTGGCGACGGCCCAGCCAGTTGACCAGGAAGGCGGTCGGCCCGATGCGCAAGGGCAGGATGTGCAAGCCCGGTTCGTCGAAGATGCCGATGACCTTGCCAAAAAGCACGAAGACCTGGCAAGTGCCCTCCTGCACAATGGTATACAGGCCCAGCAGACGTAGGAAGAAGAGCGCAATGGGCATGATGATCCACATGGCGAAGAAAGTGACACCTGCTGCGATGATGAATTCGATGAAGGCGTTCATGCTTCCACCTCCCGGACGATGCGTTGGGCGTGTGCGAATAGCCGCAAGCGTACATTGCGCAGATAGGCCGCCAGCGCCCCCGGGCCGCTCTCCCGTAGGGCGTGGAGCTGTTCCGCAAGCGCGGTTAGCGGTTCCACTTCGGCCTGCGCGTTGAGCGTTTCGATCTCCACGGCGCGTTTGGATTGCACAATCTTCTGGTCAGCGGCGGCCTGGGCCAGGCTAATGTCGGATGAGACCTGGTTGTGCGCAGTGTTGATCGCGGCCAGGGCCGATTCCACCTCAGGGGGCGGGTCAATGCCGGTGATGAGCGAGGCATCGAGGATGATGCCGTAGCGGGCGGCGGAGGTGGCGCACTCGCGCTCCATGTGATCGTTGAGGTCGCGCAGGTTCTTGCGCAGGTCGTTGATGGAGACGCCGGTGACGATGCTCATATCGCCATCCTGGATAATCGGTGAGGGCGGCGCTTCGAAGCTGGCGATGCGCTCGCGCAGCACGGAGACGAAGTAGCCCATGACGTGGGAGATGGGGCGCTTGACGCCGAAGAGGTAGGCGTAGAGGTTGTTCTCGGCGATGCGGTAGCGAATCTGCCCGGTGAGGCCGGTGTTGAGCTGATCCTTGGTGACGGCTTCGAGGATGGTGCCGTTCTGATTGGCGCGCGGTTCATCCGGGTCGTAGGCCATGTTCATGATTTGGGTGGCGATGGAGACCTTGTAGACCCGTTCCCACGGCCATCTAAAGTAAGGGCCGCCCGGTTGGATGACGCGCACCACAGGATAATTGTAACGTTTTTTATGCTCCTCCGTGAGCGTCTCACCCAGGGGCGTATCGGCGGTGGTGGCGTTGCCCACCCGCTGCGCCCTCCCGAAGACGGTTTTCACAGCTCGCTCATTTTGATCCACGGTGTAGAGGCTCAGCAGTATATAGCGGAAGAAAAACCACACGCAGAAACCCACGATCATACCCAATAGAATGCTCATACGGTTACACTCCTTTCTTGAGGGGAACGGCGGTTCCCCGTGGCTTGTTGCGCCCTCTACTACTATTGTACACCCAATTTTCCTCAAGGCGATGCGTAAAGTGTCTCATTTGCTCATCACCCGTTACTGTTTTGAGGATGAACAGCACTACCAAAACCGGGCCTTGGGTAAGGCCCGGTTTTGGTAAGATCCAAACGGTTAGCCGCTGCGGAAACTACACCTCAGAGTGCGTGATCGCCGCCTCCAGCAACGCTTGCAAGCGGGGGACCATATCCGCCGGATTGGGATGCAAGCCCTCCAACAGCAGCAGATTGGCGAAGAGCTGTTCGATGCTCATGTCAATACGCGGATCGGCGGCGTCTTGTTCCAGTAACTGGGTCAGATTCTCAATCAAAGCGTGGCGGCGGTTGAGCTCCAAAATCTTGGGCGGAACCTGATAATCCTGCTCCAACAAGCGCCGCACGCGCTGCAAGTCACGGTCGGGGCTATCGCCCGGCGAGACGAGGCGGCACGGGCTATCCTGCAACACCTTCGAGCTCCGCACCTCGGTCACACGCCCACCGAGCACCTCCTGGAAGCGCTGTCGCAACTGCTCGAAAGCCTCCTCCGGCGCGGCATCATCCTCAGCGGCGGTATCCTCGACCGCCTCCGACAAATCCAGCGCGGCATCATCCACGTTCTGCAACGGCTTCTCCTCGAAGTCGCGCAACGCCTGCATCATAAAGCCGTCCAGCGGATCAACGAGGTAGAGCACCTCGAGATCGTGCGCCCGGAAGTAATCCAGGTGCGGGCTGCGCGCTGCCGATGCGAGATCCTCGCCCAGGATGTAATAGATGGCCTCCTGGTCCGGCGCCATACGGTCGGCGTACTCCGCCAAGGAGATGAGATCATCGCCGGAGCGGGACGAGTAGAAGCGCAGCAGCGGCAGTAGATCGTCGCGCCCTAGCGGATCGGTCGCCAAACCCTCCTTGAGATACGGGCCGAACGCCTCCCAGAACAGCCGATAATCGTCGGGGCGCTCCTCAGCCAGCTCCGCCAGCGATTTGAGCGCGCGATGGGTCAACGCCTTGCGCAGATGGCGCATGGTGCGGTTGCTCTGCACAGTCTCGCGCGAGATGTTCAGCGGCAGATTGTCGGAATCCACCACGCCCTCCATGAAGCGCAGGTACTCCGGTAGCAGCTCCTTGGTGCGCTCCTGGATGAGCACCTTGCGGGAGTAAAGCCGCAGCCCCTCATCGCGCTGTATCCTGAACAGCCCCCGCTCGCGCGAACGCGGCACGTACAGAATGCTGCGAATATGTACCGGGGCATCCGTCACCAGATGGATGTGCAACAGCGGCTCCTCGAAGTCCAGCGTCAGCTGGCGGTAGAAATCAGCGTAGGCCCCCTCCTCCACCTCGCTGGGCGCTTGACGCCACAGCGCGGTACGCTGATTGGCGAGCTTGTCGCGGACATAAATCGGAAACGAGACGTAATCGGAGTGGCGCTTGACGATCTGCTCCAGCCGCCAGGCCGACGCGAACTCGCTCGCGTCCTCTTGCAGCTGCACTTCGATGGTTGTGCCCCGCGTGGCCTTGTCGGCGGGGGCCAGCGTGTAGGAGTTCTCGCCGCGCGAGGTCCACGTCCACGCCTCAGCCTCAGGCTGATACGAGCGCGAGGTCACACGCACCTCATCCGCCACCATGAAGACCGCGTAGAAGCCCACCCCAAACTGCCCGATGATGTCGCCCGGTCGCTGGCCCTCCTCCAAATTCTTGAGGAACGCCATCGCGCCGGAATGAGCAATCGTCCCCAAATTCTCGACGAGCTCCTCGCGGGTCATACCGATGCCCGTATCGGAGACGGTGAGCGTCCGCGCTTCCTCATCGAATTCGATGTGGATAGCGAGCTCCGCATCCGGGTCGAGCACCTCCCGGTTGGTGAGCAGCTCAAACTGGATGCGATGCAGCGCATCCGAAGCGTTCGAGAGCAGCTCCCGCAAGAAAATCTCCCGCTCCGTGTAGAGCGAATGCGCCAGTATGTGCAACAACTGCTGCACCTCAGCCTTAAATGCAAGTTCTTCATTCGTTTTCTCTGCCATCCATGACCTCCTGGAAATCTAAAAATTAGCAAATGCCCACTCTTAAAGCTACCAGAAGAACATTAGAATGGCATTAGCTTTTGTCATTTTTCTCACGTCACAAGCGATATATAATCCGATTGCTGTCCACACTGCAAATAAAGCCAAGGAGATACAGATGCGAACCTTGATCAAAGATGTTACCATCATCACCCTGGACGAGGCCGACCGCATTCTCCCCCGAGCCGAGCTGGCCCTGGAGGATAGGGCCATCGTCGCCGTCGGGGAAGCGCCCGCGGCCTTCGTCCCCGACGAGACAATTGACGGGCGCGAGCTCGTGGCGCTCCCCGCCTTCTTCAACGCGCACACCCACGCCGCCATGACGTTGGAGCGCGGCTGGGCCGAAGACCTCCCCTTCCCCCGCTGGCTCGATGAGAAGATTTGGGTCGCAGAATCGGCCCTCACCGAGACAGATGTCTACTGGGGCGCGGCCCTCGCCGCCGCTGAGATGCTCCGCGCGGGCATTGTGGGCTTCGCCGACCACTACTTCTGGATGGATCAGACCGCCCGCGCTGTGGAGGAATGCGGCATGAAAGCGCTGCTGGCCTGGTGTCACTTCGGCAACGGCGACGAGCAGGAGGTCGGCGGCATCTCCTTCGAGGAGACCGCGGCCTTCGTCGAGCGGTGGCAGGGCGCCGCCGACGGGCGCATCCGCACCACGCTGGGGCCGCACTCGCCCTACATGACGCCGCCCGCCGTGCTCGCGCAAATCGCCGAGACCGCCCATCGGCTCAACGTGGGCGTCCACATCCACCTGAGCGAGTCGCCGGAGCAGCTGCAAAGCTCGCTCGACACGTACGGGCGCAGCCCCACGGCCCACATCGCCGCGCTCGGCCTGCTCGATCTTCCGCAGCCCGCCCTCGTCGCCCACTGCAACGCGCTGCTGGCGGAGGACTTCACCCTGCTGGCCGAGAAGGGCGCTTACGTCGCCCACACGCCCAAGACCTACCAGAAGCTCGCCATGACGATGCCGCCGCTTGTGGAGCTGCTGGCCCACGGGGTCAACATTGCGCTCGCCACCGATGGCCCCGCCTCCAACAACGACCTCAATCTGCTGGAGGTGATGCGGCTGACGGGGCTGCATCAGAAATTCGCGCACGCCGACCCGGAAATTCTGCCGCGCACGCAGCTACTCCGGCTGGCGACGCAAAGTTCGGCGGCGGCGCTCGGCTTCTCACAGAGCGGGATGCTGGTTCCCGGTCGCCCGGCGGATCTCGTCCTCTTCGACACGACCGCGCCCCACTGGATTCCGCGCCACGATGTGGCAGCGGGCATCGTCTATACGGCGCATCCTGGCGATGTGGCCTACGTCTGGTGCGAGGGGCAGCTGCTCTATCGCCGGGGCGAATTCCTCACGCTCGATATCGAGCACATCCGTTGGGAGGCGGAAAAACGCGCCTACCGCATGGTCGGCAAGCCGATGACCTCACTGCGCGCCTATCGGGACTGAAAATACTTGAGCAGGTATTGGACGCAGATTCGCGCTGATTTTCGCTGATTTTAAGAATTATCTGCGTGAATCTGCGTCCTGATACTCTAACGAAACGGGGCGTGCTTGCAAGCATGCCCCGTCCTCATTGCCCGTTTGATACGTCAGCTGGTCAACGCCTCCAGCCGATCCACCAACGACGCCAACACGTCAAAGGCCGTATCCACCGGCTCCGGCTGCGTCAGATCAACGCCCGCCAGTTGCAACGCCTCCAGCGGATAGCACGACGCGCCCGCTGCCAGGAAGCGCTGGTAGTTCGTCACCGCGTCCGGCTCGCCCGCGAGCACCCGCTTCGCCAACGCATTGGCCCCCGCGATGCCCGTGGCGTACTTGTAGACGTAATAATCCTCGTACAAGTGCCCAAAAGTCGCCCAGGTGATACCCACCCGGTCGTGGTCAACGGCCATCTCGTCGCCGTACCCCTCCGCGAAGAGCTCCGCCATCAGCGCGATCAGCCCGTCGGCGGTGAGGCCCTCGCCGCGCTCCACGCGCTCGTGCGCCTCCAGCTCGAAGCGGGCCAGGGTCGGCATGATGAAGAAGTAGCGGTGGAAGTTCGACATCGCCTCCTCAATCAGGTTGATCTGGAAGCGCGGATCGGTCTGCGTCTCGAGCAGGTGCGCGCGCACCAACGCCTGGTGGAAGTTCGAGGCGACCTCGGCGACGAAGAGCGAGTACTGGCTGTAGATGATCGGCTGATTCTGCCAGGTGAGGTAGGAGTGCAGCGAGTGGCCGAGTTCGTGCGCCAGCGTGCTCAGGCTGAAGATCGAATCGTTGTAGTTCATCACGATGAAGGGGTAGGTTCCCGGCCAGCCGGCGGAAAAAGCCCCGGCGGTCTTCCCCTTGGTGGGGTAGACATCCACCCAACGCTGCTCCAGGCAGCCGCGCCGCACCGTGGCGACGTACTCCTCGCCCATCGGCGCTAACCCCTCGCAAATCCAATCCACGGCCTGCAAATAGGGAATCTCCACCGCGCTCTCGGTCAAGGGCGCCCAAATATCGTAGGGATGCAAGGTCTCCACGCCCAGAATCTTGCGGCGCAGCGCCCAATAGCGATGCCAGGTGGGTAGATTTTGCCGGAAGGTGTCAATCAAGTTGTAGAAGACCTCGGTGGGAACATTGAGCGCGAAGAGCGACTTCTCCAATGTCGAAGGATGCCGCCGCGTGCGCGTCTGGAAGACATCCTGCTTGATCGAGGTGGTCAAGGTTGTTGCCAGTGTGTTCTTGAAGGCCAAATACTGATCGGCGTAGTGCTCCCAGGCCGTGCGGCGCACCTCGCGGTCGGGATTCTCCAACAGCTTGTTGAGCGTTCCCTGGGTCAGCGGATACTCGGCGCCATCGCTGCCCACCGCCGGCTCGAATTGAAAATCGGCGTTGGTGAGCACGCCGGCGATTGACTCCGGCCCAGAGAAGGGATCGGCCAGCAGCCCCAGCACCGTCTCGACCTCCGCCGAGCGCACATGCGCCTGCCGCCGGAAGAGATTATCCACGTAATGCGCGAGCTGCGCCAGGCGTGGCTCCTCGGCCAGCCACGCGGTCAACGTCTCCTGGCCCAATTCCAACAGCTCCGGGTCGAAGAAGGCTACCGCCGCCATCAGCTGCCCCATCAACCCACGAGCGCGACTCGCGCGGGCGGCGGCCTCCTGATCGGTCAGATCAACCTGTTGGCCGACCAGGGCATACATGTAGAGCTGGCCCCCTCGACGGTAGAGCGCCTCAAGCAACTCAAAGGCATCAGCCAACACTGCCGGCCCTTTTGCCAGCCGCCCCTGCAAGTCGTGCATTTTGGGCAGTTCTTCAGTAAATGCCCGGAACTCGGCCTCCCATACCTCTGGTGAGGCAAAGACGCTCTCTGCGTTCCACTTGTACTGTGGATCCACCTCACTTCGTACTCGCACTTGCTTCTCAGCCACGTTTTGCTCCTTAATTTTTTAAGATGATATGCGCACGGCCTAGCCGAGCAGTAGTTTAATCGCCATCGCAATCAGGGCCAGATTGAAGACCACCCGGATCGCTTTTTCGCCACGGTCAATCGTGACATTGGAGCCGATAAAGCCCCCCACAGCGTTGCCCACGGACAGCAAGATGCCCGTCAGCCAGTCCACATTACCACGCATCGCAAAAATCGCCAACACCGGAATCGTGTAGACCCCCACAATGATGACTTTGTGCATGTTGACGCGCACCAGGTCCATCCCCATCACGCGGTGCAGAATCGCCATCATGATCAACCCTACCCCGGCCTGGATGAAGCCGCCGTAAAAGCCTGCCGCGACCATCAACACGTAGCCCCACCTGCGTCGCTGCGGCGTGGACACAACCTCGACGCCGTCCTCCTTACCTTTTTCCTTGCGCGTCATCACCACCATCACGCCGATCATCACCAGCGCCAGCACCCGGTCGAACCAGACGCCGCGCAAGCTGTTGCCCAACCAGGCCCCCAATACCGCGCCCGGCAATGCACACAGCGACAATTTGAAGCTCAAGCGAAACTCGGAGTACCCTTTGCGCCAGAAGCCGACCGTCGCCACGAAGTCCTGCACGATCATAGCGACGCGATTGGTGCCATTGACCAATGGCCCTTCCATGCCCAAGAAGCGCATGACCGGCATATTGATCAACGAGCCGCCGCCCGCCATCACGTTGATAAAGCCGGAAGCGGTTCCCGCTGCAAACAGCAATAACACCTTTAGCCAGAAATCCATTTTTCTCCTTTTGCAAATCTGAAAATTTCAGTACGTTCTTATAGCAGACCGCCTTGAACGTACTCAAAACCCCTCAACCCGGTTCACCCATCTGCCAGCGCATCGCGGATGAAAGCTGCCAGATCAGCCTTGAGCTGCGCCAGCGACGGCTGATGGACGTACATCATGTGGCCCGACTCATAGTAGGCCAGCGAGATATTCTCGCGCAGCGCCGGCTCGATGCCCAGGTGGTTGATGGTGTACTCGGTGGCGAAGTAGGGCGTCGCCAGATCGTAGTAGCCGTTCGCCACAAAGACCTTGAGGTGCGGATTCTGGCAGAGCGCCCCCCGCAGCGTCTCCGCGACGTTGACGTAGCGATTCTGATATTTGCTGTAATCCCACTCCTTGTAGAGGCTGTTGAGCGCCTCGTAGGGCAGATCGCTCTCGAACTCGAGCTCCGCGCGCACGTAATGGTTGAGCATCGCCGTGTAGCAGCCCTGAATCACCGCGTAGCTGGGATCGAAGTCAAAACGCTCACCCGCCGCGTCCCGGTCCGGGCCGGTGAAGCGCGCATCCAAGCGCCCCACGGACAACCGCTGCTCGCGCAGCAGCTCCTTCACAAAGCGGAAGATGTTGATCCGCAGGTTCGTCCGTTCGATGTAGGCCGGGGAAAGCCCCGTGTACCGGGCCAGCTGCGCCCCGATTTCCACCCGCTCATCGGCGGGGAGCGCGTCCCCCTGCATCAGCGCGAGCGTGTACGGCCCCCGCGCGAAAGCCTCCACCTCATTCAGCGTGCGGCGCAGATCCACCTGAAGTTCTGCCTCCAATCGGCCATGATACCACGCCGTCGCCGTGTAGGTCGGCAGGAAGAGGATGTAGGGCAGATCGTTGCCAGGGTCGAAATTCGCGGTCTGGAAGCTCAAAATCGAGGAGATCAACATGATCCCGTTGAGGTACATCCCGTGCCGCGTCTGCAAATGCCCCGCCAGCCCCGCCGCGCGCGTCGTGCCGTAGCTTTCGCCTGCCAGGAACTTGGGCGATCCCCACCGCTGGAAGCGCGTCGCGTAGAGGCGGATGAACTCCCCCACCCACTCGATGTCCGGCTCGATGCCGTGGAACTGCTTGGCCTCCTCGCCCGGCGCCGCCCGGCTGTACCCCGTGCTCACCGGGTCAATGAAGACCAGGTCGGTCACGTCCAACAGCGATGAGGCGTTATCCACCAACCGCCCCGGCGGGCGCGGCGCGGCCCCCTCCGCATCGGCCATCTCCACCCGGCGCGGCCCTAGCACGCCCAGATGCAGCCAGACCGACGACGACCCCGGCCCTCCGTTAAAGGCGAAAGTGATGGGCCGCTGGGTAATATCCTCGACGTCGTCGCGGGTGTAGGCCACGAAGAAGAAGATCGCCTTGGGGCGATCCGGCTCCGCTTTAAGCACCAACGTCCCCGCCGTGGCGGTGTAGGCGATGGCCTGCCCGTCAATGACAATCGTGTGCTGCGTCTGCTGGAGCACCTCCGGCGGCGCGAGCGGCTGCTCCTCCGGCTCGGCCTGCGCTTGATCCGTATCCTGCTTTTCGTTCATTTATCGCTCCTCAAAGATGATCTTGTGCCGCCATAGTTTAGCCTATCTAAGCAATTTGGCAATTGCCAAACGCCCAAGCTGGGCTATAATAGACGTGTGAACGTGCAAACGTGTGAACACAAAGGGAGGGCCACATGGACGACCACATACTAGGAAAAACCGAGGTCAAATGAAACCCCGCATCTACATCGCCTACACCGGCGGCACCATCGGGATGCAGAAGACCGCCGACGGCTACGCACCCGCGCCCGGCTATCTCGCCGAGCGCCTCGCCGCCATGCCGGAGCTCCAATCACCCCACATGCCGGAGTACGTCATCCACGAGTACGACCCGCTGCTCGATTCCTCCGACATGACGCCCGCCGATTGGACGAAGATCGCGCAAGACATCGCCACCCACTACAACGCCTACGACGGCTTCGTCGTCCTTCACGGCACCGACACGATGGCCTACACCGCCTCGGCGCTGGCCTTCATGTTGCAGGGCCTCGGCAAGCCTGTCATCCTCACCGGCTCGCAGATCCCGCTCTGCGAGGTGCGCAACGACGCCCGCGAGAACCTCATCACTGTGCTGCATCTGGCGGCGCACACCCCCATCCCCGAAGTCTGCCTCTACTTTGGCGACAAGCTCCTGCGCGGCTGCCGCGCCACCAAAACCGACGCCGTCGGCTTCGACGCCTTCAGCTCGCCGAACTTCCCGCCGCTGGGCGCGGTGGGGATCAACATCCACCTCGCCCACGACCTCTTCCGCCCGCCGCCACCGCCCGACACCGCCCTGCGGGTCGAACCGCTCCAGCCGGTGCAGGTGACGGCGCTGCGGCTCTTCCCCGGCATCCCGGCGGAAGTCGTCCGCAACATCCTGCGCCCGCCGCTCAAGGGGCTGGTGCTGGAGACCTACGGCGTGGGCAACGGCCCCACCGGCGACGCGGATTTCATCGCCGCGCTGACCGAGGCGCACGCGCGCGGCGTCATCATCCTCAACTGCACCCAATGTCTGCGCGGCAGCGTGGACCTGAGCGGGTACGCCACCGGCGCAGCGCTGGCGCGGGCCGGCGTCCTCAGCGGCTACGATATGACCCCGGAGGCCGCCCTCACCAAACTCTACTACCTGCTGAGCCAGGGCGGGCCGCTTCCCCAGATCAAACGCCTGCTGCAAACCGACCTCCGGGGCGAGCTCACCGTGCCCGCCGCACAAGAAGTTAGCGCATTTGCACAACCTGACCCTTAAAGGTACAATCACGACACGCAGCACAGGTACAATTCCTATGTGACTTTGGCACACCAACAGTATTGAAACGTCGCTCGGACTGCCAGTCCGCGTTACGACTATTTTGGAGGAAACAAATGTCCCTCGCTGAAACGCTGATCGTGACGCTTGGCCGTTCAATCGCCAATGCCCTGGTCAAACGCTGGCTGAGTAAGGAGCCGGCTCAGACTCTCACCAGTAATCTTATTGACCTGGCGGCCAAAGAGGGGCAACGTCGCTTCAAGGGGCATCAGGAACTCCAGCGGGTGGAGCAGCTGGGCGAACACATCGCCGAGCAATTGCGCCCCCTGGTAGAGAACTTCCGCCTGCTGCCCAACGAACGCGAGGCGCTTATTTTCGAGGTGGCAACCACGCTGAAGGAGGCCGAAATCTCCGCCGAACAACTCCTCGCGCTGCAACTGGATCATAAAGCGCTGGCGCGTCGCCTGCGCAAGGCCCGCCCGGAAGCGACCCTGACGCTATCTGCCGCACAAACGGAACACTATGAGCAATTGTTAGACCAGGCCGCCCTCGCCATCCTCAAAATCAGCGCCGAGTTCCCCAGCTATCAACGGCTGCTGGATACCCGCCAACTCCAGGAGCACGCGGCACTGATCGAGGTGGTCAACGCCATCCTCTATCGCCCCGCCGGGGAGGATGCGCAATTCCGCAACGCCTATCAGCGGCAAATCCAGCGCAAGCTGGAGCGCGCCGAGGAATCGGGCGCACCACGCCTGGAAGAACTCAGCAAAGATCAGAGCCTGAGCGTGGCCTATGTGGAGCTCAAAGTTACCTACCCAACCGCTGAGGACAGGGATGCACCCCCGCAAGCGGCGGACTTTCTGTCGCACGCCGACCGGCGCGAGGGCCACCCCACAGAGCGGACTTGCGCCGCCAGCGAACTGCTTGCCGATACCCGGCGGCTGGTGCTCCGGGGCGAGGCTGGTTCCGGCAAGACCACTCTGCTGCAATGGCTTGCACTGCGCGCTGCCCACGGTGATTTTCCCAAACAGATGGCGAATTGGAACGATCACGTTCCTTTTCTCATCCGCCTGCGGGAATATGTGAATGCCGACTTCCCCACGCCGGAGCAATTTGTCGAGAAACTGACCTCCACCATCGCGGGAACGATGCCACACGGCTGGGTCCACCGGCAACTGGAAGCCGGCAAAGCCCTGATTCTAGTGGATGGCGTGGACGAGCTGCCAGAGGCTCAACGGCCCGCCATGTTGGAACGTTTGCAAGACCTGTTGGAGACCTATCCCCTGGCTCGTTACATCGTGACCTCCCGCCCGCCCGCACTCAAAGCGGAACGCTGGCCCGAATGGAACGACTGGATCGCGGGCGCAGGCTTTACCGAGGCGGCGCTCCAACCTATGAGCCAGGCGCAGTACGAGGCTTTTATTGCCCGCTGGTACCAGGCGCTACCCGAGAATACCGCGCAGCGTGCGGAAGGCGCTGCGCACCTCCAACGCCTCTTACGCCAGCGCCCGTCCCTGCGCCGGCTGGCGACCAACCCGCTCCTCTGCGCCTTGCTCTGTGCGCTCCACAAAAAGCGTGGCGATAACCTGCCCACGGTGCGGCTGCAGCTCTACCGAGAGAGCGTCGAGATACTGTTGGAAAGTCGAGATACCAAACGCGGCGTGCCAGTGAACGCAGATTACCCAAAACTAAGCCTGGATCAACAACTGGCGCTGATGCGGAGCTTTGCGGGCTATCTGCTGCGCAACGGGTACACCGACATAGACATAGCGCAGGCGGACCAACATTTTGCCAACCGGCTGGCCTTTATGAGCCTCCCCCCGGAAGTGACCGGCGAGCGCGTGCGTCGCTTCTTCGTCGAGCGGACCAACCTGCTGCACGAGCCGGTTGTGGGGCGGGTGGATTTCCGCCATCGCACCTTTCTGGAATACCTCGCTGCCGACCAGATTGTGGAAGACGACGAATTTGGGCTGTTGAAAACACATACCAACGATGATCAATGGCGCGAAGTGGTGATTTTGGCCGCCGGGCTGGCCCGCCGCAACGAAAGCGAGGACTTGCTCACATGGTTACTGGAGCAAGGTCCCCTAGGCAGCCTCCTGGCAGTCGCCTGCCTGGAAACTGTGGTGGAGCTCTCCCCCGCCGTGCGCGAGGCGGTGCTAACCCGCGCGCGAGAACTGCTTCCACCGCAGGATAGTGAC
The DNA here is from genome assembly GCA_034435555.1 of Anaerolineae bacterium. Taxonomy (GTDB): domain Bacteria; phylum Chloroflexota; class Anaerolineae; order B4-G1; family SLSP01; genus DAOTXC01. The sequence continues at coordinate 27,888 of DAOTXC010000006.1, forward strand.
CAGGTGACGCTCTATGCCGCCGCCGGGCCGTCACTGGTGCCGCTGCTCGCGCCAGATCCAGCCCACGATGCCCAAGCGCGCCTCCGCTGCATTGAGGTGCTGGGGCGCATCGGCGGCGAGGCCGCCCGGCAACAATTGGCCCGCTATGCCCAGGATTACGCGCAACGGAAAAGCGAAGAACACGATCTGCAAGAAACCCACGCCCTTGCCACGGCCTGGGCCAACTTTGACCCGGAGACCTACGCCCGCGAGGTCCTCACTTACTTGCCTGAGCTCTGGTGCGAAGGGGTGCCATTCGACAACCTCGGCCCATTCGCCACCCTCACCCAACTGCAAACACTGATTCTCAAAATTCTCCTGGTCAGCAACCTCAGCCCGCTCGCCAATCTCACCAAACTCCAGCGCCTGGCTCTCATGCACATGCCAGTTGATGATCTCACTCCACTCCGAACCCTCACTCAATTGCAACGTCTGGATCTGCTACAAACCCCGGTCAGCAATCTACGCCCGCTCTCCCCCCTCACCCAACTGCAAGCCCTAAGTCTCATCAGCACCCAGATCAGCGATCTCCATCAGCTTGCCAACCTCACCCAACTGCAAAGCCTGGATCTCAGCGGTAGCCCGGTCAGCGACCTCAGCCCGCTCGCCAATCTCAGGCAACTGCAAAGCCTAGTTCTCGGCGGTGCCCCAGTCAGCGACCTCAGCCCACTCGCCGCCCTTACTCAACTGCAACGCCTTGATCTTGGCTACACCCGGGTCAGCGACCTCAGCCCACTTACCGACCTCACGCAACTGCAATGCCTGGATCTTGGCTACACCCGGGTCAGCGACCTCAGCCCACTTACCGACCTCACACAACTGCAACACCTCGATCTCCCCAACACCCCAGTCAGCAACTTACGCCCCCTCGCCGCCCTCACCCAACTGCAACGCCTGGATCTCAAATACACCCAGGTAAGTGACCTCAGCCCGCTTGCCGATCTTACGCAACTGCAACGCCTGGATCTCGACCGCACCCAAGTCAGCGACCTCAGCCCACTTACCGACCTCACACAACTGCAACGCCTGGATCTCGAAGGCACCCAAGTCAGCGACCTCAGCTCACTCACTGCCCTCACCCAACTGCATAGTCTAGCTCTCCGCCACACCCAAGTCAGCAACCTACGCCCGCTGGCAGCGCTGCCGGCCCTGCGCTATGTGCTTGTAGACAAGCACATAGATATCACCCCTCTTCGCCACCGTCACGAGCTCCAAATTACTTACGAATTGCGTGAGTATAGATGAAAATGTAGGACGGGCCGCTGGCCCGTCCCGACAGGCGAGCCGCCTGTTCCACGTTCTACTTCAGAGAAGAGGAAAAGCCGCGCATTCTCAGTCCTCTCAATTGACACACGCCCCGTTGCGGCTAAAATAAAGCCATTAATTCGCTGACTCGTTGACTCGCTGATTCGCACAAAGGAGCAATCTATGAAAATAACCTTTACCCTCAATGGCACACAACGTGAGTTCGATACGCACCCCCGCGAGACCCTCTTCGCGCTGCTGCGCCGGGCCGGACTGCGCAGCCTCAAATTCGGCAGCGAAGATGGCACGGATGGCTACAGCACCGTCCTCATTGATGGGCATCCGCGCAGCGCCACCATCACGCTCGCGGCCCAGGTTGCGGGGAAAGAGATTCTCACCCTTGAAGGGCTGGGCGGCCCCCAGAAGCGCGGTTGGAAGGGCAGCGCGGCGCTGCACCCGCTCCAGCGCGCCTTCATCGAGACCGGCGCGATCCAGAGCGGCTACGATACGCCCGCGCTGATCCTCGCGGCCAAGGCGCTGCTCGACCGCAACCTCAACCCCACCGAGGCCGAAGTCCGCGATAGCATCAGTGGCATCGTCTCCCGCGAGACGGGCTACACCAAGCCGGTGGAGGCGATCCTTCGCGCGGCGGCCTATCTGCGCGGCGAGGACCCCGGCCCCATCGAGGGCGGCCCCGGCAACGAGATGTTCACGATGCCGGAGGGGCTGCTCCCGCCCACCGAACCGCCCGCCCCGCTGGATAGCGCCGGGATGGGCGGCGGCACGCAGACGCGCACCCTGATCCAACCCAAGGTTATCCTCACCGAGGAGGCCGCTGCCTTCCGCGTGGTGGGGCAACCGCTCCCCAAAGTGGATGCGCCCAAACTGGCGCAGGGCAAGGCCGCCTTCGTCGCCGATTTCGAGCAGCCGGGGATGCTCTACGCGAAGGTGCTCCACAGCCCGCACGCCCACGCCCGCATCAAGGAGATTGACACCCGCGAGGCCGAGGCGCTGCCCGGCGTCCACGCCGTGCTCACCCACAAGAACGTCCCGCGCGTCGTCTACTCCACCGCCGGGCAATCCTACCCCATCCCCGGCCCGCTGGATTACGTGAGCTTCGATGATAAGGTGCGCTACGTGGGCGACCGCGTCGCCGCCGTCGCCGCCGAAAGCCCGGAGATTGCAGCCCAGGCCGTCGAGCTCATCAAGGTGCAGTACGAGGTGCTGGAGCCGGTGCTCGACTTCCGCACCGCCAGCGATGAGGGCGCGCCCGTCATCCACGATCAGGACGACTACGTCCCCTTCGGCGAAAGCGACCCCAGCCGCAATATCGTCGCCAAAGTGCGGATTGCGCTCGGCGACATGGACGCGACGCTGGCGGCCTCCGAGCATGTCTTCGAGACGGAAGTCATCACGCAGAAGATGAAGCACATCCCCCTGGAGCCGTGGGTCTGCCTCACCTACTGGGACTCCGATGACCGGCTGGTGATTATGACCTCGACCCAGGTCCCCTTCCACGTGCGCCGCATCCTCGCGCCCGTGCTGGGGCTTTCGGAGGGGCAGATTCGCGTGATCAAACCGCGCATCGGCGCAGCCTTCGGGAACAAGCAGGAGATCTACGAGGACATCGCCGCCCATCTCACCATCGCCACGGGCCGCCCAGTGCTCTTCGAGCTCACCCGCGAGGAGCAGTTCATCTACACCGTCACCCGCCACCCGATGCTCGTCCGCTTCCGCATCGGCGTGGATAAGAACGGGCGCATGACCGCGCAGGATATGTACGCGCTGAGCGACACCGGGGCCTACGGCGGGCACGGCCTCACCGTGTTGGGCAACACCGGCCACAAGACGCTGCCGCTCTACAACACGCCCGTCGTGCGCTTCCACGGCGATACCGTCTACACCACCCGCCCGCGCGCCGGGGCCTATCGCGGCTACGGCGTCACGCAGGGCGTCATCGCCACCGAGACGCTCATCACCCAGGCCGCCGAGGCGCTGGGGATGGATCCGCTGGAATTCCGGCTCAAGAACATCATCGAGCCGCACACCGAGAACATCATGAGCAAGGTGTGGAGCGAGGGCCGTGAGGCGCAGGGCGAGATGATCGAGACCTGTGCGTTGCGCGAGGCGGCGAATCAGGGCGCGGCGGCTGTCGGCTGGTACGAAAAGTACGGCAATCCCGAATGGCGCGAGATTCCCGGCAAGCCGCACCTCAAGCGCGGCATCGGCGTGGTCTTCCTGATGCAGGGGTCGGGCATTCCGCACCTCGATATGGGCGCGGCGAGCATCAAGATGAACGACGACGGCACCTTCAACCTGCTCATGGGCGCGACCGACCTGGGCACCGGCTCGGATACCGTGCTGGCGCAGATCGCTGCCGAGGTCATCGGCTGCCGGTTGGAGGATATGATCGTCTACTCATCTGACACCGACATGACCCCGTTCGACGTGGGCGCGTATGCTTCGAGCACGACGTACATCAGCGGCGGGGCCGCCGCGCGCGCCGCCGAGCAGGTCGCCGCGCAGATCAAGGCCGTGGCCGCCGAGATGACCGGGCTGGAGCCGGAGGCACTCACGCTGCATGATAGCGCCGTCTGGACGCCCGACGGGTACAGCATCAGCTACCGCGACATCGCCATGCACTCGCTGCACCAGCACAACCAGCACCAGATCATGGGCCAGGCCTCGTTCCTCAGCCCCGTCAGCCCACCGCCGTTCGCGGCGCAGTTCGCCGAGGTGACGGTGGACACGGAGACGGGCCAGGTGACGTGCGACCGGCTGCTCATCGCGCTGGACTCCGGGCAGATCATCAACCCGCTCACCGCGAGCGGGCAGGCAGAGGGCGGCATGTTGCAGGCGCTCGGCTACGGCCTCACCGAGGAGCTCGTCTACGACGAGGAAGGGCGCACCGTCAACCCGCGCTTTGACGACTACCGCGTCTTCCGCGCCGACGAGTCGCCGCCGATGGAGACGCTCTTCATCGAGACCTTCGAGCCGAGCCACCCCGTGGGGGCCAAATCGGTCTCGGAGATCGTCGTCAATGGCGCGGCCCCGGCAGTCATCAACGCGGTCTACAACGCCACCGGCGTCATGCTCAAGGAGACGCCGCTCACCCCGGAGCGGGTCTGGCGCGCGCTCCGCGAGGCGGAACAGGTCGCGGCGTAATCGAAGAATCACAGCCAGCAGCGGGCGGCAGAATTTCTGTCGCCCGCTGTTTTGTCTCTCGCGCTCCGGCGCAAAGGGCTTGTCACACCTCGCCCCCTGCTTCCAAGCGCCTGACAGGAGACCGCCCCTCGAGCACCCCCATCACCCATCACCCGTCCCCCTCACCCCTTCAGAAGCAAATTTAATCCGACTGTAATTCAATCTTAACCCTCCCCTGCCAGATTCCGCTTTATAATGAAACTACAGGGACAAAAAAAGTTATCCACTGCCTCGCCACGTCACTTGAACGTTCACTTGGTCAATAAGTCGAAAATTCGCTGACCCGCTGACTCGCATAGGAGGTGCGCTCATGCGTAAAGGTATGCTCTTTGTAGGAACGCTAATATTGGCCGCGCTCTTGCTCGTCGCCCTGTTGGCCGGACTTGAGCGAGCCGAGGCCGCCCCCACCCTGCCCACGCCGACGGGCTGCGTCGTCGTGTCGGCCAACATCATCACCGATACGATTTGGGACGGTGATTGTTATCTCGTGACCACCGACACGGTCGCCATCATGCCCGACGTCAGCCTTACCATCACACCCCCGCTCAGTGGAACTCTGGTGCGTTTCCAGCCCGGCGCGCAGTTGCAGGTCTTGGGCACGTTGCAAGCCCTGGGGACGGAGACCCGTCCCATCACCTTCACCTCGGCAGCCGCCACGCCCGTACCCGGCGATTGGATCGGCATCATCCTGGAAGATGACGCACAGAACGACCGGGACATCATCCGGTACGCTGTCATCGAGTACGCCCGCACGGGGGTCAAAGTCAACGACGAGGACTTCGTGGAACTCACGCACAACCGCTTCCGCTACAACGGCGGGCCAGGCCCCCGCGATGGCGCGATCAGTGGGGACGCCGACAACGCCACCATCACGCACAACGTCATCCACGACTGCCGCAACGGGCTGTCACTCAACGAATCCTTCAACAACGTGATCAGTCACAACAGGCTCTATAACATCGAGGCGTATGGCATCCGCCTCTTCGCCGCCACGACCTCCGGCGGCTCGTCCAACCAGATCACCCACAACGAGATTCACGATTGCCAGCTGGCGGCGCTGCGCCTGGAGATCGGTTCGCAGAACGTGGTGCTGAGCAACACGCTCTATCTCAACGCTGGCAGCGCGGCCATCTTCGTGGATCAGGCGCTCAGCCGCTTCGAGGGAAATCTGGTCATCGCCAACGGCGCGCCCGGTTACGGCGGCGCGGTCGTGGTGACGGACACCTCCACGCTCTCGGCGATCAGCCGCAACATCATCCACGACCCGCACGGCGACGCGCTCGCCTACGATGCCAGCGCGCCATCGCCGGTTCTCGCCACGGCGGGGAACGCCCTCTGCGCGCCGGCGGGCTACGCCTTGAACAACGGAGCAGGCAACGTGAGCGCGCCCACGAACTGGTGGGGCGCGAACGATCCGGCGGCGGCCATCTTCGGCCCGGTGGACGCCAGCAATCCCATCACGCTGGCGCTCGCGGCGGAGGCGATCACGCTCCCCGCCGACGGCCACGCGACGGCGCTGCTCACCGTGACCTTCCGCGCCCCGGATGGGACGATTGTCCCTGCGCTGCCGCCCGGCGCGCCGGGCTTCGCCCCCGACCCGCGCGAGATCGCGCTGACGACGAGCCTGGGGACGCTCAGCGCGCCCGCTGTCGCCATTGATGCGCAGGGCGAGGCCCTCTTCGCACTGACCGCGCCCACCACAGCGGGCACGGCGGTCGTCACTGCGACGGGCTTCTGCGGCTACCCGGTCACGGCAACCGTGACCTTCGCCGCGACCGACATCGCCATCACCAAGACCACCGCCATCACCGAAGCGGCGCTAGGGGAACCGATCACCTACACGCTGCACTACGCCAACCTGAGCGGCAGTCTCGCCAGCCATGTCCTCCTCACCGACACGCTGCCCACCGGCACGCACTACATCGCCGATAGCAGCGGGCTTTCGGTCACGTTGCTGCCGAGCGAGGTGGTCTGGGCGCTGCCCGATCTCGCGCCCTCGGCGACGCACACCTTCACGCTGGTGCTCGGCATCGAGGAAGCGCCCGAACTCTGCGACGCCACGCTGGTCAACACGGCGACGCTCACCACCGCCACGGAGGACACCGATCCAAGCAACAACCTCGCCGTCGCACCGCCTGTCGCCATCACTTGCCCCGGCTACGTGGACCTGGTCGTGGTGAAGGATGACAATGTCGGCCCGCTGACCGCCTATCACGCGACGGACACGCCACTAGGACAATGGCTCCACAGCGTGCGGCCCGTCACGGCCCACCGCGAGTTCGTCTACGAGGGCGATTTCGTCACCTATACGATTGCGCTCTTCAACGATGGGCCGGAGACCGCCACCGGGATCATCCTCACCGAGACGCTGCCGCTCCACACGACCTACGTGGAGCGGGGCTTCGGCTGGATCGCCGTGGATACGCGCACCTACACCCTCGCCGCGCCCCCGCTCGCGCCCGGCGAGGGATTCCTCACCTACATGGTCGTGCAGGTGGGCGAAACCCTGCCCGAAGGCGTAAACAACCTGGTCAACCTGGTCTGCGCCTTCGCCGCCGAGCCGGAGCTCGACCCGAACGATAATTGCAACTACGAGGATACGCCCGTCGTGCGGCGCGCGCTGCGGGTCTCCAAATCGGCCCCGATGTGCATCTCGCCGGGGCAGGCCTTCTACTACACGCCGCGCTACACGAACACCAACAGCCTCACCGGCTACACCAACGTCCCCCTCACCGACACGCTGCCGGCCTACGTGAGCTACGCGGGATCGCCTGTGGGGAATTGGAGCTGCGCCGGCGGCGTCTGCACCGCCACCCTCCCGGAGATCCCCGCCAACACGAGCGCCCGTGGGCCGGTGCTGCCCGTCCAGCTCAGCGCCGCCTATCCCCTCACCGGCACAGGGCTGATTACCAACACCATCGAGATCAGCGGCGGGTTCCGCTTCGTGCTGGTCTCCACCGTGGATCTCGGCCCCGATCTGGTTGTGGTGAAGAACGACAACGTCGGGCCGACGCCGCGCGCGACGGCCTTCCTCCAGCAGCAGATCGAGCGGCAGCTCTACGGCGCGCCGCGCGCGACCAGCGCCGCAGTGCGGGAGTACGTCCGTCCCGGCGAGATCATCAGCTACACGATCCTCTACGTCAACAGCGGCGTGCTGACGGCGACCGAGGTGGTGCTCACCGAGCATCTGCCCCAGTACACGCGCTACCTGGGCGGCGGCTGGGACGATGCGGGCGGCGGGCGTTACACGCTCGCTGTGGGCGATCTGGCCCCTGGTCAGGGCGGCGAGGCAGTCTTTATGGTCGAGGTGATTGACCCCTTCCCGCTCGGCGTGGATCGGGTGCTCAACCGCGTGAACATCGCCGGCGCGGAGGTGGAATGTGATACCACGAACAACACCTCCTACGACGATACGCCGGTGCAGACCGCGACGCGGCTCTACGTCGCCGCGCGCGACTCGGAAACGATTGAGGTCTTTGCTGGGACCAATTTCGCCTCGCTGGGTGCATTCGACGCCGGCCCCATCCCCTTCGGCATGGCGGCCTGGGATGGGCAGCTCTACGTCGCCAACTTCGAGGATGCCACCTTCACCAGCACCGTCTCCAGCTTCGATCTGACCACCCACGCGCCCATCCACACCGTGGATGTGGGACGGCATCCCACCTACCTGGCGGCGCTGAACGGGCGCATCTACGTCACCAACCACAGCGGCGGCGAGGGCATCACCGTTATTGATGCAGCAACCGGCGCGGTCATCGCGCGGCTCAGCCCGAACCAGCCGGGCGTCTACGACTTCGGCTTCTTCGGCATCACCGCCGACACAGCTCGGAATCGCATCTACACCACCAAGCGCTACATGGGCGGCATGGGGCTGTGGGTCATCACGCCCACAGCCAGCGGCTACACCTTCGAGCAAGCCATCGCCACGGACGCCACGCCGTACGCTGTGGCCTATAATCCCAACAACGATCGCATCTACATCACCTTCGCCCAGCTGAACGAGCTGCGCGTCTACGACGCCGAGACGCTGACCCAGGTCGCCGCCTACGCGACCGGCGTGCAAGACCCCAACGATCCCGGCTATGGCGGGCAAGGGTTGGCGGTGATGGGCGAGTGCGCCTACGTCAGCAACTACGCGGCAGGCTCAATCACCGTGGTGGCCGAAGGGCCATGCTGGGAAGGAGAACGGCCCGAGGCAGGACCAGCGCCCGGCGTCCCCCTCAGCGGCGATCACCGCCTTTACCTGCCGCTGGTGCTGCGCGGGATGCAAACGTATCCCAACATCCGCACCGTGCCGGTGGAAGGCCGCCCGAAGGGGCTGGCTGCGCAGGATGGGCTGATCCTCGTCACCTTGCCGGAGGAAAATCGCGTCGTGGTGCTTGATGCGCAATTGCTCCAGATCGTCCGGGAGATTCTCGTGGCAGGAGAACATCCCCACACACTCTTGTTGACCGAGCCGTAATTGACTTCTCTGAATTCGGGGTATACTGAGAGAAAGTCACCCTGAATGTGAAGGAGAAAAACCATGATCAACCGAGGACGTGAAATCGCCAAGATGATGGGGTACGAGACCACCGACGCGCTGTTAGCGGCGATGGGCAGCGGTGAGCTGATCCTGATCAAGTTGCCCGAAGGCGACCAGCTCAGCGCCATCGAATGGCTGCACGCGCAGCTGGACAAGGTCGAAGACGAAGGATTAGCTGCTGTTTTGGAGGAGATCGCCGCCGGACTGGAACTCGCGCTGGAGCTCCATCGCTATCCCCCTGACAGTGACGTTTGCGAGATGGATCTGCCGCACGGCTGGCCCAGCTACTGCGAAAAGCCCTCCCGCGAATAATAGCGCCACATTTATAGCCCCCCGCTCACGCGGGGGGCTTTTGGTTGCCAAATTTCATCGCGTCCACATCGCACCTTCATCATTCCTTCACATAGAGCGGTTATAATCAAAAGCGTAAATCAAATCACTACCGTGGAGGTATCAGATGAAATACAATCGAAAACAAACAAGTTGGCTGATGGGATTGACCACCGCGCTGCTGATCGCGCTGTTACTGCCGAGCGTCACGCTCGCCGCCGGAGGACCGCCTCCGGATCGTGGAAATGCTGCTTCCGGGCAGATGGGCACTATCGGGACGCTGGATGAAGCTACCGAGGCCGCGCTCGTTGAGGCGCTGGAGGAAGAATATGGCGCGCTCGCGCTCTACCAGGGGATCATCGCCGACTTCGGCGAGGTCGCGCCATTCGTCGCTATCGCCCGCTCGGAGCAACAGCACGTCAACGCTCTGCTGCGCCTCTTCAGCCGCTACGAACTGACCGCACCCGCTGCACCCGCCTTCGATACGCTGCCCAGCTTCGACACGCTGGAAGCGGCCTGTGAGGCCGGCGTCGCCGCCGAGATCGCCGATGCCGCGCTCTATGACACGCTCCTCGAAAGCGTAAGCGCCCCGAACGTCGTCCGGGTCTTCACCCGCTTGCAGGCCGCCTCGCTTGAGCAGCACCTGCCCGCCTTCGAGGCCTGCGCCAGCGGCGAACCTTACGTCGGTGAGGGGCCAGCCACGCAGACGATGGCAATGAATCAGGGGCAGAATCGCCCCGCCGAGTTGAATGCGCTGGGCGAGCAACTCCAGCAGGGCTTGCGCAATCTCATGCGCAACGCGGGGGAGGCGCTCTGCGGACGCTAACCCGCATCCCGCCTAAACACAAACCGGCCCGCCATGTGCGGGCCGGTTTGCATTGCCGATGATTACGCTTCGACAAGCCTCCGGTAAAGCTCCGGGCGGCGATCGCCGACCGTGTCCATCTCGAACTCGCCAGGGCGCAGCACCAGCCGCTTCTGGCGCGCGAGCGTCGGATCAATCTCTGCGTAGCAGATCTCCGCATCCGTGCCGGCCTGGGCCAACACCTGCCCGCCGGGATCAACGATCTGGCTCCAGCCGAAGAAGCCGAAGCCGCTCTCCTTGCCCACACGGTTGCAGGCGAGCACGAAGACGCGGTTTTCCAGCGCGCGCGTCCGCGTGACGTACTGCGGCGCGTTCTGCGACCCTTCGGGCCAGTTCGTGGGCAACGCGACGATGTCCGCACCGGCGAGCGCCAGCGCCCGCATCGCCTCCGGGAAGCGCAGGTCGTAGCAGACGATGATCCCGATCCGCCCCAATGAAGTCTCCCACACCTGGAAGCCCGTGTCGCCGGGCGTCGTCACCCGATCCACACCCAGGAAGGGCAGATGCGCCTTGCGATAGATGCCCACCAGGCCCTCCGGCCCGATGAGCGCGGCCACATTATACACGCGCTCCCCCACCCGCTCCAGCAGCCCGATGACGAGATAGGCGCTGGCGTCAGCGCAGGCGGCGTGGAGCGCCTCCGTCGTCGGGCCGGGGATGAGATCGGCGGCGGCGCGGGCGGCTTCGAGCGTTGCGAAGCCATAGCCGGAGGTCGCGCACTCCGGGAAGACGACCAGGCGCGCCCCAGCTGCTGTCGCCTCCTGAAAGAGCGCCAGGGCTTGCGCCAGATTGCCCGCGTTCTGTCCCAACTGCGGGTCGAATTGCGCCACAGCTACCTTCGCTTGCATGATAAACCTCCAACGCCGTTATAAAATCCCGTTTAGGCTTCGGTCTCTTTCAAATCCTCGTAAAAAGCGTCAAGGTCCACCTGAGAGAAAAGGCTATCCAGCAAATTAAAAGCGCGGATCACCTCCTTGCATTGCTCCATCTCCATGGACTTGATCCAATGGACGATGTGCGCTTCGGTGTGGCGCAAAATGCCCTCGTACTCCGCGCGCCCCGTCTCCGTCAGTACCAAGAGAACCCGCCGGCGATCCTCCGTGTCCCGCGTGCGCGCCACGAGGTCTCGCGACTCTATCCCCTGGATCAGCTTGGACATGGTGGGCAGCGAGACGCCCTGGGATTCGGCCAGGCCGGAGAGGCATTGCCCGCCCTCGCGGTACAGGCGCGCCATCACCCGGAATTGCGGCTCAGTGAAGAGGCCCGCGCTGTGGATGCGCAAATCCTTGCGCATCAGGCGCGAGAGGCGCGGCGTCACCTCGATGATGCTATGCGCGCATTCCAGCAATACTCTATCTTTTTCAGTCATCAAAACCTCCAACTCTACCCGATGATTCGCACCATCAAGCACGATACCAACAGTTACAATCCCAGCGTGCGCTTACCAGCCCAATGCAACAGCGGAAAGTGTGCATCGTCCAGGCCCGGACTCCACTCCAAGAATTCGGGCGGATCCGTCAAAGCGGCCCCGGATGCGATCCGGCAGAAGACCAGATGCGTCTCCCAACCCCACGGATCGCGCGAAGCCACCGAAATCCACGTCCCCGTATTGACAACATTGATGCGCTGCGCCACATCACAATCCGCAGCAGCGACATCAGGTGTACACGTCTGCGTATCGGATACGCAGACGTAACGCTGCTTGGGGATATGGGTGTGGCCCAAGATCAAGGCGCGCAAAGGGACATCCAACTGGCGGAAGCAATGCGCCAAATGGCACGCGACCTCCGGCATGTAATCCAGGTGTTCGTCACCGTTGACAATCGAGGCCCAGATGCTGCTGCCGTTCAGCAGCACGAAGCTCAAGAACAGATACAACAACCCGCCTTCAACCGATCCCCAGACGACGAAGCTATACAGGCTCACCACGCCGGCGACGAATCCCAACAGGCTGAGTAGGCCAATCGAGAGCTGCTCCAGGATCAACTTGCCCCAGACCTCCCACGAAAAAGAGCTGCGCTCCTGCGCCACCCCCACGATCTCAGCGATCAACGCCGCCGGTAAGCCATTGTAGGATTCGAGCGGCGTCGGGTTAGGGATGTCCACCTGATCGAGCTCCGCCTGCTTGCGTCGCAGCTCCCGCCAGGCCCAAAAGAGATCCGCAAATCGCCGCAAGAGCACCGCCAGGCCATATAGCGCGTTCTCCCGAAACATCCACACAATCGCCCGCGTGGTCGGGCGCACATTATCGGCGTAGGGATGGGTCTCTTCCAGCAGATTATAGACGTAACGCGACATCAACAGGCCACGCGGCAACTCCAACAACTGCGGCTTGTGGGGCAACACCGGATTTAGCATATTGCGGAAGGCATTGGTCGGCTCGTATTGACTGCCGTGCTCGATATACAGCCCGCGCTCGCGATCGTAGTAAAACCACGGCTCGAAAGCGAGCGCCACATCCAACTGCTCCCGCACCAGCTCGGGCAGAGCGGCGTGATGTTGCCGATAGGCCGCATACGCATCAGCGACCACATCGCGCAACGCCTGCTGCACCTCCGGCCAATGCAGTTCGGGATCGTGGTTACCTTTGATGAAGAGTACCCGGTTGCCCTGCGCCACAAACCATCCCAAAGCCGCGAAGAACTGGGGATGGCCCTGCGCCATCTGCTGCACCTTCCAAACGCTCTCCGCCGGCGAAGTTCCCAGACCATACTTCTGCCGGTGGCTGCTCAGCCACTTGTACTGGCTCACCCCCGTCACCCGCCGCAGTTCCTCCCCCTCGTTGGGCAGTGTCGTAACCTGGATGAAGTCGAAGGTGTCGCCGTTGAGGATCAACAACCACGGCTTGTCCTGGTAACGTGGGGCCGGACGCAACGCCTGGTGGTGGCGCAAAAAAGCAAAGAACTGTGCATCGTAGAAGAAATCCTCCGAACGCGCATAGCCTCCCTCCTCGGCCTTCCATCCCTCGCTCAGATGCAGGTCGCTCACGATCAGAAGATTTTCAGCAGGCTCCATCTCCCCTCCTAATGGCTGTCTTCCTCGCCGGTCAGCCCCAACAGGCGCGCGCGCACATAAGCCCGCAATTGCTGCTGCACCTCGTCCACAGCAGCGAGCGCATCCACAGTCACCCAGCGCCCAGGCTCCGCCGCCGCCAATGTCTGGTATCCGCACCGCACGCGACGGTGAAACGCCACGGCCTCCCGATCCAGCCGATTCATCTCCTCGCCGCCGATCACGCGCCGCCGCAGCCCCTCCTCCACCGGCAGATCGAGCAGAAAGGTGACATCCGGGCGCAGGCCGGTCGTGGCGAACTCCGTGATCTGCCGCAGCGCCTCGAGGGAGAGGCCGCGCCCGTAGCCCTGATAAGCGTAGGTGCTATCGTAATAGCGGTCGCACAGGACGATCTTTCCCGCCACCAGCGCCGGGCGGATCACCTCCGCCACCAATTGCGCCCGCGAGGCCGAATAGAGCAAAATCTCCGCCGTCGCCGCCATCTCCGCATGTTGCGGATCGTGGACGAGCGCGCGCACCCGCTCCCCGATGGCCGTGCCGCCCGGTTCGCGCGTGACCAGCACGTCCCATCCCAACGACTTCAGCCAAGCCGCCAACAACGGGATCTGCGTGCTCTTCCCGCTGCCCTCCGGCCCCTCCAGAGTGATAAACAAGCCCGGCATGACGACTACTTCCGGTAGATCCGCACCCGTCGCTGAGGCTCCTCACCGAAGGACTGCGACCGCAGATCCATCGCCCGCGCCATCTCGTGCTGCCGCCGCCGCACGTAGGAGGCTTGCGGCTCCAACTCCACCACATCCGCCCCGCTCAACACGCGCAACACCGCCTGCTCCGTCTCCTGCATCGCCCGGGCAAAGGCATCCGACTCCTGCGCGTCCAGGCGGAAGAGATCCACCAGGAACGATTCCATCTGCGCGGTCGTATTCGCCCGGATGACGTAGACCGGCGTGCGCCGCCGCTCCGCATCCGTCACGATGCGCGGGCGCTTGCGGAACTGTTGCTTCGAAGTCAACACTACTTCCGCATCGCCCAGCTGATCCACGACGTTGATGGGCACGCGCAGTTTTTTAGCCGACGAGATCAAGCGATTGCGCGCCACACCAAAGGGGAAGATCGCCACCTCGCGCAAGGGGCGTGAAGGACGGGCATCGCTGCCCTGCCGGAAGCCCGGTTGCGCTGCCTGTTCCAACATCGGTGCGGGGGCCGGCAGGCCATTCTCCTTTTGGATGTTGCCCTGCTCATCGCGATAACGCAACTCTGCCCGTGGCGGACTCCCTCGCAAGAGCAAATCCACCGCCTCCGCTACGTTGGGATGAATCAGCAATCGCTGCCGATCCTGGAGCTCCACGAGGATGTCGAAGGTGGGCGGCGCGCGGCGTTCCAGCACCGTCTTCTGCGTGCCGCGCCGCCGGGCCTCCTCGTCCGAAAGCGTCACGCTTTCGATCCCCCCGACCAGGTCGGAGAGCGTCGGGTTGAGCAGCAGGTTATCGAGCGTGTTACCGTGCGCGGTGGCGATCAGCTGGACGCCGCGCTCGGCAATCGTGCGCGCAGCTTCAGCCTCCAACGCCCGCCCAATCTCGTCAATGACGATGACTTCGGGGTTGTGGTTCTCCACCGCTTCGATCATCACCTCATGTTGCAGGTTGGGCATCGCCACCTGCATCCGCCGCGCGCGTCCCACTGCCGGGTGCGGGATGTCCCCATCGCCACCAATCTCGTTGGAGGTATCCACGATGATCACGCGCTTCTGCTGCGCCAACACCCGCGCCGCCTCGCGCAACATCGTCGTCTTGCCCACGCCGGGCCGCCCCAGCAGGAGGACGCTCTGCCCCGACTCGATCAAGTCCTGCACGATCTCAATCGTGCCGTAGACCGCGCGCCCCACCCGGCAGGTCAGCCCCACCACGTCGCCTTGACGGTTACGGATCGCCGCGATGCGATGCAACGTCCGCGCCAGCCCGGCCCGGTTGTCCGCATCGAAGTCCCCCAGCCGCGTCACCACATCCTCGATCTCTTCGCGGGTTACTTCGGCGCCGCGCAACACCTGCTCGGTATCAACGTAACGCGCCGTGGGCACGCGCCCCAAATCCAGGATCACCTCCAACAGGTCATCCTTACGTCCCAGCTCGTACAACGTAGCGCGCAGATCCTCTGGGAGGACATCGAGCAACGCTGTCAAGTCATCTACAATATAATTTTCTCTCATAGGCTCCCAATCATTAGCTAAAAGTCGAGATTACACTCGCGTCCCAATTTTACCATGATCGTCGAAAGTGACAAAGCAAAAGTAAGATGGGCTAACTATACGCCGCTCCTTCGAAAATAGCAGGCGTAAGACAGGTTGGCAACCTGTCTTACATTTTTGTGCTGGATGGTGTGCGCCAGCACCGCTGTCTCCCTTGACGAATGGCCGCTCTGTGCTACAACACTCGCATCAATCCGCGGAGGTATAGAGATGAGAAAAGTCATTGCCACCCCCAACGCGCCCCAGGCTGTCGGGCCTTATTCCCAGGGCATCCAGGCCGGGACGTTGATCTTCACTGCCGGGCAGCTGGGCATTGATCCCGCTACCGGCCAATTCGCCGGCGACGTCGCCGCGCAGACCCACCAGGCGCTTCACAACCTGCGGGCCGTGCTCCAGGCCACCGGCAGCGACCTCGAGCACATCGTCAAGACCACCATCTTTGTCGCCGACATGGGCGACTTCAAGACGGTCAACGCCGTGTATGGGGAATACTTCCCCGCCGCCCCACCCGCCCGCTCCACCGTTGAGGTGGCGGCCCTGCCATTGGGCGGATTGGTCGAAATCGAAGCAATTGCTCTCCTGCCGGAGTAAGGCGTTAGGTGATCGCTGGCTGCGGGGCAAGCCTTCCCAGGAAGTACCACGCCAGCAGGTTGACCACCACCGCTGCCGCGAACAACGCCGAGAGGCCCAGCCAATCCACCAGCCCACCCGCCAGCCCGCTGGATAAGAGCGCCAGCCCCAAGACGGTGTTGGCAAAGCCCAGATAGAGCGGGCGGTCATCCTCCGGTGCGAGGTCGAGCAGAAGATTCTGTCCCGCGACCCAATCCGCCGGCGAGAAGAGCGCCACCAGCACAAAGAGCGGGTAGGCCAGCCAATAGCCGGGGAAGGCAAACCGGGTGAGCAGTCCCGCGCGCGCCAGCGCGAGGATACCCAAGCTGAAGAGCGCCGTCGCTACCCAGCCCAACGTCGCCAACCGCAGCACCCAACGCCGCCCCTTGTGATCCGCCAGCCAGCCCAGCGGGTAGTTCGAGAGCAACTTGCCGAAGGTCAGCACCGCGAGGAAATTGCCCACCGCGGACTCCGGCGCTGCCAGCACCCGCTGCGTCAGCAGTGTGTAAAAGGGGAGGACGCTCGTCCCCAAGGCGGCGCAGCTCCGGCCCAGTAGCAGGTAGCGATAGTCGGTGTCATTGCGGAAGGCCATCACTCCGCGCCGCAGCTGTTCCCGCAGCGGCGCGCCAGCCCGCCGCGTCCCCTCCGGCTCGCGCGTGAAGCAGAACGCGGCCATCGCCACTCCACCCGCCACCGCACCGATGAGGATCAACAGTGCGTAGTTGCGCGGATAGGGCAATTCGCTCAGCAAGACCCTCTCGACGATCCGCGTTCCCAACAGCCCCAGCAACCCTCCAAAGAGCAGCCGCATCCCAAAGAGCTGCCCGCGCGCCCGCATCGGAATCGTCTTGACCGTCACCTCCATGAAGGGGATGCCCGCCGCACCCGCCGCCACCCGCGAGGCCAAAAAGAGCAGGTAGAAGAGCACCAACAGGGCCGCCGGCGCACTGATCCACCACAGCGCCGCCGCCAGCGCCAGCCAGGTGAAAAAGCGCGCCACCGAGATCACCTGGTAGAGAGGCATCTTGCGTGTGCTCTGCTGCACCTTCCCCGAAAGAAAGAGCTGGGGAAAAAACCACCCCCCGCTGGAGATCGGCAGGATCAGACCCAATAGCAGATTGGACGTGGTAAGCCGGCTCACGAACCAGACCAACACCAGGGTCGGGTCCATCAACGTCTCAGCGAAGGAGAAGAACATCCCATTGACGACGTTCAGCACGAAGGCCCGCCGGCTCTCCTGACGCGAGATGTGCAATCCATTCAGTTGTTGCATAGCCACCACCTGACCAGCGGATGATAACGCGCTAACTATACCCCAATCTTACCGTTTGCAAACCGGGGCGACAGTTACAAAAAAGTCCGCCCGTGAGGGTCACGGGCGGACTGCACTTTGACTCAACTCAGGTTAACGGCTTCCCAGGACGTTGTGCAATGCTTCACACGCCGGGCAGCCCCCGCCGGGTCGGATAATCGCGTAGCCGTCCTGCGGGTCGTACTCATAGCGCACGAAGTCAATGTTCCACACGATGATGCACCGCACCATGCCGGTGTTCGCCCCCAGGCTTGCAGCCTCGGCCAGCCAGGCCGCCTGCTGCGCGTTGTTGATACCCCGCGCCCAGGCGAAAGCATCGGAGAAGGTCGGGACGCCCTCCTGGGAGGCATAGCCCATCTCGGTATAGAAGACCTGCCGCTGCCCACGGAAGATGTTGTAGTAGAGCTCCGTCTGCGGCAGGAAGTACCAGGAGTGGTGCGTGCTGCCGGTTGGGTGGCCGCTGCGCGCCGAAGGCGCGGTCGCGCCCGCGTTATGGTGCGCGCCGATGTAGTCCATACAGTTGGCCGCGCCCGCGTTGTACAGGCCCTCCATCCACGGCTGATCGTCACACCCGTTGGGGCCACAGCCGCCGAAGTAACCGGTCGGCGCCGGGGCCGCGCTGATGACCGCGCTACCCGGGTTCGCCGCCTTGATAGCTCGATAGGAAGCGCACAGGAGATTGGTGTAGGCTTGCGGGCTGATGTGCCCGATTTGCCACTCGCGATCAATGTTCGGCTCGTTCCATACCTCGATGGCGTCAGCGCCGGCGGCGGCCAAGCTCGCCACCCAGTTAGCATAATCCTGCTCGAAGCCGGGCTGCGTCACCATACCGGGGCCACCGATAGCGCTCACCTGAATCTTGAAGCCGCGCGCGTGCGCCGCGTTGATGAGCCAGGAGGGATCGTCACCGTAGTGGACCTGCACTTTGGCCCAGTTCATCCCAGAGTAGTGCATCAGCTCGGCGTAGGGGAAGGCGTAATCGCGGATGTGGCCGCCCAGCTCGAAGCTGCCGCCAGCGACCGGTGTGACCGGCCCCGGGGCGGGCGCAGGCGCAGCCTGCTCCTCGCCTGCAGCGATGACTACCGTGACGCCGCCGCCGCTGATTTGCGTATTCCCCACCGCCAAGGCCCAGACACCTGTGAAGTTACCGTCCCTGTCGGGCGCGGTCATCTCCACGCTGATGTCCACCTCAGCGCCGACCGCCACAGACCCCACCTCGACCGAATTCGCCGAGGTCATCTGCTCACCGCGCACGTAGACCAAAACGGTATTCTCCGGCCAATCCTCCGAACCGGAGTTGCGCAAGCGCCAGGTCTTGGTGAAGGATTCCCCCTTCTCGAAGCGCGTGTTGTCGGGGACGGTCACATCGGTCACGAAGGCCGCCGCCAACCCCGCCGTCGTCGCGGGCGTGTCGTCCTCAGGCTCCTCAGGTTCATCGTCCTCAAGCTCAGTTTCGCCCGTTGCCACCGCCTGCGAATCGGCCACGATCAAGGAGACATCACCGCGCTCCTGACCATCCACACTCACCGCGATGCGGTAGGTGCCGGTGATCTCCGGCGCGGTCCAGGTGAAGCTGGGCTGATCGAAGGTCGCCGTTGTCCGTATCTGCTGTCCGGCCGGGTCGGAGACCTGCCAAACGATTTCGGGCAGCGTGTAAGTCGTGGTGGGCGCTTGCGCCTGATACACATCCAGCACCTCCAGAATCCCCGGCACGTTGCCCGCATCCAGGATGTCATTGACGACCACTGCGCCCAGGTGATAGCGCGCCGCGAGATCGAGGCGGGTGCGCAAGAACTGCGGCGTCCCCAGCCAGATCTGCCGACCCACCGCCAACACCTTGGCCGCGCCGGTGGTCGCATCCACCTCGGTGGAGACCACCGGGGAGAGCTGGAAGTTCAATGCCGTGCCAGGCTCCACCGACTCGCCATTCAATTGCGGGGCCTGCAAATCGCCGATGGGCAGCGCCTCGGTCATCGGCAGCGTGGTCTCCCCATCCGTGCTCAGGGTCGTGTAGACAGGGGCCAGGGAATAGCGGCTGACCTGCGTGGTTCCCCAGGCCAAGAGCTGCTCGGCCTCGCCGCCGGGCGTGTAAGCCTCCGGCGAGAGGGGCATCAGCACCCGCACCTGATCGGCAGCGACGCCCAACCCGCGCCAGGCATAGCCGCCCGTGTCCCAGGAGCCATCAGCGTTGCGCACCGGCGTCTCGACGGTTACAGCCAGCCAGACCCCATACTCGTGCAGGGAGTCGGCCAGCGCCCCAACGAGCGCCAGATAGGTCTCGCGCTCCGTGCGCTCCAGCCCCCGGTAGTCGAGCACGACGCCAGCATAGCCACCATTGCGCACCAGCGCCGTCACATTCTCGACGTGCGCCACGCGGTCCGCCTCGATGTTGAGCATATCGCGCACCAGGCCCACATTGGCAGCGTGCCCAGGAACCCAGTTACGCACGACCACGGCCAGCGGCGCGCCGCCCGCCCCCCCATTGGGGAGCGCCGTTGGATCGCCCACCAGCGATCCCAACGTGCCCAACATCATCCCGGTGATATTGAACTCGGTCAGCGCCCCGGTCGGCCCGGTGGGCAACCGTTCCGCCACATTGGTCGCCAACGCCTGCACAACCGGCTGGGTTTGCACCACCATCACGGCGCTCGGCAAGCGCGTCGTCTCAGCAACCAGGACTTCTGGCTCATTCGCGCGGTCAATGCGCGCGGGCATCCAGTACCAGGCGGCCCCATCCCAACCGTAGAGATCCAACGTCTCCCACGGCTCTGCCTCGTTGGGGACAATCACCTCAAGAACGATGGGGCTATCGCCCTCACCGCGCCATTCGAGGGTGTAGTAGGGGCTTTTGGGGACAAGCGAGCTGGGCAGCGATTCACGCGCCGCCGCTACCGCTTCATTCTGGGTATTGAGAAAGTCGGCGCGCGGCACCGATCCCAACCGCAACCGCACATCGCTGGCTGCTTCGAGATTGACGGCAACGCCATTTTGACGCAGCGTGTTCGCTACCTCCTCCGACATCATCTTCACGGTCAAGCCGTCGGGATGGGTGAGCGAGGGATTGCGAGCGTTGAGCGTCTCATAACCGCTGCCATCGGCGATGTGCGCCCAAAGGGAAATCGGGGGAATGGAGATGAAGAGCAGGAAGATCAACACCAGGCCAACCACGACCAACCAGCCGCGCCCTTGTAGCGCGTTGCGCAACTGCGTGACGCTGCCGCCAAGACGCGCCAACGGCGTCGGCTTGGAAGACTCCATCGCTTCCAGGCTGACCAAAGCGGGGCCACCCGCACTTGAAGCAGGCTCCGCCACACTCTCAGCAGCCGATGCGGACTCCGTTGGGAGAGCTGCTGCTACTACCGGGGCCTCTGTCGCCGTCGCTTCGCTCGCGCCAGCGCCCACATCCGTTTCAACGATCTCATTTGGCTGAATATTTTCAGTCATGTACTTATCCTCCATAACCTTAACTTAGCCTATGCTAAGAAAAACCGCCGACATTGTATCACATGGCCCCAGAATGGCAAGGGTAAATCCAAATTTCAAAAAATAGTATTTAAAGATATAAAACATGCGAACGCGAGAAGCGGGGGATGAACGGGGGCGGAAAAAGAGGGGGGATACGTAACGGGTGATGAGGCGATTTATTAACGCCACCCATTTTCCCATCACCCTTTACCCTCTCCCAGAAAAGCCCATCGCCCCCGGCACGCAAGCTAGAATATGCTATAATAGAAGGTGGTTTCTTTGCTACACGAGGAAATTCATCTCCCTTATCGAAGTGGGCCAACCGCACTTCCCAAGTGATCGCCCGACGCGCCCCTAGGGGCTTGATGTATTTCCCCGTTGGAACGACCGCCTGAGGGCATCAAACAGGCGCATCTCATCACGCCAAGAGCGAAAGGAGTAAGAAAAATGGACGAACACAAAATGCCCATCACGGTTATTGGAGCAGGTCACGGCGGCAAAGCGATGGCCGCTGATCTGGGGGCGCGCGGCTTCCAGGTGACGCTCTACAATCGCACGTATAGCCACATTGAAGTCATCGCCCTGCGAAAGGGCATCGTGCTACTTACCGAAGACGGACGAGAAAACTTCGCCCCCATCCACAAAGTCACCTCTGAGATGGAAGAGGCACTGCAAGATGCCAAGCTGATCATGGTGGTGATCCCTGCCTTCGGCCACCGCGACGTTGCGTTTCAGGCAGCGCCCTATTTGCGAGACGATCAAGTCGTCGTGCTGAATCCGGGACGCACTGGCGGCGCGCTGGAGTTCGCGCAGGCCCTCCACGAGAGCGGCACACCGCATCGCCCCATCATCTGCGAAGCAGAGACCTTCCTCTTTGCCTCGCGCAGCATCGGCCCCGCCGAGGCGCGCATCTTCCGCACCAAATTCTCGGTGCCCGTCGCCGCCCTGCCCACGACCCACACAGAAGAAGCCCTGGCAATGCTGAACGTCGCCTACAGCCAATTCATCCCCGCCAAAAGTATCCTCAACACCAGCATGAACAATATGGGTGCCATCTTCCATCCGGCGCTAACGCTGCTCAACGCCGGATGGATCGAAAGCACCCTCGGTAACTTCCAGTTTTATATGGAGGGCGTCACCCAATCTACGGCCCGCGTGCTGGAAGTCCTGGATCGCGAGCGTGTCACGGTCGCATCGGCGCTGGGAATCCAGGCTCAAACCGCACGCGAATGGCTCTATCGCGCTTACGCAGCCCAGGGCGACACACTCTTCGAAGCGATGCGCGCCAATCCCGGCTATCAGGGCATCAAGGCCCCCAACCGCCTGCAACACCGCTACATCTCTGAGGAGATACCGTGCAGCCTCATCCCCATCGCGCTGCTGGGCAGACAGTATGGCGTCGAGACACCCACCATGCACACCATCATCCATCTGGCTAACATCGTACATGGCGTAGATTATTGGAGTCGAGGCCGCACACCGGAGCGCCTGGGCATCCAGGGGATGTCAGTACAAGAACTCCATCGCTATGTCAAGACTGGCGAACGCTAATTCGGCCCCCCTGAAACACACTCCCGGCAGTTCTTCCGAATCGCCGGGAGTTTTTGGTATAGTTGCGCATTCCGCAAAAACGAATAAAGTTAGGCACAGTTCATTGTGGCAAGCAGAGCAAACGCGCCGCGCCACGATTGTTTTTGGGGCTGAAGGACGACGCGAATATTGTAACCGGTAGTCTTTGGGCAACGATAGAAAAGATTTTGAGATTTGCTGATTTTCAATGGAGGTACGTTATGCGAATTCTGGCCGGCGCCCTGGGCGATTGTGTGCACGTGGCCGGCGTGACGCGCTTTCTCAACCTGGCCGCCCAACAGGGCCACGAGACGCGCTTCACCGGCCCCGCCACCGATGTCGAGGCCTTTATTGATCTGGCGCACGCCTTCAACCCCGATCTTATCGGCGTGAGCTACCGCCTGACACCGGAGAACGCCCGGCATGTGCTGAAAGAGTTCTGGCGTCTGGTCGAGGCCGCCGGCCTGCAAGGACGACGCTTCGTCTTCGGTGGGACGCCGCCCGTGGCCGCCATCGCGCGCGAGCTGGGCGGCTTTGAGGCCGTCTTCGATGGCAGCGAACCACCCGACGCCGTGATCCGCTACCTGCGCGGCGAGACCCTCGACGCCGCCGAGGAGACGCCGCCCCCCCAAGAGACCATCGCCCGCATCCGCTGGAAAGCACCCTACCCGCTGCTGCGCCACCACTTCGGCATTCCGGCGCAGACCATCGCGCCCACCGTGGCGGGCATCGCACAAATCGCCGCCGCCGGCGCGCTCGATGTCATCTCCCTCGGCGCGGATCAGGATGCCCAGGCACACTTCTTCCGCCCTGACCTGCAAAATCCCGCCAGCAAGGGGGCCGGCGGTGTCCCCTACCGCACCGAGGACGATCTCCGCGCACTCTACGCCGCCAGCCGGCAGGGCAACTACCCGTTGCTGCGCTCCTACTCCGGCACCGCCGACCTGCTCCGCTACGCCGACACCCTCCGCCGCACCCTCAACAACGCCTGGTGCGCCACCTCGCTCTTCTGGTTCAACGCGATGGACGGACGCGGCCCGCTCAGCCTCGAGGTGTCGTTGCGCGATCACCTCGCGCTCATGGCCTGGCACGGCGAGCGCGACATCCCCGTCGAGGGCAACGAACCCTACCACTGGGGGATGCGCGATGCCCCCGACGTCATCTCCGTGGCGGTCTCCTACCTCTACGCCTACAACGCCAAAAAGGCCGGCGTGCGCGACTACATCACCACCTACATGTTCGAAAGCCCGCCCCTGCTCTCCAACCGCATGGACCTGGCAAAGGCCCTGGCCCAGATCGCAGTGGCCGAATCCTTTGTAGATGATACCTTCCGCATCTGGCGGCAGACGCGCACCGGCCTGCTGAGCTACCCGGTGAACGTACCCCGCGCCCGCGCCCATCTGGCCGAATCCGTCTACCTGCAGATGGCCCTTCAGCCTTCCCTCATCCACATCGTGGGCTACACCGAGGCCGATCACGCCGCCACCGCCGATGAGGTCATCGAATCGGCAGCGATGGCCCGGCAGGTCATCGCCACCGCCCTCCAGGGCCAGCCGGACATGACCGCCGATCCGCGCATCCAAGCGCGCATCGCCACGCTGGTTGAGGAGGCCCATGTACTGCTTGAGGCCATCCGCAAGCTGGGCGCCGATGCCGCCGAAGATCCCTTAAGCGACCCCGCGACCCTGGCCCGCGCAGTGCAGGTCGGCCTGTTGGATGCGCCGCAGCTCCGCCGCAACCCCTTCGCCCGTGGCGAGATTCGCACCCGCGCCGTGGATGGCGCTATCGTCGCTGTGGACGAAAACGGTCAGCCGCTCTCCGAAGCGGACCGCATCCGCAAGTTAGGGTTGGGGCTGATATAGGTAGCAGCGCCGCAACGATATTTTGACTTTTGAACTAAACCATAGGATAATAAAAAAAGGAAATCGTAAGAATTTGGTGGCGCGCACGAGGCACGAGGGTAACTGCGATTTGCATATCGCGCAAGCTCCCTGATGCACGCCAAAAAACTTGACGCTTCCCGGTTGATCTGACCCAAGGAGGGGTATAGTGTCCGAGATTACCCTGCTGGAATACGAAACCGAAGTTGATGAGCTCATCGAAGAGGCGCGTTACCTCGAGGCGCTGGCGCATATCCGGCACATCCTCAGCCAGTACCCCCGCTACATCGGGGCCTACTACCTGCTGGGCAAAACGATGCTGGAAGCCGACCTGCCCGAGCTCGCCATGGATATGTTCCGGCGCGTTCTTTCTGCCGACCCGGAGCACCTGCTGGCGCGGATCGGGCTGGGCATGGCCCACCTCCAGCGCGAGAACATCAATGGCGCAATCTGGAATCTCGAACGGGCCTTCGAGCTCAACCCTAGCAACCAGGACATCGCCGAAGAACTGCGCCGTCTTTACGGTCGCCGCGACGGTCTGGAGCCGCCACACGCGCCCCTCACCCAGGCCGGCCTGGCGCGGCTCTACCTCCGTGGCAATCTCTACAACCGCGCGGTCGAAGTATTGCAGAATCTCATCGTCGAGGAGCCTCAACGCGCCGACCTGCACCTCGCGCTCGCCGAGGCCTACTGGCGCGATGACCAAATCGTCCAGGCCTCCGACGCCTGCCAGCAGACCCTCGACCACCTCAAATACTGCCTCAAGGCGAACCTGATCCTCGGCAACCTGTGGCTCGATAGCGGGCAGGAAGAGGGCGAACGCTATCTCAAGCGCGCCCAAGAGACCGATCCCACCAACCAAATGGCGCAGGAGCTCTTCGGCAGCCAGTCGGCCCTCAAACCACAGACCGTCTCGCTGGAACGGCTCACCTATCAGCCCGAAGCCATCCCCGTTGACCGCGAATCCGCGTGGTTCAAACACCTGGAGAACACCTCGGTTTCTATCGGCATCTCCGAGGCGATGCCCGAAATGACCGACAGCGAGATGCGCCTTGTGGATATCACCGCCGCTCTCGAAGCCCAGATCGAAATCCCCGACTGGCTCCGCGACATGGGGCCGCTGGATGGGGGCGATACCGACAGCTGGATGGACGAGTTGGCTGCCATCGAGGAGACCGCCGCGCCACAGGATGACACCTTCTGGCTCGATGAGGCCGAAGCCCCCGCCGCAGCCGTAGCGGAAGAGGAAGGCATCCCCGATTGGATGCGCGAGCTCGAGCCTGCCGCCGAGGCCGAACCCTCCGCGCTTCTCGATGAAGATATCCCTGATTGGATGCAGGACCTGGAACCTAGCCAGGATGCCAAAGCCAAGGCTGCCTGGATGGATGAGCTCACCGCCGCCGAAGAGGCCGTTGAGGATGAAAAAGCGCCCGACTGGCTCGGCGAGCTCCAGGCCCCCGATGAGACCGAAGCCGACGCCATGTTCGGCTGGGACTCCTTCGCTACCGAGGAAGAAGAGGTCGCTGAAGAGGAAGCGGGAGAACTCCCCGATTGGCTGCGCGAACTCGAACCCGCCGCTGAAGAAGCCATCGCCGACGAGGACGAAGAGGTCCCCGATTGGCTCAGCGAACTCCAGGTCCCCGACGAGGCCGCCGCGCTCCCCGAAGCGCCCGCCGCTGCCACCGAAGCCGACGCCATGTTCGGCTGGGACTCCTTCGCTGCTGAGGCTGAGGAGGAGGAAGTCGCCGAAGAGGAAGCAGGAGAACTCCCCGATTGGCTGCGCGAACTCGAACCCGCCGCTGAAGAAGCCGTCGCCGACGAGGACGAAGAGGTCCCCGATTGGCTCCAAGAAATCTCTGAGCCAGACACAATAACTGAAGAAGAAGAAGAACTGCCCGACTGGTTACAGGAACTCGCACCACCCACCGATGAGGAAGTCCTCGCGACCGTGGATGAAGAGGAGCTACCAACCTGGTTGGATGAAATCCAGATCCCGGAAGAGCTAACCCTCCCCGAGCCTGAGCCTGAGCCGGAACCCGCCGCCCCCGACCTCGAGGGCGACATGCTCTCCGGCGACGACGCCCTCGCCTGGCTCCAGAGCCTCATCGCCGGCAAGGAAGACGAACTCCGCGCCCAGGTCGAGCAGGAGAGCGCCGCCCGCACCGCCGAAATCCTCGGCCGCAAGCCCGCAGCCCCCGCTCCCGAACCGGAGCCGGAGACCCCGGTCGCCGTGGCGGAACCCGAACCCGAACCCGAACCGGAGCCGGAACCCGTCGCCCCCGACCTCGAGGGCGACATGCTCTCCGGCGACGATGCCCTTGCCTGGCTCCAGAGCCTCACCGCCGGCAAGGAAGACGAACTCCGCGCCCAGGTCGAGCAGGAAAGCGCTGCTCGCACCGCCGAAATCCTCGGCCGCAAGCCCGCCGCTCCTGCCCCAGAACCGGAGCCGGAACCGCCGGTCGCCATTGCTGAACCAGAAGCAGAAGAGGACTTCTTCGGCTGGTCCACACTCAGCGAGGAAATGCCCGAACCTCCCGCGGTGCAACCGCAAGAACCCAAACCGCTCACCTCCTTTGGGTTCACAGATTTTGAAGAGGAAGCCCAGGCCGAGGTCGTTGAAGTCGAGCCGGAACCCGAACCAGAGCCAGAGCCAGAGATTGAAGCTCCCGCACCCGCAGCCGCGCCGGAGACCGAACTGGACGCAGCCCGCGCGCATGTCGCGGAGCACGAGGACGATTATCGCGCGCGCATCGCACTGGCCCGCGCCCTTTGGCAGGCGGACGAAATCACCGAGGCGCTGGAACATTACAGCGTCCTGATTCGGGTCAACCAGCGGATGGAAGATGTCATGGCCGATTTGAAGCGGTACGCCGCCGACCAGCCCCGCAACACCCCACTCTTGCGCACCCTGGGCGATGCCTACATGAAGAACGGCCTGGTCAACAAGGCGCTCGATGCCTACAAGCGAGCGATGCAATCCTATCGCTGATTCGCCGATTCGCTGACTCGATTACTCATAGGAGGTCATCTTGGAACAGACTCTCATCATCCTCAAACCGGATGCCGTGCAACGCGGCTTGATAGGCGAACTGATAGGCCGGATCGAGCGGCGAGGGCTGCGCATCGCGGCCCTCAAGATGATGCGCATCACCCCGGAACTGGCGGAGCGCCACTACGGCGAGCACGAGGGCAAGCCCTTCTACGAACCGCTGGTCAAATTCATCACCAGTGCGCCGGTCGTCGCCATGGTCGTCACCGGGCCACAGGCGATCACGCTCATGCGCACGATGATGGGAAAAACCGATTGCAAGCAGGCCGATCCCGGCACTATCCGTGGCGACTACGGCCTCTCCAACCGCCACAATCTGGTGCATGGTTCCGATAGCCCCGAATCTGCTGCGCGCGAGATCGCCCTCTTCTTCACGCCCGATGAGATCCACTCCTACCAGCGCGCGCTGGAACCCTGGGTTGATCCCGACGCCAGCTGGTAGCCAAACCTGAGTCACACTTTACCGCGCCCGGTGGGTCCAATGGACACTTGCCGGGCGCGGCGATTTGCCAACCCGTCCCTTTCGTGATAAACTTCTCTGCTGCAAGTCACATGCAAGGAGTCACTATGCGGTCAGCGAAAGCCTTATA
Source organism: Anaerolineae bacterium (assembly GCA_034435555.1). GTDB lineage: Bacteria > Chloroflexota > Anaerolineae > B4-G1 > SLSP01 > DAOTXC01. Next base: position 55,827 of record DAOTXC010000006.1, read on the forward strand.
TTACGGAATCATTGTGGTACTACTTCTGGCGCTCAACGGAGCCGGACACAGCCTGGCGGCCCCGCTGGCGCAGGATTCGGTGTGGAATGTCACCTACCCTACTGACGGCGCTGTCGTCAGTGGCGAAGTCACCATCACCGGCACCGCCACCCACGCCAACTTCAACTCCTACGGCCTGCTCTATGCCGCCGGCCCGAACCCCACGGAGCAATCCAACTGGATCCCCATTGTCCTCAATGTGCAAACCATGGTCGTCAATGGACCGCTTGCATCCTGGGATACCACCCAAATCCCTAACGGGCAATATACCCTGGCGCTGGCCGTCTACGAAGTAGGTAACGATACCCCCAATTTGCACTTCGTCAATAGCATCACCGTGCAGAACGAAGCCGCCACCCCCACGCCCGCGCCCACCGACACCCCCATGCCTGAAGAGACCACCGATCCCGGCGTGACCGATCCTGGCGTTGGCCCGGTCGTCCCCACCATCGAGCAGCCGCCCACCGCCACGCCCCGGCCCACCGCCACACCCGACCCAGGGGGCGTCATTGAAGATGATGTCCAGACCCCAACCGAAGGTGCTGCCGCCATTGACGCGCTCTTCGCACCGGGCGCGCTCAAAGAAGCCTTCTGTCAGGGCGCGTGGATTGCCGTGCTCATCTATGTCATCGGCGGGCTTTACCTGGCCGCCAAGGCCGCCTGGCGCTACTACCGACGCCAACAGTACCGCAGCAGGGTCAATGGCTGATTTCACCCTGATCGTCGGACTCGGCAATCCAGGCCCGCGCTACGCACAAAATCGCCACAATATCGGCTTTCAGACCGTCGAAGCGCTCGCTAAGGCGGGCGGACTGGAGTTCACCCGCACCGAGCACCACGCCCGCACCGCGCATGGCACATTGGCCGGTGAGCGCGTCATCCTGGCCCAGCCCCAGACGTGGATGAACGAGAGCGGCAAGGCCGTCGCACCCCTGCTGCGCTTCTACAAAGTCCCGCTCGACCGCCTGCTCGTCATCTACGACGATCTCGACATCCCCTTGGGCGCGCTCCGCTTCCGCCCCGCAGGCAGCGACGGCGGACACCGGGGCATCCGCTCCATCATCCAGCACCTGGGCGATCAGAGCTTCCCCCGCCTGCGACTCGGCATCGGACGGCCACCGGGACAGATGGACCCTGCCGCCTACGTACTGCAAAACTTCAGCGAAGATGAAGCCCCCGTGCTGTGGGATGTGCTGCGGCTCGCCTGCGATACCGTCCACACCTGGCTGCGCGAGGCCGACCCAACTCTCGACCGTGGCACGACCCTGTACGTAACCGCACCGTAGTTGTTCCAAAGGAGAAACGTGAGCGCACCCTTCCACGGCCTGCTTGAGTGGATCGAGGCACATCCGGCCTACGTGAAGCTACAACAGCAGCTCCAGACCGGGCTGGAGCTCCCTCCCCAGCCGCTCCTGCCTGCGGCGACCCCGGCGCTGCTCGCTACTCTTACCCCGCACCTCGAAGTGCCCCTCCTCGTCGTCGTGCCCGGTGTTGAAGAGAGCCGCCGCCTATTGCAAGCCCTGCGCTTCTGGCTCGGGCCGGATGCGCCACTGCTCCCCTACCCGGAACCACCCACCCTACCCTACGAGCACGCCCCCTGGACGCCGGAGACCATCGCCGACCGCACCCACGTGCTCGCCACACTCTTCCTGCACCGCATGGGCGCACAGGAGGGCCAACCGCCGCTCATCGTGGCCTCGCTGCGGGCGTTGATGCAGCGGACGCTTCCCTATCGCCAGTTCCGCCGCGCCGCCCGCCATCTCGAACCGGGCCACCGTGAACCGCTCACGAGCCTCATCCGCCATTGCAGCAACATCGGCTACGAAGCCGTCAGCGTCGTCGAAACGCCGGGGCAGTACAGCCACCGTGGCGGCATCCTCGACATCTTCCCGCCGCACACCCCCACCCCCTACCGGTTGGAGTTTTTTGGCGACGAGATTGATTCGCTGCGCACCTTCGATCCTGCTACGCAACGCTCCATCGCGCGCGCGGCGGGCTTCTGGCTCACGCCTGTGCGGGAGGCGCTCCCCCGCGACAGCGAGCGCGCCCGCCTGGCCCTCGACCGCCTGCTCACCCGCCCCATCCCGCCCGAATTGCACGGGCAGCTCGAACAAGAACGCCAGGCGCTCGAGGCCGGGGTTCCCTTCCCCACGCTGGAGTATTACCTCCCCTACCTTTACCAGGAGGTCGGCGCGCTACCGCACCATCTGCCCGACGAGGCGCTGGTGGTGCTCTACAACGCCCCGCAGCACGCCCCGCGCTGGGCCGCCCTCGAAGCCGAGGCGCTGGCGCAGCGCGAGCGCGCCACTGCAGAGAACCTCCTCCCGTCCGATGCCCCCAGCCCCATCCTCACCTGGGAACATTGGCAAGAGGCGCTGGGCGGACGGCGCACGCTGGCCTTCGGCTACGACGAAAGCGCCCCACTCGGTGAGGCGCTCAGCGCCGGGCCGCACTTCGCCGGGCGGCTCGATGAGGCGATGGGCCGCATCCGCCAGTGGGTCTCCATCGGCGATCAGGTCGTCGTGCTCAGCCGGCAGGCCGAGCGGCTGGCCGAACTCTGGCAGGATTTCACCTCGCCGCCGGTGCTCAAAGCGCTGCCCCAAGCGCCGCAAAGCCTCATCACCTTCGTGAACGCGAGCGCGCCCGGCGGCTGGCAGCTGCACACCACCGCCGGGACACGCCACCTCATCACCGATGAGGAGCTCTTCGGCTGGCAATTGCCCGAACCGCGCCGCCGCCCGCGCCGCCGCGTTACGGCCCCCGAATTCCCCTTCGCCGACCTGGAACCGGGGAACGCCGTCGTCCACGAGGACTACGGCATTGGTCTCTTCCAGGGGCTGGTCCAGCGCAGCGTGGACGACATCACCCGCGAGTATCTGCTGCTGGAATACGCCGGGCGCGACCGCCTCTACGTCCCCATCCACCAGGCCGACCGGCTGAGCCGCTATGTGGGGCCGGAGAGCTTCACGCCATCGCTCAGTCGGCTGGGCAGCGCGGAGTGGAGCGAGGCCAAGACGCGCGTCCGTCAGGCTACCGCGGAGATGGCCCGCGAGCTGCTGGAGCTCTACGCCGCCCGGCAGATTGTGGAGGGGTACGCCTTCGCGCCCGACACGCCCTGGCAGGCCGAGCTCGAGGCGGCCTTCCCCTACATCGAGACGGAGGATCAGCTGCAGGCGATTGCCGCCGTCAAAGAGGATATGGAGCAGACGCGCCCGATGGATCGCCTCATCTGCGGCGACGCGGGCTACGGCAAGACCGAGGTCGCGCTGCGAGCCGCCTTCAAAGCGGTGATGGATGACAAACAGGTCGCCCTGCTCGTGCCCACCACGGTGCTGGCGCAGCAACATTTCCAGACCTTCCAGCAGCGCCTGGCCCCCTTCCCCGTGCGCGTGGAACTGCTCTCCCGCTTCCGCACCGGCGCGGAGCAGCGGCAGGTATTGGCTGAGATGACCGCCGGGCAAGTGGACATTGTCATTGGAACGCATCGCCTCCTCCAGAAGGATGTGAGGTTCAAGGATTTGGGGCTGGTCATTATTGATGAGGAACAACGCTTCGGGGTCGGCCACAAGGAGCGGCTCAAGCAGCTGCGCACCGAGGTGGATGTACTCACGCTCACCGCCACCCCCATCCCCCGCACGCTCTACATGGCGCTGACCGGCGTGCGCGATGTGAATATCATCGAGACGCCGCCTCAGGAGCGGCTGCCCATCTCCACCTACGTCGGCCCCTACGAAGCCGACATCGCCCGCCGGGCGATCCTGCGGGAGGTACAACGGGGCGGGCAGGTCTTCTACGTGCACAACCGCGTGGAATCCATCCGCAGCGTCGCCTCGCGGCTCCAGCAGCTGGCGCCGGAGGCGCGCATCGGCGTGGGGCACGGGCGGATGCGCGAGCGGGAGTTGGAGCGGGTGATGCAGAAATTCACGGGGGGGGAGATTGATGTACTGCTGGCGACAACGATCATCGAGAGCGGGCTGGATTTCCCCAACGCAAACACGCTCATCGTGGAGCGGGCTGACCGCTTTGGATTGGCGCAACTCTACCAGTTGCGCGGGCGCGTGGGCCGGGGGACGCGCCGGGGCTACGCCTATTTCTTCCACGGGCGGCGCGTCAAAGATGAGGCCCGGCAGCGGCTGGACGCGCTGCAAGAGACCGGCAGCGTGGGCGGCGGCTTCTCTATCGCGCTACGCGATCTGGAGCTGCGCGGCGCGGGCGATTTGCTGGGCACGCGCCAACACGGGAGCATCGCCGCAGTGGGCTTCACGCTCTACACGCGAATGTTGACCCGCGCCGTCGAGCGGCTCAAGGCGGAGCGCGCGGATCAACCGGTCCCCCCGCGCCCGCTGGGGTCAATCACCATCGAGTTGCCGCTGGCCGTGGGCCTGCCGCCCGAATACGTCCCCGACGACACATTGCGCCTGCAACTCTATCGCCGGCTGGCGGAGCTCACCCTTGAGGACGAGATCGCCCAATTGCAGGAGGAGCTCCAGGATCGCTTCGGGCCGCTGCCGAAGACCGCGCAGAATCTGCTCTACCAGCTGCGGCTCAAGGTGCTGGCCCGCGATGCGCGCATCCCCTCCATCGCGGTGGAGAGCGGGCAGATCGCCCTGCGCCTCCCGTGGCTGCAACAGTTGGAGAACGAGCAGCTCATCACACTGCGCCTCACGCTCCGCGCCCACGAAGCGCGGGTGGGTCGCCGCGAAATCTGGCTTCCCATCTCCTGGGAGCAGGAGCAATGGCGACAGAATCTCGAAAGCGTCCTGGAGGCGCTGGCGGGCTGGTGGGAAGCGCAAGCGCCCACAACCGATTAACCCAAGCGAAACCGGGGACGAGAATCTCGTCCCCGGTTTGTTGTTGAAATAGCCAGCCCTCAGTGAGAAGAAATGACTCACAAGCCGACCTCCAAAAAAACCAAAGAGACTAACGAAAATTAACTAAACGAAACAAGATAAATTACACGTTGTTGACTTCTGTGTGGCTATCTCCTATAATGAAGTCAGACTCGGTTGGGTACTTTTTCGGGGCAGCAACGTTGTAACAACAAAAGGAGAGTAAAATGACTAAACCCGCCCACACCATCTACATCGTTTCCGGCGGCAGCGGTGCCAGCGGCGAGCAGGTCGTGCATACCGTGTTGGTGCAATTCCCAGAAAATCACGTGCGGGTCATCACCATGCCGCATGTGCGGCAACGCGCGCAAGTCGAAGAGATTATTGCGCAGGCGGTTGTCACAGGAGGCACCATCGTCCACACGCTGATTGAAACGCCGCTGCGCGAGTTACTGGTGCAAGAGACCGCCGCCCACGGCGTCCCTGCCTTCGATGTGATGGGGCCGCTGCTGACCCACTTAAGCGAAACGCTGGGCCAACCGCCCCTGGAACAACCCGGCCTCTATCGCCGGCTCAACCGCGCCTATTTCGAGCGGGTCGCAGCGATTGAATACACGATGGCGCACGATGACGGGCAACGCCCGCATGGGTGGCACGAAGCGGAGATCATGTTGACAGCCGTCTCCCGGGCCGGCAAAACGCCGCTGAGCATGTATCTGGCGGTGCTCGGCTGGAAGGTCGCCAACCTGCCGCTCATCATGGGCATCCCCACCCCGCCGGAGCTCTTCGAACTCAACCCCCATCGCGTCTTTGGGCTGATGATTTCCCCGGCGCAGCTTGTCCGTCACCGCCAGGAGCGCCGGCAGCGCATGGGCGCGCCGGGCCTGGACAGCTACACCGACTACGAGACCATCAAACAGGAGCTCCAGGCTGCGGAACAGATCTTCCGACGCGGCAAATTCCAGATACTCGATGTCACCGACCGCCCCATCGAAGCCAGCGCGGATGACATCATCAAGCGCGTGACCGATTACTTCGGCAAAAAGCCGCGCTAGGGTGCCTCCCTGCAAGCAGTAACGCTAGTACAGGATTTTATTAGATAAGTATTGATTTTATATGGTATAATAGAGTCAACACAACTTGGGAGGCACGAGATGCGCAAGCGAGCACAACAAATCCAGCTGTTCGGGTTGGCGCTGATCCTTCTAGTTCTGACCGGCTGCGGGGCCGCCAGCATAGCTGCACCGGCAGCAGAAGCCATCATCATCGAACCCACATTGCCCCGCAATCTGAGCGTAGCGGAGGTACACGCGCTGTACACCGACCCCGATGTGACCGTGATTGATGTACGTGAAGCGTGGGAATATGCCGAGGGCCACATCCCTGGCGCATTGCTCCTGCCGCTCGATCAACTCCCGGCCCGATTGAACGAAATCCCGACCGACCAGATGGTCATCTTCGTCTGCCGCAGCGATAATCGCAGCGGTCAGGCAACGAACTACGCCCGCCAGCGAGGGTTCACCAACGTCCACAATATGCTCGGCGGCATGATCGCCTGGCAAGCGGCAGGCTACGACATTGACAACTGATTGCAAGCCGATAACAAGGCGGGAGGCAGTCATGCCTCCCACTTGCTGGTGAATGCCAATTATCCAACAGGATGCACATTGTACCCTCACACACTTGCCGCCCACACGATCCGAATTATACTGAAGCCTGCTTGTCCCGCGCGCGAAGTAAACGCTCCGCGCCACGACTATTTTCGAGGAGACATTATGTTCCTTCAGCACACCACCGAGGACAAAAATGCAGGACAGGTTGGCAACCTGTCTTACGACTACTATTTTCGAGGAGGCAAATATGACCTTACCCGCTATCCCTATGGATGAAATGCTCAATTTCTTGATGCGCTTGCTCAACACGCCCAGCCCCACCGGCGATGTGGAGCCGGCCATGGCCGTCACCGCAGAGGCGTTCAATGAGCTGCCCGTCACGCTCAGCCGCACTCGCAAGGGCGGCCTCGTCATCACCTGGGACGGCGACGTCAGCCACCCCCGCGCCCTCACCGCCCACAACGACACCCTCGGCGCGATGGTGCGCGAGATCAAATCCAACGGACGGCTCAAACTCACCCAAATCGGCGGCTACGATTGGGGCGCAGTGGAGAACGAGGGCTGCACCATCGTCACCACCGACGGGCGCACCTATCGCGGCACCATCGTCACCACCAAGGCCTCCGTCCACATCTTCGGCGCGGAGGCGCGCGACCTCAAACGCGACGCCGAGGGGATGGAAGTGCGCCTTGACGCCCGCACGACCAAGAAGGAAGAGACCGAGGCGCTGGGCATCGCCGTGGGCAATTTCATCTACCTCGACCCCCGCGTCGAGCTCAACGACGGCTTCCTCCGCTCCCGCCATCTGGATGACAAGGCCGGCGTCGCCGCGATCTATGGCGCGCTGCTGGCCCTCCACCGCGCGGGATTGGCCCCCCGCTACCGCCTCACCGCCCTCATCTCCAACTATGAGGAAGTCGGCCACGGCGGGGCGGTCGGCTTCCCGGCGGATGTGGAGGAGCTAGTGGCGATTGATATGGCCGCCGCCGGGCCGGGGCAGGCCTCGGACGAGTTCAGCGTGGGCATCTGCGCCAAAGACAGCGGCGGCCCGTACTCCGCGCCGCTGCGCCGCCGCCTGGAGGCCCTCGCCCGCGAGCACGACATCCCCTACCAGGTGGATACCTACCCCTACTACGGTTCGGATGGCGAGGCCGCCTGGCGCGCCGGCGCCGACTTCGAGGTGGCGCTCATCGGCCCCGGTGTGGAAGGCTCCCACGCCTACGAGCGCACCCATCGCGACGCCCTCGAGGCCACCGCCCAACTCATCGCTGCCTACCTGCTCGCCTCATGAACGCGCCCCCCTCGCTCATCCGCTACGATACCAGCCCGCGCTCCGATCTGGTGCGCTTCTTCCGCGTCTTCCGGCTTGCCGGACGCGATCTCTTCGAGCAGATGTTCGTCCTGGGGCTGACCAATATCGCCGCGATGCTCCTGTTGGGCGCGTGGACGGCCCTCCCGCAACTGCTGCCGCTCGCCGCCTTCGCCCCGCCACTGCTCGCGGGGCTGTGGAGCGCCGCCGCCCGCGTCGCCCGCGCCGAGGAAACCTCCTTCCACGATGTCTGGGAGGGCGCGCAGGATCACTTCGCGCGCTCGTGGCTGCTGGCTGCTGTCTCGGTTGTCGTCTACGGCGTCGTCTGGATGAACATCACCTTCTACACCCAGGAAAACGTCCCCCTCCCCTTCGAAGCCGGGCCGTGGGTCGTCACCCTGCTCCTGACCTTCTGGCTGCTGGCGGGCATCTTCTGGACGCTCTACTGGAGCTACATCCTCGCCTGGCTCACCTTTGAGGAACCGCACCTCTGGCCCGCGCTCAAGGGCGCGGCCTGGCTCCTCATCAGCCATGGCCCCTTCACGATTCTGCTCGCCGTCCTGATTGCGCTCTTCTTCGTGCTCAACACCTTCGTCCACGGCCTGCTCCTCTTCATCACCTGGGCCGTGCTGGCCTGTTTCACCACGCGCAGCGTGCAGGTCCTCCTACACGGTATCCCCCAAGAGCTCCCCCCCGAAGTGCTTGAGCGCATCCTGGAGCAACAGCGATGACGGCGCTCTCCTGGCAGCTCCCTTACCTCACCGCCGACCTGCCCGGCATCGGTGGCGTCATCCGCGCGGAAATGACAGATTTCATCGTCGAGGAGGTCCCCGCTTACGAACCCTCCGGCGAGGGCGAGCACACCTTCTTCGCCGTCGAAAAGACGGGGCAGCCCACCTTCCGGCTGATCAAAGAGCTGGCGAGTCGGCTAGGCATCTCTGAGCGCGATATCGGCTACGCGGGGCTGAAGGACGCCCGCGCCGTGGCCCGGCAGACCCTCTCCGTGCCCAACGTCCCGCCGGAGACCCTGCTCGCGCTGGAACTCGATCAGGCCCGCGTGCTCTGGGCCGAGCGCCACATCCACAAGCTGCGCATCGGACACCTGCGCGGGAACCGCTTCACCCTCCGCATCCGCGAGACCGTTCCCGATGCTGCCGAGCGCGTCGCCGCCATCCTCGCCGTGCTCACCGAGCGCGGCGTCCCCAACGGTTACGGGCCGCAACGCTTCGGGCGGCGCGGCGACAACGCTGCCGTGGGCCTCGCCCTGCTGCGCAATGACCGCGCCGCGCTCCGCGAGTTGGGCGTGCGCCAGGTTCCCTATCACCTGCGCCGCCTCTACCTCAGCGCGCTGCAATCCGCGCTCTTCAACCAACTGCTGGCGGCGCGCATCGCCGGCGGCACAATGGATCGCATGTTGCTCGGCGACGTCGCCAAGAAGCAGGAGACGGGGGGCATCTTCAACGTGGAGGATTTGGAGGCCGAGCAACCACGCGCGCAAGCGTGGGAGATCAGCCCCACCGGCCCCATCTACGGCTACAAGATGCGCGCGGCCCAGGCCGATGCCGCCGCGCTGGAGGCTGACATCCTCGCGCAGGCCGGGCTGATGCTGGAGGATTTCCGCCCGGCGAAGCTCAAAGGCTCGCGCCGCCCGCTGCGCTATCGCCTTGACGCGCTGGAATGGCAGCTGGAGGAACCGCACACGCTCGTCATCGCCTTCTTCGCGCCCAAAGGCTCCTTCGCCACCCTGCTCCTCCGCGAGCTGATGAAGACCGATCAAGTTCTGGAAGAAGATGATGACCCTGATGCTTGATTTGGATGCAAAACCCTCACTTTGCCAAAAAAGCCAATCACGGTTATGATGGTTTTGCATTTGGTAAGATACAGAAGCAATGTGAGGGGTTATCCCCCCAAGCAATCAAGGAGGAAGAAATGCTTAAACGTAAGAACGTCAAAGGAAAAGTCAAAGTTACCTTCGTCTTGCCCGAAGATCATCCCCACGCCGCTAACACCTCTGTTGTCGGCGACTTCAACGGCTGGGACCCCGAAGCCAACCCGCTGCGCCGTCGAAGCAACCAGACCTACAGCACCAGCGTAACGCTCGACAAGGACGGTTGCTACCGCTTCCGCTATCGCGCCGCCGGCGACATCTGGTTCAACGAGCCTGACGCCGACCGCCACGAACACAACGAGTATGGCAGCCAGGACGATCTGCTGCTGACCTAAGCGTTTTCATGCAAGCTATGGCCCGCGCTCAACATCGAGCGCGGGCCTTTCTATGGGTGCTTGTCAACTGCGCGGCTGGTGGTACACTGCCCCTGTCATCCCCGGCAATAAGTCAGCTGGGATAACGCACAAACAAGCGAAAAAAATGTAGGCCAGGTTGGCAACCTGTCTTACGACTACTATTTTCTAGGGAGACGGCGGTGCTGATGCACGCCATCCAGCACGAAAATGCTTATCAGCAGATTGGGCGGATTTAGCAGATTTTTGTTTGGCTATTCGCTATTCGCTATTCACCATTCGCAGATTCACTATTTTCGAAGGAGTCATCATGTTCCTGCGGGACACCACCGAGGAAGGAAAATGGCGCGTAGCAGGACTAGGCGTACACTTCAGGGTAACGGTAGGTCCAAGGTCGAAGAGTCGCTGGTG
>DAOTXC010000007.1:0-9268 GCA_034435555.1 Anaerolineae bacterium
GTCCGGCTCTGCCCACGCGCGCTCCAGCGCAGCGAGCGCTTCTGCGGCGCGGGCGAGCTCCGCCTCGGTGGGCGGGAGCGCGCTGTAGCGCGCCGCCACAAAGGCCGAGGTCAGCTGCGTCAGCGCGGCCTCCCCCTCCGGCGCGATGGCGTCCGCCAGCGTGACGCGGTACTCAGCAGGGGTCTGCGCGGCCCGGCGCGGATGTCCGTGCTCCGCCCCTGCTTCCAGCAACTTACGGTAGTAGCGGAAGAGCCACTGGCGGGGCGAGCTCGGTGCGGATGACGCATCACCCTCGCGGCGGGGGGCCGCCGCCCGCAATCGCCGCACCACACGCGCAACTTGCCGCGTGGCCGCGTCGCCCATCCCCCGCAGCCGCGCCCAAAGCGCCTGCGCCCAGCCCCACATCACCTCGAAGAGCGGCAGCGAGCGTAACGCCTCCCACAGCCCCGGATGCGATAGCGCGTAGGCGCGCACGACGTAGATCAGCGCCGCCGCCGCTAACGCCCACAGCAACAGCGAGCGGGCCAGCTCCACCCAGGGCGGGAGCGTCCCGGCGGTCTCCGTCATGGGCGGCGGGACGCTGGGGAGCTGCGGTTGCGGCGGCTCTGCTGGATCGGGTTCGCCCGCCGCCCAGCTCAGCAGCCAGACCAGCGGATAGAAGAACAAGGCGAAGAGCGCCATCACAAATGAGGCCACGGCCCCCAGCACCTCGATGATCCAGGTGAGCGCCTGGAGCAGCGGCAGCGCGTAGGCCGTCGGCAGGATGAAGGCTACGCTCGCCGCCAGGAGGAGCACGATGAGGCTGCCCTGCGCCCAGCGCGCGGGCAGCTCCGGGGCGATCTTCAGCCGTTGCAACCGCCAGCCGGTGAGCAGCGATTGCAGGCGGGCCTGGCCCAATAGCAGCAGGCCCAATCCAAAATAGAGCAAGACGTTGAGGACCAACCCGCGCACCGGCGGGCGCTGGAGGTTCAACAGTTGCGCCGTCCCGATGCGCGCCAGGCCGGTCAGGATCAGCAAGGCCATCCCGCCGCTGAAATAGCGCGTCAACAGATTGACCAGCGGCGGCGTCTCGCCCGCATCCGGCGCCGGATACTCCAGCCGCTCGAAATCGGAGGCGGTCGCCATGAGCAGCTGCCATATCGAGACGAAAAGGACGAAGGCCAGCAGCGTCTCCGGGTCGAAGAAGTGTAAGGGATTGTAGAACCAGGCGCGCACATTGGCCCAGATCGCCGGCCAGGGCTGCCCCACGTATCCCAAAGCGCGCAATACGGGGAAGGTCAGCACGAGCACCACCGCGTAGAGCTTCCAGCGGTCGCTTTCGCTGAGGATGTACGCCCGCGCCAGCGCCCGCAAGTAGTAGGCCAATCCCGCCGCCGCGATCCCCACCGGCGTCCAGGCGCTGCTCGCCCACTGCGGCGAGAGCAAGGAGACCAACTCGAAGAGCGCCTGGGAGAAGCAGCCGGCCATGACCATCAGCGCCAGCGGGCGCAGCGCGTAGCGCACCCACAGCGGCGAGGGCAGCGCCTCGATGGCGTCGCGCTCCAGGTATTGGCCGGGCTGCGGCGTGGTCATTGCCAGCCCTCCACATCCTGCTCCCGCCAGATGCGGTGGATGGGAATGCCCACCTGCGAGGCCAGCCCCGTCGCCGCATCATCGAGCGCGGCAGGCTGCACCAGCAATAGGGCGACTGCGCATCCCGCCCGCCGCAGGTAGAGCAAGGTCTCCAGCAAGTCCGGTGAGACGCTCCCCGTGATGACCGCGATGGTCGCGCCCCAGCCCAGGGCCAGGCTCTCCTCGCGGAGCCAATCGGGGAAGGACGCGCCCAGCCCCTCCTGCGCCTGGACGCGGGCCAGCGTCTCCAGGATGCCCATCAGATGCGCGCGTTCCGGGCGCGGCGGCAGCGAGAAGCGCGTCACCGCGTCCAGCAGCGGATCGAGCGCGAGGGTCGCCAGGCCCACCGGCAGCCGCTCGCGCACGATCACGTGATTCGCCAGCGATGCCGCCGTCACAATCGCCAGCTCCGTCGCCGGGAGTCGCCGCCGGAGGTCGTAGTCGGCCCAATCCAAATCCAGGCAGATGAAGGTCTCCCGCGCAATCGAGGGCTGGTACTGCTTGACAAGCAGTTGCCCGGCGCGCGCCGACGCGGTCCAGTGAATGCGCCGCAGCGAGTCGCCGGGCGCGTAGTCGCGCATCCCCATGATGCGGGCCGGGTCCTCGAAGATGCGCGCCTGGGCGGGGAGCGCCACGAGCGGCGAGCGCGTGGGCAGGCCGAGCTGCGCCAGCGAGAGCACCCTGGGGTAGACGATGATCGGCTCCTCGGCAACGGTCAACTCGCGGGCGGGGGTGAGCGCGAGCAGGTCGCCGGTGGTGAGGCGCAGCGGGCCGATGGTGTAATAGCCGCGCCGGTTGCAATTAAGGCGATAGCGGCGGCGTTGGCGCTCGTGCGGCCCCAGGCTGAGCACCTCGTGGTGGAAGGCGGGCGCGCGCAGGGTGACATCGAACGACTCGTGCAGCTCGAGCCACAGGACGGGCAGCCAGCCGGTGTTTTCCACCTCGATCTCGACCGTCAGCGCCTCGCCGAGGAAGGCGCGCGGGGTGAAGCGCCGGGCGCCCCGTAAATGCCGGAGCGTCTGCCGCGTCCACAGGTGCGAAAGGACGAAGACCGCCGCAAAGAGGTAGGTGATGGTGAAGAAGAAATCAACCCGCAGCAGGATCGCAATCAGCAGCAGGAGCAGCCAGAAAGGGATAAAGCGCCGCATGGGTGGCCTCTTTGCCGTCAGCCTTCCAGTCCCAGCTCCAGGGCGACCTGCTCGAGGATTTCATCCAGGATGTGAAGCGCCGTCCGTCCGCGCAGGGCGCTCTCCGGCCTGATGATGATGCGGTGCGCCAGGGCGAGCGGCGTCAGCGCCTTGATGTCGTCGGGGATGACGTAATCGCGCCCCCGGAGCGCGGCCAACGCCTGCCCGGTCTTGTAGAGCGCGAGCGATCCGCGCGGGCTGGCCCCCAGGGCCAGGTCGGGATGCGCGCGTGTGGCCTGCACCAGCGCCAGGATGTACGCCTCCAACGTCTCATCCACATGCACATCGGTCACGATCTCTGCCAGCGACAGTAAATCCAGCCCCTCCGCCACCTGCGCCACGGTCTCGATGGGGTGCTGTTTGCGCAAGTTGCGCAGCATTTGGATCTCATCGGCGGGGGTGGGATAGCCCAGCGACAGGCGCATCAGGAAGCGGTCCAGTTGCGCCTCCGGCAAGGGGAAGGTGCCCTCGTACTCGATGGGGTTCTGCGTCGCCAGGACGAGGAAGGGGGCGGGCAGCGGGCGCGTGACGCCATCCACCGTCACCTGCCGCTCCTGCATCGCCTCAAGGAGCGCAGCCTGCGTGCGCGGCGTGGCGCGGTTGATCTCATCGGCCAGGAGGATGTTGACGAAGACCGGCCCAGGGCGGAACTCGAAGTCCTGCTGTTGCTGGTTGAAGACGCTCACGCCGGTGATGTCGTTGGGCAGCAGGTCGGGCGTGCATTGGATGCGCTTGAATTGGACGCCCAGGCTCGCGGCCATCGCGCGCGCGAGCATCGTCTTGCCGGTGCCGGGCACATCCTCCAACAGCACATGGCCCTGGCAGAGCAGCGCGACCATCAGGTATTCCAGCTGCGGGCGCTTGCCCACGATGACGGTCTCGACATTATCCAGTACCGTTTGCGCAAATGCGGTGACGCGATCTAGGGTCATGGTCGGCCTCCTGGGCGAGTCGGCGAATTTGAGAAGTGTAACCGTTCGCACGTTCGCACGTTCGCACGTTTCTACGTCCCCATTGTACTCGCAATGTGCCGGGTCACAACCCGGTTGATTTCTATGACGATCCGACTACAATGCGTAGTATATGCCCGGTCGCGGGAACCACATCAATGGAAGCAACGCAGCGAGCCGTGCAGATTGTCGTCGCAGAAGATTTTTAGATTTGCTGATTTGCAGAAGGATAGAACTTACGCAATCGTGCAGCCTTAACATCTTTAACCGCAGAGCGCGCAAAGAACGCAGAGTTTTTTACTAAAAAACCAACCGGTGTTGCTCAAAAAGACGGTTCTTGTTGTGTTAATATGATTAAAAAGTACCGAATGATAAATTTCTTTGCGCTCCTAGCGTACTCTGCGGTTAGGTTCTCGATGCTTGCGTAAGTCCTGAAGGAGATGAAATGTTAGCCACGCTCATTCGCAAGAACCGCAGTTATCGGCGCTTCGACGCGCAGACGCCCATCAGCCGGGAGACGCTCCGCGAGCTGGTCGAGCTGGCGCGGCTCTCCGCATCGGGGGCGAACCGCCAGCCGCTCAAGTTCTGGCTGGCCTGCGAGCCGGAGGAGAACGCCGCGATCTTCCCGCACCTGGGCTGGGCGGGTTATCTCCGCGATTGGGATGGCCCCGCCGAGGAGGAACGCCCCACCGCCTACATCCTCATCCTGGGCGACACCGAGATCAGCCAGAACTTCGGCGTGGATCACGGGATTGCCGCACAGAGCATCCTGCTGGGCGCAACGGAGCGCGGGCTGGGCGGCTGCATGATCGCCTCGATCCAGCGTGAGGCATTGCGCGCCGCGCTGGAGATCCCCGACCGCTACGAGATTCTGCTGGCACTGGCGCTCGGCAAGCCGGCGGAGACGGTCGTCATCGAGGCGGTGGATGCCACGGGCGACATCAAGTACTGGCGCGACGAAAACGGCGTCCACCACGTTCCCAAGCGCGCGCTGGATACGCTGATCCTCAACTGAGGGGCGCAACTGCGCGCCGGGCGTTGCGTACTAAGTGTAGCGCAGATTAGACTTGAGCAGGTATTGGGCGCTGATTTTTAAGAATTATCGTAACTACTCAGCCTGCTTGAAGGGGAGCGTTAGCTCCCCGCTTCAGGTCTATAAAGGATGTGTTTGCAAGCCACTGTGTTGCTGGCGCGGCCCCGCCGGATCTGGCGATCCGGCTAGAGCCTGAGTAGATACAGTGATTTTTAGATTTGCAGATTTTTTGACTTTCAAGGAGGTCATCCATGAATCGTAGACAACGTTCAAGCTTGATGTTGGGACTCTTGTTGATCATCGTAGGCGGGGGGCTGCTGGCATTGCAATTCATGCCCGAATGGCGCGCTGCGCTGGGCAACTATCTCGGCTGGCCGATGATCATCATCGGGGTGGCGGGGCTGTTATTGCTCATCGGCGTGCTGACCGGCGCGCCCGGCATGGTCGTGCCGACCTGCATTGTGGGCGGGATCGGCGGCATCCTCTACTGGCAGAATGCCACCGGCAACTGGGAGAGCTGGGCCTACGTGTGGACGCTCATCCCCGGCTTTGTGGGGCTGGGCACGCTGCTGCTGGGCCTGCTCACCAGCGATAGCGGCGCTGTTCGCGGCGGCCTGGGCACCATCGCCACGAGCATCGTGCTCTTCCTCATCTTCGCCTCGCTCTTCGGCGGGCTGGGGCTGTTGGGGAACTACTGGCCCGTCCTGCTGATTGTGCTGGGCCTGATCACGCTGGGGCAGGCGCTCTTCCGCCGTCCGCAGTCCATCTAGCGGGAGGCGCTACATGCATCGCGGGAGAATGTTCTGGGGATTGGTGCTGGTCCTGCTGGGGCTGCTCTTTCTGGTCGCCAACTTTATCGCCATTGACGTGTGGGCCTTGTTCTGGCCCCTGGTGCTGATCTGCCTGGGGGGCTGGGTCCTGTGGCAAACGCTGTGGGGCGACCACGAGTTCGAGGTGCAGGAGGTGTCGCTGCCGCTCGAGGGGGCTGCTGCTGCGCGCGTGCGCCTCCATTACGCCGCCGGGCAGCTGCGGGTGCATGGCGGCGCGCCTGCCGGCCTCCTCGTCAGCGGGCGCTGCGGCGGCGATGTCAAAATCGAAAGCCAGCGCGAGGGGGAGCGGCTTGAGGTCAAGCTCAGCACTAAGCCAGAGGTCTTCTTCACCCACCCCCAGAGCATGTGGAACATTCAGAGCCGCGAGTGGGATCTCGCGCTGAGCGAGGAAGTCCCGCTGATCCTGGAAATCGGCTCCGGGGCCAGCGACGTGCAGCTCGATCTGACATACCTGCGCGTGACGGAGCTGAAGATCGAGACCGGGGCCAGCGCGACCACGGTGCAGTTACCGGCTACGGCTGGCTTCACACGGGTGGATGTGGACTCAGGCATGGCCTCGGTCAAGCTCCACGTCCCCGAAGGCGTGGCGGCGCGCATCCACACGGATGGCGGGCTGGCCGGGTTCAATATCAACGAGGCGCGCTTCCCCAAAGTTAGCGATAACACCCACCGCTCACCCGATTATGATACGGCGGCCAACAAGATCGAGATTGATGTCGAGACCGGCGTAGGTTCGCTGGAAGTTCACTGACGGTTCAGGCTAAATAACACACCTCCGCCCCTGGCGCTGGCATCAATCATGTCCAGCGCCAGGGGTTCTTTTGCGCTCCGTGTGTTATAATGGCCCTCAACATGACACAATTGAGAGCAACGATGCCAAAAAATCGTACAATCCCGTCCGCGCTGATACTGGTCGTCGGCATGGTCGCGGTCTCGACCGCCTCACTTTTCATCCGGCTGGCACAGGCGGAGCTGAACTCGCTGGCGGTGGCGGCGTGGCGGCTCACGCTCGCCTCGCTGATGCTGGCCCCCTTCGCGCTGACGGGCCGGCGCGCGGAGCTCCGCGCGCTCTCCCGGTGCGATTGGCTGCTGATGTTCGCCTCAGGGGCGATGCTGGCGGTTCACTTCGCCGCCTGGATCCATTCGCTGGCGCTGACGAGCGTCGCCGCTTCGGTGGTGCTCGTGACCACCAGCCCGCTCTTCGTCGGGGTGATCTCGCATTTCGCCTTCGGCGAGCGGCTCACCCGCGCGATGGTGGGCGGGCTGGTCATCGCGCTGCTCGGCTCCTTCATCATCGCGCTGGGCGATCTGGGCGTGGGGACGCATCAGCTGCTGGGCGATCTGCTGGCGCTGATAGGGGCCTTCGCCGCCGGCGGCTACCTGCTGATCGGGCGGCAGTTGCGGGCGCGGCTCTCGCTGCTGGGCTACGTCTTCCCCGTCTACGCGACCGCTGCGCTGCTGCTCATCGCTGCAACATTCATCAGCGGCGTCTCCTTGCAGGTGCCGAATCCACGCATCTGGCTCTGGGTGATTTTGATGGCGCTCTTGCCGCAGGCCGTCGGACACACCGCGCTCAACTGGGCGCTGCACGACCTGAGCGCGACCTACGTATCCCTGGCGACGCTGGCCGAACCCATCGGCTCGGCGCTGCTGGTGTGGTGGCTGCTGGCGGAAGCGCCCACCCCCATCGCGGTGATGGGCGGCGCGCTGATTCTGACGGGCATCGCGCTGGCGACGCGCTCCGGCGGGGGACACGGGAGACGGGTGATGGGGAAGGGGTAAGCTGTGACCTACGCAATTTACACCGAGCAGTTGACCAAGCACTTCCCGCCCTCCATCGGGCTGGGGCGATTGCTGCGCCCCTTCCCCACGCGGGAGGGGACGCTCGCCGTGGATCGCGTCAGCTTGCAGATCCGCCCCGGCGAGATTTTCGGGCTGGTGGGGCCGAACGGCGCGGGCAAGACGACGCTGGTGAAGCTGCTCTGCACGCTGATTTTGCCCAACGCGGGCGCGGCCTACATCCACGGGCATCCGCTGGCGGACGAGTACGGCGTCAAGTCGTCCATCGGGCTGATGACGTGCAACGAGCGCAGCTTCTACCCGCGCCTGCGCTGCCGTGAGAATCTGAGCTTCTACGCCGGCCTGCACGACCTCACCGCACCGGAGACGGCGGAGCGCATCGCGGGGCTGAGCGACCTTTTGGGGCTGGGCGAGTTCCTCGACAAGCGCTACGACGCCTGCTCCACCGGCATGAAGCACCGGCTGGCGCTGGCGCGAAGCCTGCTGCACAATCCGCCCGTGCTCTTCCTCGACGAGCCGACGCGCAGCCTCGATCCGCTGGCGGCGGAGCGCTTCCGTGAGGCGCTGCTGCTGCTGGCGCGGCGCGAGGGGCGCACCGTCTTCCTGGTCACGCACGACCTGGAGGAGGCGGTCGGCCTGTGCGACCGCGTGGGCGTGATGTTGCGGGGCCAGGTGAAGCAGGTGGACGATCCCGCCCGGCTGCGGGCGCTGCTGCGGGCCTCCGGGACGTGCCGGTTGCAGATCGCCGGGATGGACACGGCGCTCTCGCAGGCGCTCGCCGCGCTGCCGGAGGTGCGCGCACTGAAGAGCGGGGCCACGGTGGGCCGCCTCACCGATGTCAGCCTGGAGCTGACCGAGCGCAAGGGCGGCCTGGCTGCGATCACCAAGACGATTGAGCGGCGTGGGGGCAGCGTGGAGTCGCTGGCCTTCGAATCGCTTTCGTGGGACGAGATTTTCGGGCAGCTGCCGGAGACCTCGAGCAAGGCTGCGCCATCGGTACCGATTCAGCCTGCGCACCCTAGGCCAACGGAACGTCGCCGGGGCGGGACGCTGCGCAAATGGGGCCTCTTCCTCAAGCGCGATTGGCAGACCCAGTTCAGCTACCGGCTCTCGTTTGTGTTGCAACTCTTCGGCATCCTCTTCTCGATTGCGAGCTTCTACTTCGTCTCGCAGCTCTTCGGCGCTGCCGCCAATCCCTACCTGGGCGCCTACGGCGGCGATTATTTCTCGTTCGTGCTGATCGGGATCGCCTTTTCGAACTACCAGGGGGTGGCGCTGCACACCTTCGCAGGGATCATCCAATCGGCGCAGGTGATGGGCACGCTGGAGGCGATGCTCACGACGCCCACGCGCCTGCCGACGCTGCTGACCGCCTCCAGCCTGTGGAACTTCGCTTTCACGTCGTTCCGCGTGGTGCTCTATCTGCTGGTGGGGATGCTTCTCTTCGGCGCGGCGCTGCCCCAGGCGAATCTGGGCGCGGGGCTGCTGGCGCTGCTGCTCACGATCCTCAGCCTGAGCGGGATCGGCATCCTTTCGGCGAGTTTTATCATCGTCTTCAAGCGCGGCAATCCGCTGAACTTCTTCTTCGGCAGCCTGTCGTCGCTGCTGGCGGGGGTCTATTACCCCGTCGAGGTGCTGCCGGAGTGGCTGCAATGGCTGGCGCGCTTCTTCCCGCTGACCTACGCGCTACAGGCGATGCGCAAGGCGCTGCTCAACGGGGCGACGCTCGCGGCGCTGGTGCAGGAGCTGAGCGTGCTGGCGCTCTTCACGGCGGCGCTGCTGCCGCTGGGACTGGTGACGTTCCGCTACGCAGTGCGGCAGGCCAAGCGCGACGGCAGTTTGACGCAGTTTTAGCGA
>DAOTXC010000008.1:0-10016 GCA_034435555.1 Anaerolineae bacterium
AATGGTGAATGGCGAATAGCCAAACAAAAATCTGCTAAATCCGCTCAATCTGCTGACAAGAATTTTTGTGCTGGATGGTGTGCGCCAGCACCGGTGTCTCCCTAGAAAATAGCAGTCGTAAGACAGGTTGCCAACCTGTCCTACATTTTCGTGCTGGATGGTGTGCACCAGCACCGGTGTCTCCTCCGGAACCATACCCCGGAACTTCTTGTGGTGACATTTCCCCCTGAAAGCCGCCAGTTCACGTAGATGCACATCCCTGATGCCTACCCTCCCAGGGGGATCATGGTACAATGGGGACACCTGGAGGTCAATATGATTGAAGAACACGACATGAGTGAGGCGCAGCCGACGACATCCTCGGCGACGTGGAGGGAGCTGGCCTCTTATCTGTTGGGGGGCTTTGGACTTTTCCTGGTGCTGGGTGTCGGTGTAGGCTCACTCTTTCGGCAGCTATCTATCTGGGTGACGTTGACCAGCTTCGCGCTGAATATCCTCTGCCTGGCGGGCGCCTTTTACGTGCTGGGGGTCTGGCAAGGGCCGCTTTCTTGGGAAGGGTTGGGCCTTTGGCCGATTCGCTGGCGCTGGAGCTGGCTGCTCATCGCCGGCGGCGTGGTGGTTATCCTGTTGCCGGTGCGCAGTGGCCTGGCGCTCCTGGTGCAATCGCTCCTCGGCGGTATTGAGGGATTGCAGCCGAGAATGGATTTACTGGTGCCAGGGAATACCTTCTCCTGGCTCAACCTGTTGGTCATGCTCATCGGTGGCGGGATCCTGGTGCCGGTTTCGGAGGAGCTGTACTTCCGGGGGTTGTTGCACAGCTGGTTCATGCGGCACGGGCGGCTCAACCTGTGGTGGCGGGCCGCCGCCAGCGCGCTCATCTTTGGGCTGGCGCACTTCGATTCGGCGGGAGTGATAGTGGCGAGCTTCATCCTGGGATGGGTCAACGCGCTGCTATATGAAAAGACCCGCTCCCTTTGGGTTCCCATCGCTGTCCATGTGCTCAACAACAGTTTGGCCTTCGCCTTCATGTATACAGCCCTCGCACTGGAAAGCCTGTTGCTCTAGCTTATTTCCTGCTTGTGAAGCGTCTCCACGCCTCTCTCGGCGCGCTTGCAGGGAGTTAGAGTTTGGTGTATCATAGGTTTGTGGCTGATGAACTTGAGAAACAGCAGTTATGGTCAGACTGTTTTCAAACGTTAACCTAAACTTTATGGTGCTGATTTCTTGGCATAGGTCTTTTGTGGTATAATCTTCTTAAGAATTCTCAACGACAAGGGGAAGTTATGGGGGCAAAAATACTCTACATTGAAGACAACGAAGCCAATCGCATGTTGGTGCGACGGATTTTGTTTGTCGAAGACTACGACGTAGTCGAAGCCGCAGATGGCCCCACGGGGATTGACTTGGCGCGTGAGCACCTCCCCGACCTTATCTTGATGGACATGAACCTTCCCGATGTGGATGGGTATGAATTGACGCGCCGGATTCGCAACATCCCGGAATTGCAACACATTCCCATCATTGCGATGACGGCCAATGTGATGCATGGTGATCGCGAGAAGACTCTGGAAGCTGGCTGTGATGGCTATATCCCCAAGCCCATTGATGTGGATGCCTTGCCTGAACAGATCAAGACCTATCTGGAGGCCAAGGGGCGCGGCTAATTACCGGCATTGAGACCTTGATAATGACTCACAAAGCACCCGAAGACGTAACGATTCTTATTGTTGAGGATAACTTCAACAACTTCCTGCTGATGACGCGGTTGTTGGCCTATCTTGGGGTGCAAAAATGTGAATGGAAAGCCTCCGGTTGGCAAGTGCTCGAGTTTGCGGAGACTTTGGGGGAGATCGATTTAGTTCTGATGGACTTAATGCTACCCGATGCGGATGGCTACCAATCCCTGGATGCGCTGCGCTCACACGAGCGCTTCCGAGAGGTGCCCATCATCGCCGTCACCGCCAACGTCTCGCCCAGCAACGTGGAGCGGGCACGCAAGGCCGGGTTCAACGGCTTCATCGGCAAACCCTTAGATCCAGATCGCTTCCCCGAGCAAGTGCGGCGCGC
Source organism: Anaerolineae bacterium (assembly GCA_034435555.1). Taxonomy (GTDB): domain Bacteria; phylum Chloroflexota; class Anaerolineae; order B4-G1; family SLSP01; genus DAOTXC01. The sequence continues at coordinate 2,068 of DAOTXC010000008.1, forward strand.
GTTGCAGGGGGAGGAGGTATGGGAACCCCAATAAGGGGTGAGGTAACTTCCCCCGCTTTGCCGGCTCAGATCCCCACGACGGGGATGCGCGGCGGCTTGGGGCGCACGCTACTCACTGCCTTTCTGATTCTCACCATTTTGCCGCTGGCCCTGGTCGGGTGGTACGCTTTACAACAGGATCGTGCCAATATCCAGCAGCAAGTTGCCGCCAAATTGCAGGCCGTGGCCCAGCTGAAGGCGCAGCAGATTCAACTCTGGTTTACCGATTGGCAAGATCGCCTCTTGCTCTTAGAGGTATTTGAGTTAGAAGTGGAGAGCGTTCCTGATATTGCCCAGTGGACACGCTTACAGGAACGCATACCTGAACTCATGGGAGGGGTCTTGCTCGATAGTGCTGGTGCCCCAGTGTGGTCGGCGGGGAACTGCCCACAGGTTTCTACGCAGGCTTTGGATATGCTCTTGACGACTTCCGGTCCCCAGATAGCGGTTGACGTACCTCACACGGCGCAGCGTTGGCGTTTTTGTCTGCGCGATACCGCCCTGACCCCTGTTATTCAAGAGAAAATCGCCTTCGGTCAAACGGGGCGGGTCTACCTGGTACAGGCCGATACTCTCTGGCCCGGCGCTTTTCCCGTTTCCGAGGAGGTGCAGGGCTGGTGGGCGGTCCAGGTTCCGCGTGTAGCTGAGACTTACTATAATCATGTTGGGGAGGCCGTGCTCGGCTCCTACTATCCCTTGCCGGAGCTGGGTGTGGGTATTTTGGTCGAACAGGCCCAGGCAGAGACGTTACAGGCGAGCGACCGCATCGCCGCGACGTTGATCGGCTCGATCTTGACCATCGCGCTGGTGACGACCGCCATCGCTGCGGTGGTCATCCGGCAGATTACTCGCCCGGTGACACGGCTCACTGAATCGGCCCTGCTCATGGCGAGCGGCAATCTCGACCAGCATGTGCCGGTCGTCTCTCGCGATGAGATCGGTATCCTTACTTACGTCTTCAACGAGATGGCCGCGGAGCTCAAATCGCTCTACGCCGACCTGGAAGCCAAGGTGGTGGACCGCACCAAGATGCTCCAACGGGCTAACTACCAGATTCAGCTGCGGGCCATTCAATTGCAGGCCAGTCTGGAAGTGAGTCAGGCCGTTACCTCGTTGCGGGATCAGGCGCTCTTGCTCAATCGCGTGGCCGATCTTGTCCGCGACAACTTTGTCTACACCTCCGTAGCGGTCTATTTGCAGGAACCGGGCGGCGGCGCGGCGCTCTTGCACGGGGCCAGCCCGGTCAAAAATATGTGGCCCGCGCGGGTGCGGTTGGGCGATGGCACGCTGATGGAGCGCGCGCTCCGCAAGGGCGAACCGCAGATGGAAAGCGAGCAGACAGCGGAGACGGTGGAATGGTATCGCCGCACGCGCTCGCGGGTCGCCATCCCCTTGCGGATGGGAGACCAGGTCTTGGGCGTGCTCGCTGTCCTCAGCACCGAGCGCGAGGGCTTGCAGGAGCAGGAGCTCAAGGTCCTGGAACACGTCGCCAACCAGGTCGCCATCGCGCTGGAAAACGTGCGCGCCTATGAGCGGGAGCGGTGGGTGGCGCAACAACTGGAAGAGGGCGAGGTTTTCAAAGCGCGCTTCCTGGGCAATATGTCCCATGAATTGCGCGAGCCGCTTAACGTCATCATCGGCTTCTCGCGGCTGATGCTCAAAGGGCTGGATGGGCCGCTCAACGCGCAACAGCAACAAGACCTGCAACGCATCAATGATAGCAGCCAGCACCTTCTGGCGCTGATCAACGACATCCTGACCATCTCGCAGTTGCAAGCGGGCCTGATGGAGTTGAAAGTATTGCCGGTGGATTTGCGGGGGATCATCGCCAGCGTCATGCCAACGGCGAGCGCCCTGGTGCGCGGCAAAGAGATCGCGCTTGAGCAGGAGCTGGCCCCGGATTTGCCGTGGGTCTACGCTGATGCCGGCAGCGTCCGGCAGATTCTTGTGCGCTTGTTGAGCAACGCGGCCAAGTTCACCGAAACGGGCTTCATCCGCATCCGGGCCTGGGCCGATGAGGAGCAGGTCTACGTGAGCATCAGCGATAGCGGCCAGGGCATCTCTCCGGAGGATTGCAAGCGGGTCTTTGCCCGCTTCGAGAAGGGTGCGAGCGGCAATGGCAAGCGCCCCAAACCGGGCGCCGGGCTGGGGCTGGCGCTCAGCAAGGAGCTGTTGGAGATGCAGGGCGGGCAAATCTGGTTCGAGAGCGAGGTGGGCAAGGGCAGCGTCTTTACCGTGTCTTTGCGAGCCTATCAACAGAACGGGGCTGAGGACGCAACGGGGCGCGAGCCGCGCGGCGGGGGATAACAGGAGGCAAGATGCAAATCTGGGAACGTGTGCGGAGATGGTTCCAGCCCCTCAGGAACATCTTGGGCGATGATCCGGAGGCCTGGGAGGATATTCAGGCGTGGCGGCGACAGCTGGTGCGGGGTATCTTGCGGGTCTTGTTGGTGCTGGGAGGCCTCGTCTTGGCTATCACGGTCTACGGGACCTGGCAACGGGGCAACGTTCTGCTGGTCGGCGTCTACGTGTTCATCTACCTGCTGCTCGTGGGACTTATGCTCTGGAAGTCCGCCCCCTACGCGCTCCATGCCGGCGGTATCCTGGCGTTGATGTACGCGGTGGGCCTTTCTGATCTCTTCAACTACGGATGGCAGCAGGATGTGCGGCTCTTCTTCCTGGCGATGGCGATTCTGGCGGCGCTCTTCTTTAGCGTGCGGATGGGATTGCTCATCCTGGTGCTTGCTATTCTCACGCTGGCAGGATTTGGCGCTGCGTTGGTGAGCGGGATGGTCGCGCTTCCCCCCGTCACGGAGCCGCTCTTCGCGGGGACGCAGATCCCCATCTCGTTGGTAAGCGATAGCGCCGTCCTGATATTGCTGGGGCTATTGTTGATTGTGGTGCAGAACTACCTGATGCCCTACCTGGCGCAGGCGCTTACGCAGAGCCGGGTGCTCGCCAAAGAGATGGAAGAAGAGCGGCAGGATTTGGAATTGCGCGCGCAGGCCATCCGCGAAGTCAACTACGCGCTGCAGCGCCGAGTGATGCAACTCGAAGCCGGCGCCGAGGTGGGCCGCACGGTCGCTTCAATCTTCGATCTGGAGCAATTGCTCAATCGCACCACCGTCCTGATCTCCGAGGGGTTCGGGTTCTACCATACCGGTATCTTCCTGCTCGATGAGACCGGTGAGACGGCGATCTTGCGAGCGGCCTCTTCCGAAGGGGGGCGCAAGATGGTCGCCGATGGACATCAGCTCCGGCGCGGGGAGGGGATGGTCGGTTGGGTGATCGAGAATCGGCAATCGCGCATCGCGCTTGATGTGGGTGAGGATGCGGTCCACTTCGCCAATCCCAACCTCCCCGCGACCCGCTCCGAGGTCGCCCTGCCCTTGCTGGTGGGCGGGCGCTTGATCGGCGTGCTGAACGTACAGAGTACCGAGGAGCGCGCCTTCGATCAGGATGACGTGCGCTCGTTGGAATCATTGACGGGACAGCTGGCGGTCGCCATCGAGAACGCGCGGCGGGTGAGCGAGGAGGCGGCCTTGCTGGAGGCGACCAGCCCCTTCTATCGGCTGGCGCGCCGCTTTGCCACGGCCAACACCCCGCGCGATGTCTACGTGGCGATTTTGGATACGGTCAGCGAGTACATGCCCCAGCGCGCCTTCATCATCATGCTGGGACGTGACTACCCCTACATCGCCGCCGACCTGCGCGCCGGACAGATGCACTTCCCGCAGACGGCCAGCGAATTGATGGATGCCGAACAGCTGGCGGTCTTGGTCGCCTTAGGGCAGGCGTTGACGCTGCCGTTGATCATCCCCGATGTGGCAGATCCGCCGGACATAGTCTCGCGGGAACAGTGGGCGCAGTTGGGCCTGCTGGCGCAGCGCTTCGAGGTACGCAGCGCGGCCCTCGTCCCGATCCGCGTCGAGGAGCGGGTGCTGGGCGTGCTCTTCACCTCCTTCCGCGAGCGGCACGGCTTCAGCTCCGCAGAGGAACGGCTCTACCGTACCCTCTCCGACATGTCGGGGGTGGCGTTGCAGCGGTTACAGCTGGTGCGCGACACCCAGCTGCGCATCGAGCAGGAGCGGCGCTTGCGCGTCTTTTCCGATGAGATGCTGGGCATCATGGACCTGCCGACAATGGTGACACAGGCCGCGACCGCGTTGCGGACATTGATTGATGCCGATGGGGTGCTGGTTGCCCTGGAACAGGCCGCGTTGACAGAAGAGGAGGGCAACTGATGAGCGAGCAGGGCCAGGCGATAAATGTGACGCAGCGCGAACAAGCGTTGCGGATGCGCGTTTTCGAGCGGATGACCGCGACCCTGTCGGTTTTGGGCTTGCTGTTGTTGCTCGCCTGGATACCGTCGGCGATCTCCCGTCAGGTCTTTGTGCAAATTATCTTCTTTGTGGTGATGTATGGCCTGGTAGTGCTGGCCTGGCGGCTTAAAAAGTTCTCCTTCACCGTCCGCGTCCTGGTGGTCCTCAGCCTGTTGCTGCTGGCTGGGGCTTACGTCCTGTTTCAGAATGGCCTGGTGGGCGCGGGGCGGATCTGGCTGATGATGGTGCCGCTGGTAGCGGCATTGTTGCTAGGGCGTACCGGCTTCACGTTGATGACAGTCGTTTCGGCGTTGATCTATGTACTGGCCGCCTTTTTGATCACCCAGGGGCAACTCACGCTGCTTCAAGCCGAAAATCCCATTGATGTTGGTTCATGGGCGGTCGAGGCGCTGGTGCCGTTGGGCTCATTGCTGCTGATCGGGGTGATGATTTTGGATTATCGTCTCACCATTCTGCGCACCTCCGCTGAGGCACAGATGCACGCGGATGAGGCGCGGGCGGCGCAGGCCATCGCCCGTGAAGAGGCCGCGCGCGCGCAGCGCCAGGCCGACCGGATGGATCGCGCTGCCACCCTCGCGCGCACCATCACCCGGATGCAAGACCCTGAGGAGCTGATCTGGCGGCTGGTACAAGAGTTGACTGAAGTCTTCGAGCTGTATCACGCCAACATCTTTTTGGTCAAAGCGCAGGGTGAGCTGCTCTCGTTGCGCGCCGCAGCCGGGGAGCGGGGCATGGAACTGGTGCAGGCGGGTTGGGAGCTCCAGATTGGCGACAACGAGCTGCCCGCACAGGTGGCGCAATCGGGCCGTGAGGATGCGATGGTGCTGGCGATGCACCCGCGTCTGCCGGAAGCCCGCGCCGAGGCCGCCTTCCCGCTGCTCTTCCGGGGCGAAAATTTGGGCGTGCTCGATCTTTACACGCTCGCCCCTTCCTTCACGCCGGAGGATTTGCGGGTGCTGCGGATCGTGGCGGATCAGGTGGCCGCGACATTGAACACCTTGCAGCTCCTCCGCCAGACCGAGGCCCGCGCGCAGGAGTTGCGCAACCTCTACGCGCAGTACTCGGCGGAATCGTGGGCCACGCTGTTGGAGGATGAACAGGCGCCGCCGCAACATGCGGTGGGAACAACGCCGCCGCCGCAGGTGCAGCTGCTCGCCAGAGAGGTCATGGCGACGGGGAACGCGCGCGTCGAGAAATCCGAGGTCGGGCATTTGCTCGTCGTGCCGTTGGTCTCGCGCGAAATCGCGCTGGGCTACCTGGCTTTCGTGCGGGAGACAGCGCGTGGCGGCTGGGACGCCGAGACGCTTACGTTGGTGGATGCCGCCGCTGAACGTCTGGCTGTCGCGCTCGATATGGTGCGCCTGATCCTGACCAGCCGCCGGCGCGCCTTCTACGAGGAGCAGTTGGGCCGGTTCGGCGATCTGATCTGGGCCAGCCCGCGCGTGGAGGCGATCATGGAGCGCAGTGTGCGGGAGCTGGGGCGAATGTTGGGCGCCAGCGACGTGGCGCTGTATATCACACCACCAGCCGAAGAGGGTGAGGGGACGCCAGGGACAGGCCCCTTGCCAGCGACTGTGGTGGAGTGAGGGGGAGATCATGCAGCAGAGTGGCGCAATTCGGTTAGCCTCCAAGTTGGCGATTATCTTCTCGGTTTTGGCCATCCTCGCGATGTTGTTGGTGATCAGCGTCCTGTATTATCTGGGACTCCAGCCGTACCTGCGCAATGCCATCCGCGCGCAGCTGCGGGATGCGGTTAGCGTGGGCGCGCTATCTGTTGATGTGGATGCGCACGCCACCCTGACCGATCCTGCGGATGCGGATAGCCCGACCTTCATAGCGGTGCAGGAGCAGTTGCGACAGGTGCGCGACGCTACGGCCAACGCACGCTTTGTGTACACCCTGCGCCAGGATGCCCAGGGTAACATCTACTTCGTGGTGGATGCGGAGGAGGACCCCGATGATGTGTCATATTTTGGGGACATCTACGAGGATCCCGGGCCGCTGTTGGCGGAGAATTTTGCCACGTTAGATGCGCCTCTGGTGGAAGAGGCGTTCTACACCGATGAGTGGGGGACCTGGTTATCGGGATACGCGCCCCTATATACGTCAGATGGCGAACTGGACGCCATCCTGGCAATGGATTTCGAAGCCAGCTTTGTAGTCGCCCAGCAACGCGAGGTGTTGTTCATGGCGTTATTGGTCTTGGTGGCGATGACCCCCGTGATCGCTACCCTGGGTTGGATTGTGGGACGCCAGTCAGCGACGCCGTTGATGCGCTTGACATTGGCCGCGCAACGCATCGCCGAGGGCGATCTGAAACAGAAGGTGGATGTGCGCGGCAGTCGGGAGGTCAATGAGCTCTCCGGCGCCTTCAACGTGATGACCGAGCGGCTGCGCGAGTTGGTGGGGCGGCTCGAGGAGCGGGTGGCCGAGCGCACCGGCTTGTTGGAGCGTCGCGCCGCCTACCTGCGCGCTACCGGCGAGGTGAGCCGGGGGGCCGCTTCGATCCTCGATTTGGAAGAATTGTTGGAGCAAACGGTCACGCTGATTTCGGAACGCTTCGGTTTCTACCAGGCCGGGATCTTCCTGTTGGATGAGCGCCGCGAGTGGGCGGTGCTCCAGGCCGCTTCTTCGCCTGGCGGGCGGCGGATGCTGGCCCGTGGGCACCGGCTGCGCGTGGGCGAGCAGGGCATCGTGGGGTACGTCACCCAGACCGGGCGCCCCCGCATCGCGCTAGATGTGGGCGAAGATGCGCAGTACTTCGACAATCCTGACCTGCCGGAGACGCGCTCCGAGATGGCGGTGCCGTTGCTGGTGCGCGGACGCATCATCGGCGCGCTGGATGTGCAGAGCCGCGAGTCCGGCGCCTTCGGCCCGGAGGAGGTGGCGATCTTGCGCATCCTGGCCGACCAGATCGCCGTCGCCATTGACAACGCGCGCCTTTTTGCGGAGAATCGCCGCACCTTGGAGGATTTACGGCGCGCCTATGGTATGGAAGTGGGCCGTGCCTGGGCCGGGCGCGAGTCCGAAGGGGAGACCGTGTTGGGGTATCACTACACCGCGCAAGCCATCGAGCCTTTGGTTGATGCGGCGGCGTTACCGCACATCGAGGCCGATGCGCCGCAGGTGGCAGAGGACAATATCCTGCTCGTGCCACTGCTGGTGTCAGGCGTCAACCTGGGGGTATTGCGGTTGCAACGGGAGGCGCAGCAGCGGTGGACGACGCGCGAGATCGAGTTCGTGCGGCGATTGGCGGATGAGATTTCACAGGCGATGCAGAACGCCAATCTGTTGGAGCGCACGCGCACCACCGCCACCCGCGAGCGGTTGGTCGCGGAGATCGCGGAGCAATTGCGCGCCTCGTTAAATCCCGACATCATTCTCAAGACGACGGTGCGGGCTTTGGGGCAGGCGCTGGCAGCAGAAGAGGTGGCGATTCGGGTAACTGGCCCTGAAGCCATGGAGACCACATCGGGAGAGGGCTTGTGAAGCGCGGGACTGAGGACGTAGGGGGTGCGGGGTGGAGGAAGCGATGACAGCTGATCGAGAGCAGGGGCAGATGGCGGC
>DAOTXC010000009.1:0-8374 GCA_034435555.1 Anaerolineae bacterium
GAGGAGCTCCTCCAGCGCGTTGATCTCGCGGAGCAGCGCCTCGTACTCATCCAACAGCTTCTGGCGCTCCAGTCCGGTGAGGCGGCGCAGCTGCATATCGAGAATGGCCTGGGCCTGGATCTCGGTGAGATCGAAGTGCTGAATCAAGCGCGTGCGCGCGGTATCCACATCCGGGGACTCGCGAATGGTCTTGATGACTGCATCGAGGTGGTCAAGTGCCTTGAGCAGCCCCTCGACGATGTGGGCGCGCGCCTGGGCCTTCGCCAGTTCATATTGTGCGCGCCGCACGATCACGTCAATCCGGTGCTCCAGGAAGAGCAGCAACATCCGTTTAAGTGGCAGCAGCCGGGGAACGCCATCCACCAGCGCCAGCAGTTGCACGCCGAAGGTGGATTGCAGGGGCGTCTGTTTGTAGAGCCGATTGAGCGCCTTCTGCGGCTGCGCCCCGCGCTTGAGCTCGACGATGATGCTCATCCCACGCTTGTCGGATTCGTCGCGCAAGTCGCTGATCTCATCAAGTTTGCCTGTGCGCACCAGCATGGCGATCCGTTCCAGCAGGCCGGATTTGTTGAGCTGATAGGGGATCTCGGTGATGACGATGCGGTGGCGACTGCCGCGCATCTCTTCGATGTTGGCGACGGCGCGCACGGTGAGCTTCCCGCGCCCGGTAGCGTAAGCCTGGATGATGGCCTCGCGCCCCAGGATCAGGCCGCCGGTGGGGAAATCCGGCCCCTGGATGTGCTCCATGAGCTCATCCACGCCGACTTCGTCCTGGCGCTGCCAGTTATCCAGCAGATAGATGAGGGCATCGGTAACTTCGCCCAGGTTGTGCGGCGGGATGTTCGTCGCCATGCCCACGGCGATACCGGAAGCGCCGTTGACGAGCAGGTTGGGGAGGCGCGCGGGCAGCACTTGCGGCTCCCGCAAGGAGCCATCGAAGTTCTCGACCCAATCTACGGTGTCCTTTTCGATGTCGGTGAGCAGCTCCATGGCGATGTGCGCCAGCCGGGCCTCGGTGTAGCGCATCGCCGCGGGCGAGTCGCCATCAATGGAGCCGAAGTTGCCCTGCCCATCCACGAGCATGTAACGGACGGAGAAGTCCTGCGCCAGGCGCGCCATCGCCTCGTAGACGGCGGAGTCGCCGTGGGGATGGTACTTACCCAGCACCTCGCCGACGATGCGGGCCGATTTTTTGTGCGCGGAGTTGGGGCGGATGCCCATGTCGTACATCGCGTAGAGGATGCGGCGCTGAACGGGCTTGAGGCCGTCGCGCGCATCGGGGAGCGCGCGCGCCACGATCACGCTCATGGCGTAATCGAGATAGGCCGTGCGCATCTCGCGTTCGATATTGATGGTCTGGATGTTTTTGTTCTTTTCTTCCATAGACGTCAGCCTTGCTACCTTCTTCGATTATCCCAACGCGCCAGCCGGGTCACGGAGCGGGCCAGTTGAGGAGAACCGGTTATGTTGTGTGGGCGGCGTGAGACGCTGCCACAGGGTATTATACTCCAAAGAGGGCAAAGGGCGAAACGGCGCGCGGGGTTCAGTCTATGGTGAGGCTTGCTACGGAGCAATCGCCGGAGACGGCGATGAGAGTGAGGGTATGCGTGCCGCGCCAGAGATGCCGCTCCAGAACGACCGGCTCGCCGGAGAGCGCGATCTCGCGCGCGGGGCCGCCATCATCACCGCTGATGCGGCAAACGCCCACACCGGGGCCGGGCGTGAGGGTCAAACGCCGTCCCTCCCAGTGGATGGTCAGCGCCGCACCGGGCGCGCCCCGGCGGTAATAATCCGCCGCGCCGGGCGCCTGCCAGTCGCCAGAGTAAGTGAGTTGCCAGGCGTGCGCGGGATGCACACCGGGATAGAGCGTGGGCGTGAGGTCGTTCAGATAAGCGGACAGCGCCTCGTAGAGGGGCATCGGCGTAAAATCCGGCTCGACCATGCGGAAGTAGTACATCGGCTGGTCAATCTCGGCGTCGGTAGCGCGCTTGAAGAACCAGACCGTCGTCACCCCGGCCCAGGGCCACTCGCGCTGGATGCGCTTGTAGGCCAGCACCGCGTAGCGCGCCTGCTGCTCCAGCGTAACGCGGCCATAGGTGTCGGGCAGCCCCTCCGGGACGGCGTTGCTGTTCATCTCGCTGATCCAGATGGGCTTGGCGGCATCCCCGTTGGCGACCATCACATCCCGCACCCAGAGGGGCCGGGCAAAGTTGATGAGATTGGGCGCGAGGCGCTGATCGGTGGGGCCGGAGTGCAGCATGTAGGCGTTGACCGCGAGGATGTCGAAACAGGCTCCTGCGCCGGCGTCGTACATCCGCTGCAGGAAGACTGTGTCCATGAGATTGTTGCCCTCGTAGGCGGGATTCCAGGTGCCCAGCTCGGCGGTGGGGGCCAGCGCCCCGGTGATGATGACCGCGTCGGGGTCGGCCTCGCGGATGCGCTGGTAGGCCAGGCAGAGCATCTCCGTGTAGGCGACCGGGTCCACCGGCTGATTGCCCCACTCCGGGTAGATGTTCGGCTCGTTCCAGATCTGGTAGAAGCGGATGCGTCCGCGATAGCGGCTGGCGACGGCGTGGACGTAATTACCGAAGTCGGCCAAATCGTCGGGGGGGGCAAATGCGCCAAACTCAGTGCCGGTAGCGCGGGTCCAGGCCGGGGGGGCTTCCAGCCGTGCGATGATCTGGAGGCCGTATTGTTCGGTCAGCGCGACGATATGATCGTACTTCTCCCAGGCGGAGCGGTGCGGCTCCCAGCGCCGATCCTCGAAGTCGCCCCGGCCATGAATCTCGATATCGTACCAGGGAAAGGACTGGCGGATCCAGGAGAAGCCGGCATCGGCGATCATCTGAACGGCCAGCTCGCGCTTGGCGGGTTCGACCTCCTGTTCCAGGAAGGTATTCACGCCGAAAGGGGGCAGGTCAGCGTAGCGCGTGGTAACGGCATGGGAAGCGGTGTAGGGCAGCGGGCGCGTCCACTGGAGCGCCCATTGCATCAGACCACGCATTTGGGAGGGAAGGGCCTCCTCGCCGGTCAGCGCGAAGAGGCGCGCGCGCGAGTCGCCGATCCACAGCAACAGACCGGCGAAGGCCAGCAATATCCCGACCAGCGCCAACCAACGGCAGCGTCGCATGGGCAGGCCGGGCTTCAGGAGTCCGTTGACTCCCGCAGCATCACTTCGACGGAGTATGGCAAATCCGAGCGACTTAGATATTTGTTGACTTCAGCGAGGGCGTCCTCGTAGCGACTGATGAGTTCCTCATCATCTCCCTTGAAGCCGCTGATCGTCCGGCGAGCGCAGGTGCAGCAACCCAAAGAGGCGCGATAGCTATCCAGGTCACAGGTCAAGCAGGAGCCTAATTTAATCATCAGATGGCCAAAAGCTAAGACTTCTGGATGGTTGTGAGGAAGGAACGTCGCACGCTCGACGATGCGTTGCCACTTAGGGCCACGCAGTTCACGTAGCTGAGGGATGCAGCGTGGCGGGAACAAGATTTCACTATCTGGATACATAAGTTCTCAACTGTACTCCATATCAATACAGCGACTGCTAAGCAGTCACATGGGCCAATGATAACACATTCGGAGGGCTTTTTCAAGGGTTTTCCAGGCGATTTTCTCACAAAATTGCCCGATTTAATCGGGAATTGGGAAGTGTGGTATAATCGGCACGTCAAACAAAAGAGATTTAACCTATAAACGGAGTGGAAATATGGGGTTAGCAGAAATTTTAGAAGCGATCAACCAATGGGCGTTGTCCATCATCAGCAGCATGGGGTATCCTGGATTGGGATTGGTCATGTTTTTAGAGAACATTTTCCCCCCAATCCCCTCGGAGTTGGTGCTCCCCCTGGCGGGTAGCCTTACGTTAGAAGGACGCTTCACGATGCTCGGCGTGACGATAGTGGGCGCGATTGGCTCGGTCGCTGGGGCGCTCTTCTTTTATGGACTGGGAAAGTGGTTCGACGAGGCGCGTGTGCGCGTTCTCATGCGCAAGTTCGGCAAGTGGTTCCTGCTTTCGGAAGAAGATCTGGACCGGGCGCTGGAGTGGTTCAATCGGCACGGCGAGTACGTCATCTTCTTTGGGCGGATGGTTCCCATCGTGCGCAGCCTGATTTCAGTGCCGGCAGGGCTGGCGAGCATGAACATTCCGCGCTTCATTCTCTACACCTCACTGGGCACGGCGCTGTGGAGCTTCATGCTCGCCTATGCCGGGCGGATATTGGGGCAGAACTGGCATCGCGTCACAGATTTCGTGAGCCAGTACGAGACGTTGGTGATCATCCTGTGTGTATCAGCCGTGGTCGCATTTGTTGCAAGCCGGCTCTGGCAGCGGCGGCAACCTCAAGAAACCGTCGCTTGAACAAAAACTAGCGAAAGGAGGAAAAAATGACGCCTGTGATTCGTGTGGATCAAATAGCAGAATTCGTCGGTAAAGAAGTCACTGTGGAGGGCTGGGTTTACAATCGCACGCACAAGGGGCGGCTGATCTTCCTCCTGGTGCGGGATGGCTATGGCTTTGTGCAATGCGTCCTCTTCCAAAAGGAGGTCGCGGCAGAGATCTTCGAGCAGGCCACCCATGTGACGCAGGAATCGTCGGTGCGCATTACCGGTGTGATCCGCGCCGATGCGCGCGCGCCGGGCCTCCCCGGCGGCTACGAGCTCGGCGTGACCGGCTTCGAGATCATCCAGCAGGCCGAGGAGGATTACCCCATCGCGCTCAAAGAGCACGGGGTTGATTTCCTGCTCGATAACCGGCACTTCTGGCTGCGCTCGCCCTCGCAGTGGGCCGTGCTGCGCGTGCGCGCCACCGTCATCCGCGCCATCCGCGATTGGCTGGACGATCACGGGTACATCAACCTCGACACCCCCATCCTCACCCCCGCAGCAGGCGAGGGCACGACCACCCTCTTTGAGGTGGATTACTTCGGCGAGCCGACCTATTTAGCGCAGACCGGGCAGCTCTACAACGAGGCCAACATCTTCGCCTTCAAGAAGGTCTACTGCTTCGGGCCAACCTTCCGCGCGGAGAAGTCGAAGACGCGGCGCCACCTCACCGAGTTCTGGATGGTCGAGCCGGAGATCGCCTTCTGCGATCTGGAGCAGCTGATGGAAATTGAGGAGCAGTTCGTCTCCTACATCGTGCAGACGGTGTTGGAAAAGAACGCCGTGGAGCTGGCCTATCTGGGCCGCGATGTGGAGCGCCTGCGGCAAGTCACGCCGCCGTTCCCGCGCATCTCCTACGATGAGGCCATCGAGCGGCTAGCGCAGCTCCGCGCCGAGAGCGACGATCCTGAGGTGCAACAGCAGCTCGCCATCGAGTGGGGCAGCGACTTCGGCTCACCGCACGAGACCCATTTGACGCAGCTCTTCGACAAGCCGGTCTTCGTCTACGGCTATCCTACACAGGCCAAAGCCTTCTATATGGAGCCGTGGCCCGGACGTCCGGAGGTCTGCAAGAGCGTAGACCTGCTCGCACCGGAGGGGTACGGGGAGATCATCGGCGGCAGCGAGCGCATCTCCGATCCGGAGCTGCTGTTGGAGCACCTGCGGCGGGACAACCTGCCTGAGGAGGCTTTCACCTGGTACTTGCAGCTGCGCCGCTACGGCAGCGTCCCCCACAGCGGCTTTGGCCTGGGCGTGGAGCGCACCGTCACCTGGATCTGTGGCATTGATCACCTGCGGGAGACCATCCCCTTCCCCCGGATGCTCAAGCGCCTCTATCCGTAATCACCCTGTTTTACAGAGCCGGTCGGATATATGCCACAACCGGCTTTTTGCAACCAAAAAGCGATCCGGCGGTTATGCCGGATCGCTGTCTATATAGGGCGGGTGGGGGTCGAACCCACACACTCTCTCGAGTAGAGGATTTTAAGTCCCCGGCGTCTGCCTATTCCGCCACCGCCCCGTGTCATGCTCTTAAGAGAAACGGGCATCGGTAAATGATGCCCGTAGCTAGCACTTGTTGAGAGAGGCGACGGTCGGAATCGAACCGACGAATAAGGCTTTTGCAGAGCCCTGCCTTACCACTTGGCTACGTCGCCAAGGTCTAACTTGAGCGGGCAATGGGATTCGAACCCATGACCTTCTCCTTGGCAAGGAGACATTCTACCGCTGAACTATGCCCGCGTGCGAGGGAAATTATACCATACTCACGGATTTTGGCAAGGCACAAATTAGCTCGAAAGGCCGGGGCAGAGCGTGTGAGAGGCCCGTTCTCCTTGCTCCTGCCACCCATCCTTGCCCCCTTAAAAGCACCCATTCACAACCGATTCTCAAACTAAAAACAAGGCGTTGCGCCCTCGCATTTTCGCTTTACACTACTTATAAACCATGCTATACTTAAAAAGCCACGGGATTGGCTGCCTTGAAAAAGAGTGGTCGTGCAAGAAAGACGGGATATATATTGTGGTTAAACAGCGTATAGCCACAATGTATCATATCCACCAGAACCAAGAGTGAACATCTAACAATTTAGAGGGACTCAAGTTATCCCTCCGCAGCCTCAAAAAAAGGAAATGGCGAAGTGCAGCAAGGGCCGGAAGCAACGCTACAACGATGGGCAACAATTCTAGATCGCCAGGGCCTCGGAGAATTTACCCCGCTGCTCTTGAGCTTGCTGCGCGTTTGGGGCTTTTTGGGAAGTCAATTCTTATGGATGCTCTCTCCGCTGGTCGGAGGTGAAGCACTTACATCGTGGGCGGAGCTCCTGGAGCAACCCGATATGCTGCAACAGCTAGAACAACGCTTAAACAAAGGAGAGTCGCAGCAATGTTAGCCAACTTGATCGCGCTAGCAATTACGCTGATCGGAGCGGTGGCGCTGGTCGTCTATGGGCTGCGTTACCGCAACCGACAACCTGCCTGGCGCGCCTTTCCTGTGTTCACCGGACTTTCAGAAGAGGTGGGGCGCTCCGCCGAAGAAGGCTCCGTCATCCACATTGCCCTGGGCAATGCGTCGCTGATTGGGGAGAATGCTATGACCTCGGTGGCCGCACTGGAGGCGCTGAGCGCGCTCTCCGATCTGGCCGCCGCCTACGATACGCCGCCCATCATCACCACCGGCGATCCCACGCTCTATCTCCTGGCCGATGATGGGATGCGCCGCTCTTACGCCCGTTTGGGCAACCTGCGCCGCTACCGCCGCAGCCTCGTTCAGTACATCGCTGCCGACCCCACCACCTACGCCGCCATGACTGCCACCTATCTCTACGATGTCGGCATCGGAGCCAACATCATCCTCGGCGCTTTCGATGAGGAAGTCTCGCTGATCACCGAAGCCGCCGCCCGTCGTGGCATCTACACGATGGGCGGGACCCCCCTGGCATCGGGACTGGGCGCGCTCTACCCGGCGCTCAAGCCCAAACAGCTCCTTATGGGCGAAGAATTCTTCGCTGCTGGCGCTGAAATCTCTCAACAGTCCACCTATCAGGCCAGCCTAGGCGGTCAAGACCTGCTGCGTTGGCTCATCATGGGCAGCATCGTGCTCATCGGCATCCTCTCCATTCTAGGAATCGTGGGGGGCTAGGCATGTTCAAACGTATTCTGCCGACCTTCTTCGCAGTGCTCGCGGGGCTGCTGGTGCTCCTGGGGACGTTCATCCCCTTCTCCCCGCTCAACACCATCCGCTTCTTTATCATCGAATGGGCCAAAATTGTAGCGGTGTTCGCCGTTATTCTGGCATTCCTGCAACTGCTGCGCATTCACCTGGCGCGCCTGGGACGTTTCCGCAAGGGCGCGATCACCAGCCTGCTGGTCATCGCCTCGGCAATCATCAGCTTCGCTCTGGTGCTATGGCAGGGCGCAGGCGGCGAATGGACGCGACAATTCGTGAGCGCGGTCATTATCCCCGGCCAGACCGCCCTCCTCGCCCTCACCGCGATCACCCTCATCATGGCCGGGATGCGCATGTTGCGCAAGCGGCGCACTTTCGGCAGCTTCCTCTTCCTGACCGTCGTCATCTTGACCTTGCTCGGCGCTGTGCCCTACATGGGCATTTTAGAAGATATCGCCAACTGGATCCAGTTCGTTCCGGCGCTGGCCGGTATGAGAGGGCTGGTCTTGGGCGTAGCTTTGGGGACGATCTTCACCAGCCTGCGCATCATTTTCATGACCAGCCACCCCCACAGTGATGACTAAATCGAGGGCCTTATGATCCGTTGTTCAAAGTGTGGCACACTCAACCGAGATGGCAGCCGCTTCTGCAATGATTGCGGTTCACTATTGCAGCGGACCCAAATTCGCTGCCCCATGTGCGGAACCCAGAACAAAGTCGGAAATGTCTTTTGCGACCGTTGCCACGCTCGCTTAGTGCCTTTGGAAGGCGTCATCCCTCCGGAGCCGGAAGAAGAAGCGCCGCCGGAAGCAGCAGCGCCCAG
>DAOTXC010000010.1:0-4730 GCA_034435555.1 Anaerolineae bacterium
ATGCACGCCATCCAGCACGAAAATGCTTATCAGCAGATTGGGCGGATTTAGCAGATTTTTGTTTGGCTATTCGCTATTCACCATTCGCAGATTCACTATTTTCGAAGGAGCCAGCCATGCAAAAGCTGATCAAAGAAAAAACCGACATAGTCATCTACATTGCGCTGGGATGGCATGCCCTGGTGGTCGTAGCGGGACTGGGGACGGCGCTGTTCTTTTTGCAGATGCCGGCAGCCGACTACGACCTTTCGCTGCGCTGGGTGGCGATTGTGCTCTCAGCAATCATGGGATTGCTCAGCATCCCCACCATTTACCTGCTCTATCATCGCCGCCCTCTGGGCCGGATTTTCTCGCTGGCGATCAACTACATCGGCTTCATCCTCACCCTGTTGGTCAGCTTTCAGCTGCTAGGGGTCTTCCTGGGCATTGATTTCATCGCCGGTACCTTCGGCAGGGGCGTGATCTTCCTGGTGGGTGTATTTTGTGGCTATTTGATCCACACCCTGGGGGATCGCTACCCGCACGATTACCAGAAAGAGATGCGCTTCCGCAGGATCGGCAAGGGGGTCATGCTCGCCTTCGGGCTGATCTTCCTGATCCGCGTGGATTTCTTCCCCTGGCTGCTCTCCATCCTGGCGCAACTCGGCGAGCCGTTGAAGCTGGGCCTGGTTGTGGCGGCGGCCATCTTTGGCCTCTTCTCCTGGGTGATGGCGCAGGAAGAGATGGGGGTCATCTGTGACTCAACCAACGCGCAGACCGAGGCCATCAGCGGCTATCTCTTCCTTTCTCCCAACCTGCTGGGCTTCCTGCTCTTCTTCGCTGCGCCGTTGTTGCTCTCTTTCTACACGAGCTTCACCGATTGGGACGCCTTTGGAACCCGCAACTGGATCGGATTGGACAACTATCGCACCATTTTCACCCTCGATATTCAACCGCTGGCCTACCGGACGCAACCGGTGACGGAGGTGTTGGACGTTGCGAACTACGACGAGCTGACGCGCCTCACCATTTTCGGCAACCACTATATCATCGGGGCCAGTGATAAGCTCTTCTGGATCGCGTTGCGCAACACGATCGTTTTCTGTCTCGCGGCGGTCCCGCTCAGCGTGATCCCGGCACTCTTCCTGGCGAATGTGCTCAACAGTAAGATACCGGGCATCAAATTCTTCCGCGCGCTCTATTTCCTGCCGAGTATCGCCGCCGTGGTCGGCGTCGCGTTGATCTGGCAGTGGCTCTACAACGCGGCGATTGGCTACATCAACTACTTCATCACGCTGGGGATCAATGTGCTCAATCTGCTGCCGGGGCTGGCGCTGGTTGATCCGCAGATCCGCTGGCTCTCCGATAGCAACACCGCGCTGCTGGCGATCATCATCATGTCCGCGTGGCAGACGATGGGCTTCAACAGTGTGCTCTTCCTCGCGGGCCTGCAGAACATCCCCGGCGAACTCTACGAAGCCGCCACCGTGGATGGGGCGGGTGTGTGGGCGCGCTTTTTCAAGATCACCCTCCCGATGCTCGCGCCGACGACCTTCTTCGTGGTGAGCACCACGACGATCCAGGCCCTCCAGGTCTTTGAACAGGTCTTCATCGCCACCAATCCGCCGGGCGGGCCGAACAATGCGACCTTGACGGTGGTATTGTACCTCTACCAGAACGGCTTCCAACGGTTCAAACAGGGCTACGCCTCGGCGACCGCCTGGGTGCTGTTTGGTGTCATCTTCCTGGTCACGCTGATGCAGTTCCAACGCCAGCGCGCCAGCGAGGCCGCATACGAGTAAAGGGGGCTGGCATGAAATCGCAAAAAGCCAACACCATTCTGACCCGGGTAACTATCTACGTTGTGCTCACCTTCTTCGCGCTGGTGATGCTCTTCCCCTTCTTCTACATGCTCTTCACCTCCTTCAAGTTGCCCAAGGATACCTTCCGCTATCCGCCACGCCTGTTGCCGCGCGATCCCGTCACCGTCGAAGTGCCGGGGTATGGGCCTCAGGAGCGAGTGCTCTATAACATCGAGTACGAGGGCGAGACCCGCGAGTTCGCGCTGGTGGAAGAGAACATCCGCGTGGGCCTTTTCGCCGATCCGAACGCGCTCAATGTCACCTACGAGGTGGCTTTGGAAGATGCCGTCGAGACGGGCGAGAGTGTCACCGTGGGCGGCGAGGTCTATCCCCTCTACGAGGTTCCTCTGGATGACGAGACGGTTGTTTTTGCCCTGGTGGACCGAACCGCGCGCGGGCGCTTCGTCAACCCCGAAAATCTTGACGAGCAGGCGCTGGCAAACGTCCGCCTGAGCCAGCCGGTAGAGCATCTCTCCTGGCATCCCTCCAACTACGCCGACGTGATGGCGTTGCAGGGCATGGATCGCAGCCTCACCAACACGGCGCTGGTCACGGCGTTGGTCGTCCTGGGGCAGATCTCCACCTCGGTGCTGGGCGGCTACGCCTTCGCCCGTTTGCGCTTCCCTGGGCGCGACCAGCTCTTTCTCATCTACCTCGGCACGATTATGATCCCCTTCGTCGTGCTCATCATCCCGCTCTACCAGATCATGGTGACGCTGGGGTGGGTGGATACGCTCACCTCGCTCGTCGTCCCGTGGATTTTCACCGCCTATGGCACCTTTATGATGCGCCAGTTCCTCGTCTCCATCCCCAAAGAAATCGAGGAGGCGGCGCTGATTGACGGTGCATCGCGGCTGCAAATCCTGAGCAAAATCTTCCTCCCGGCGATCACCCCCGCGTTGGCGACCCAGACCACGATCACCTTCCTCTACGCCTGGAACAGCTTCGTCTGGCCCCTCATCGTCATCAACACCGGCAATTACAACAACCACGTGCTCACGCTCTCGCTCAACATCCTGCGCGGGCGGGCCTCCGATAGCCCCAACCTGATCCTGGCCGGGGCGGCTATCGCCATCCTGCCGCCGCTCATCGTCTTCATCCTGGCGCAGCGGTATTACATCGAAAGCGTGGCGAGCAGCGCAGTGAAGGGATAATCTGTGAACGACTAGGCGTACTGCGGGGTCTCTTTTGGCGCGCACGCAGTACGCTTTTTTCATACCCGAATGGGGGCTACGCTGCATCAACGATGATGAAGTAGCGCGAACTGTCTCGTTCGCGCACCCAAGTGATTTTTAGATTTGCAGATTTTTAGATTTTCAAGAGGAGATTCCTGAATGAAGAAGGAACAAGGGCAATATGTGGTCTACGGGAACAAGATCAAGCAGTCGCACTCGCGGCAAGTCGAGCGGTGGCAGGAGATGTTCGTGCGGAAGTTCGACTACGACCCGAACGAGACCTACACGCTCAGCTTGCACGACAACGGTTATCTGGGCGACATCTTCGGGCTGAAGGACATCCTGCGCAATGGCGATGGTGACCCGATCCAGAACGACGGCACGCAAGTCATCTGCAGCACAATCCGTATGGGCTTCGGCCACTACCGCATCGCGATGGCGGGCGCGTCCTGCACCAAAGCGATGGGCTTCACGCCGCTCTGGCTCGATCTGCTGGCGCTCCCCGGCATCACCACCGACGTGATCAACTGGTGCAACACCTGGTACAGCAAATGGTCGCGCATCTCGCAACGCAGCGGCCTCTTCAACAAGTACGTCTGGGAGCCGGTCACGACTGGCGAGCCGACACTGCCCGGTCTTTCCTGGCTCCTCAATACCTGGATCGTCGGCTGGCCCTGGCGCTTCCTCAAGACCAATGTCAAAGATTACAAGATGAGCGAGCTCTTCCGCAACCTGCACCAGGCGCTCCCCTCCGATATGCCCACGCTCACCTCGCACATGTGGAACTGCATGGGCGCGGTCGCCGGCGGGATGACCAACGTCGTGGACATGATGTTCGACAACTGGCCGATGGCCTTCCAGCTGACCGAGGGGGCCAAGCACGGCGTGCAGGGGCCGGCGGGCTACTACGGCTTCCGCGTCATGCGCGGCTTCGACGAGAGCGGCAAGGTGATGGAACCCGTCCCGCCCGACGCGCTCTACTACGTCGGCCACCACGTTGATCACGAGCTGGTCGAGAACATCGAGGGCGATTGCGCTGCCCGCTTGCGTCGCATGAAGAACGGCGAGCCGCGCCGCTTCCTGGTGACGATGGGCGGCGCCGGCGCGCAACGCGAGCTCTTCAAGGCCATCATCGAACACTGCATCCCCCTCATCCAACAGGGCAAGGTAACGCTCTTCGTCAACCTGGGCGACCACAAGGACAACTGGACGTGGCTCGAGGCCGAGTTGGCGGACTACAAGGAGATGCTCACCACGCACTTCACCTGGGACGACACCCGCGCCTTCGCCGATAGCATCCGCGACGGGGCCGCCGAGGGGCTGCACGTCTTCCTTCACGATAACACCTTCCACGCCGTTTACGCCACCAACTACCTCATGCGCGTCATTGACGTGATGATCACCAAGCCGAGCGAATTGGCCTTCTATCCCGTGCCCAAAATCTTCAACGAGCGCGTCGGCGGCCACGAGATGTGGGGCGCGATTCGCGGCGCGGAGCTGGGCGACGGCACAGTCGAGGTCCGCACCATCCCTCAGACCCTCCAGGCCATTGACCTGCTCACCCACGCTGAAGACCTGCTGGAGATGTACTGCGATTGCATCGTCAAGAACAAGCGCATCGGCATCTACGATGGCGGCTACAAGTGCGTCTCCCTGGCAACCGGCAAACCCTTTGAGCGCAAAGCCGATGGCACGGTGATCGGACTGGAGTAAA
>DAOTXC010000011.1:0-36474 GCA_034435555.1 Anaerolineae bacterium
TTAACGATGCAAGATGTCTGATGTCTGTGAAGCGCATGACTTTTGCGCTGGCAAAAGCTCCGGTGTGTGTCAGTCAATTGAAGGAGGTGGGTAGGATTTAAGGAGGCAAGGAAGCAATATGCGAGGTAACAATTCTTAAAATTCCAATCAGATAGAAGGAGGATATTCCTATGAAACGCAGCCTTTTGGTTGTTCTGTGTCTTTCGATGATTTTGAGCCTTTTTCTGGTGGCTTGCGGCGGCCCCCAGCCCTCCGCTGAAGATGACAAGTTCAAGATCGCCTTCATCTACATCGGCCCCCCCGGTGACTTAGGCTGGACCTACGAGCACGACCGGGGCCGTCGCTTCCTTGAGGCGCAACTGGGCGATCAGATTGAGACGACCTTTGTCGAGAATGTGCCCGAAGGCCCCGATGCGGCCCGCATTATTCGCCAGTACGCCCAGCAGGGGTATGATATGATCTTCGCCACCTCGTTCGGCTACATGGACCCGATGGAAGAGGTCGCCGCCGAATTCCCCAACATCTACTTCGAGCATTGCTCCGGCTATAAGACGGCAGATAACATGTCCACCTACTTCGGACGGATGTATCAGCCGCGTTACCTTTCAGGGATTGTGGCCGGCGCCATGACCGAAGCCAATGTGATCGGCTACGTGGCAGCCTTTCCCATCCCTGAGGTGATTCGCGGCATCAACGCCTTCACCCTGGGCGTGCGCTCGGTCAACCCCGATGCTGAGGTACGCGTGGTCTGGACCAACACCTGGTACGATCCCGTCATCGAGCGCGAGGCGGCGGTGGCGCTGCTGGATCAGGGCGCGGACGTCATCACCCAGCACCAGGACACCACCGAACCGCAGAAGGCCGCACAGGAGAGCGGCGCATTGAGCATCGGTTACGACTCCGATATGCGCGCCTTCGTGGGCGATACCGTGCTCACCAGCCCGATCTGGAACTGGGGCGTCTACTATGTAGAGACAGTTCAAGCGGCATTGGACGGCACCTGGGAGACGCATCAGTACTGGGGCGGCCTCGAAGATGGGATTGTGGAGCTGGCCCCGTTCAGCTCGCGCGTCCCGCAGGAGCTACAGGATCGCGTGGCGGCGGCTCGGCAGAATATCCTGGCGGGCAACGATGTCTTCTGCGGCCCGATCAACGATCAGGCCGGCAATGAAGTCGTGCCGGCAGGGACCTGCATGAGCGACGGCGACATGCTCAACATGAGCTTCTTCGTCGAGGGTGTTGTAGGTACAATCTCCAATTAGCAACCGGCCAACAGGGGCGGGCTTCCCCCCGCCCCTGTTGACATCCAGTGATTGTATCAGGCGATACAGTTGCTTTGAATCGCACTCAGAATCTCAGGGATAGGATACAATGATGACAGAACCCCAGCCCATTTTGGAGATGCGCGGGATTACCAAACGCTTCCCTGGCGTCTTGGCCAACGATCAAGTTGATCTGGAGCTGTTTCCCGGCGAGGTGTTGGCGCTGTTGGGAGAGAACGGCGCTGGTAAGAGCACCCTGATGAACATTCTGGTTGGATTATATCGCCAGGATGAAGGAGAAATCCTCCTCCGAGGCGAGCGGGTAGAGATCCACTCTCCCCGCGATGCGGCGGCGTTGGGGATTGGCATGGTACACCAGAACTTTAAGCTGGTGGAGACGATGACCGTTGCCGAAAACATCGTCTTGGGGATGACGGAGTTGCCCTTTATACCGGATATGCAGCAGGTGGCGCGGCGCATTCGGGAGCTCTCTGAACGTTATCATCTACAAGTGGATCCCAACGCCTACATCTGGCAGCTGAGTGTGGGCGAGCAACAGCGGGTCGAAATCCTCAAGTTGATCTATCGGGGGGCGGAGATTCTTATCCTGGATGAACCGACGGCGGTGCTGACCCCGCAGGAATCGCAGGAGTTGGCCGGCGTCCTCAAGCTGATGACCGATGAGGGCAAATCAGCGATCTTCATCACGCACAAGATGGAGGAGGTGATGACCTTCTCCAATTGGGTGCGGGTGCTGCAACAGGGGCGGCTCGTCTCGGTGAAACGCACCGCAGAGACCAACCCCCAGGAGTTGGCGCGGCTCATGGTGGGGCGCGAGGTGCTCTTCCGCCTGGAAAAGCAGCCCGCGCAACCCGGCGAGGTGGTACTGGAGCTGCGCGATGTCCACGCGGAGAACAACAAGGGGCTACCGGCCCTCCAGGGTGTCTCGCTGACCCTCCGGCAGGGGCAGATTTTGGGCATCGCTGGTGTGGCCGGCAACGGGCAACGGCAGCTCGCGGAAGTGATTACCGGACTGCGCAAGGCGACCCAGGGCGAGCTCTTGATCAACGGGCAAGTTATCACCAACAAGCAGCCGCTCGACATGATCCGGGCCGGCGTGAGCCACATCCCGGCGGATCGCATCGGGATGGGGGCCGTGGGCAATATGGCCGTCGCCGATAACCTGGCGATGAAGGGTTATCGCAAGGCCCCGCTGACCGAGCGAGGGATACTACGACCTCAGCGCATCCTGAAGTTCGCTCGCGAGATGATTGCTGCGTTCCGCATTGCGACGCCCACCCCCTACACGCGCGTCAAGTTCCTCTCCGGCGGCAACATCCAAAAGACCATCCTCGCGCGCGAGATTGACGCCTGCCGGGATTTGCTGGTAGCGGTCTACCCTTCGCGGGGCCTGGATGTAGGCGCGACCGAGGCCGTGCGCAAGATGCTGTTGCGGGAACGAGATGCAGGCGTGGCGGTGCTCCTGATCTCTGAGGATCTGGAGGAGCTGATTTCGGTGGCGGATGACATCGCGGTCTTCTTCGAGGGGCGCGTGATGGGCATCGTTCCCGCCGCTGAGGCCGATATTGACGAACTGGGCTTGATGATGGCCGGCGCTGAGTATGCGGCGCTGCAAGAAGGGGCATAAGATGCGCATCGTGATTGAGAAACGTCAGTCTATTTCGCGCACGGCGATTTTTTTGGTACCGGTGCTCTCATTTTTTATCTCATTGCTATTGGGGGCGCTGTTGTTGTGGGCCTCCAAAGCCAACCCGCTTGATACTTACGCGGCGATGGCGCGGGGGGCCTTTGGCTCCTGGTCTAATTTTTCCGAAACGTTGGTCAAGGCGATCCCCTTGATGCTCACCGGGCTGGGCGTTGCTATTGCCTTCCGTATGCGCTTCTGGAACATCGGCGCGGAGGGGCAGTTGACGTTGGGGGGCGTGGCGGCGGCGTGGGTGGCGCTCTTCTGGTCGCAATATCTACCGGACGGGATGGTGCTGCCGTTGGTGCTTCTGTTGGGCATGATCGCTGGCGCGGTGTGGGCGGGCGTTCCCGCGTTGCTCAAGGCCCTACTCAAGGTGGATGAGACGCTGACCACGTTGATGCTCAACTATGTGGCGATTCTCTTCTCCGAGCATCTCTACTACGGCCCCTGGCGCGATCCTCAAGGCTACGGTTTCCCCGGCACAGCGCCCTTCCCGGAAGCGGCCTGGCTGCCACGTTTGAGCATGCAGGTGCGGGTACACTGGGGGCTGATCTTTGCGGTGGTGCTGGCCCTGGTGTTGTGGTTCGTGCTGAATCGCACCCGTTGGGGTTTCGAGTTGCGCATCATCGGCGAGAATCAGACCGCGGCGCGCTATTTGGGCATCAACATCGCGCGCAACGTCGTGTTGGCGCTGCTGGTCTCCGGCGCGCTCAGCGGCCTGGCGGGAGCATGTGAGGTGGCGGCCATCTCGCGGCGCTTGCAGCAAGGGTTATCCATGGGGTATGGGTACACGGCCATCATCGTCGCGTGGATGGCGCAGCTCAATCCCATTGCCGTCCTCTTCGTGTCCGTGCTCATGGCGGGGCTGCTCGTTGGCGGCGATCAAGTGCAGATGGTGATGCGCCTCCCGGCGGCGGTGGGCCTTGTGTTGCAGGGGATGATGCTCCTGCCCTTATTGGCCGGTTCGCTCTTCACCGAATATCGGCTGCGCGTGATCCGCACCCCGTCGGCCCCCTCGCTGGCGGAGGAGGTGTCCTCATGATAGCGTTATTAACCTCGGTCCTGGCGATCACCTTGCGGGCGGGCACCTCGCTGATCTACGCGACGGTGGGCGAGATCTTCACCGAACGCTCCGGCATCCTCAATCTGGGATTGGAGGGGATCATGCTGATGGGCGCGGTCACGGCCTTTGCTACTGGCTATTACACCGGTAGTTTATTCCTGGGCCTCCTGGTGGCGGTGCTGGTCGGCGCATTCCTGGCGGCCATTCACGCCTTCCTCACCGTGACCATGCGCGCCAACCAGGTGGTCAGCGGCCTCAGCATCACGCTCTTTGGCAGCGGGCTGGCGAGCTTCCTGGGGCAACGCCTCGGCCCGGCGTCCAACAACTTCTACCTGGTGGGGCTGGTGGGTGTGCGGTTCACGGTTTTGCGCATCCCGTTGTTGAGCGATTTACCGGTCTTGGGCGCGCTGTTTCGGCAGGATTTGCTGACCTATATCGTCTATCTGTTGGTGCCGTTGGCCTGGTTCTATCTCTACAAGACCCGCAGCGGATTGAATCTGCGCGCGGTGGGCGAAAGCCCGGAGACGGCGGACGCGATGGGCATTGATGTGGCCCGCGTGCGTTACCTCTACACCATCCTGGGCGGGATGCTGGTGAGTTTGGGCGGCGCGCATCTCTCCCTCTCCTACACTCCCGGCTGGGCCGAGAACATCACCGGCGGGCGCGGCTGGATCGTGATCGCGTTGGTGATCTTCGCCATGTGGAACCCGTTGCGCTCAGTATTGGGCGCGGTGCTCTTCGGCGGTATCAACGCAGTGCAATTCCGCCTCCAGGCCCAGGGGACGACCATCCCCGCGGCCTTCCTGAACATGCTCCCTTATCTTACCACCGTGTTGGTGCTGGTGGTGATGACCTGGTGGGAGGCGCTGAGCAAGCGCATCGGCGCGCCGGCGGCGCTGGGCACGGCCTACATGCGAGAAGACAAATAAAGGAGTAAGTATTGGTGAACAATATGCCGACTTCCTGGGAACCGCAGCCCACCTCGCGGATGTGCTTCGTCTGCGGGCGGGAGAATCCTGTGGGGCTGCACCTCACCTTCTACGAGGATCAAGAGACGGGCCAGATCAAGGCCCCGCTGGTCATCCCGGAGACCTACCAGGGCTATCCGGGCATCGCGCACGGCGGCATCCTGGCGACCATCCTCGACGAGACCTCCGGGCGAGCCATCATGTTTGGCGAGGAGGGGGTCTTCTGGGTGACGGCGAAGCTGGAAATTCGCTACCGCCGCCCCACTCCCACGGAGACGCCGCTGACAGCGGTGGGGTGGGTGGTGGAGCGGCGCAGCCGCTCGGCACAGGTCGCGGGTGAAATTCGGCTGGAAGATGGCACGGTAACGGTAGAGGCGAACGCAGTGGTCGTGTGTCCCTCAGAGACGCTGCTCCAGGCCTGGGGGCAGGAGCAGTCATATTGGCGTGTAGAACGAGAAGAGAGCTTATGAAAGAACGCTTGCTTATTATCTGGAATTCTCCGGTGATTGATGCCCTCTTGCCGGTGTTGGCGACCCTCGCTGCGCTGGTCGTGGTGGCCTTTATGTTATTGGCGCTGGGGGCCAATCCTCTGGTGGCCTATGCCGCCCTGATTGATGGGGCCTTTGGGAGTGTCAACTCCCTGGCTGATACGCTGGTGCGCGCCACCCCGCTGCTCTTCGTGGGGGTGGGTATCTGCATCGCCTTCCGGGGCGGCGTAATCAATATCGGCGGCGAGGGGCAGTTCGTGGCAGGGGCGCTTTGCGCCACGTTGGTCGGGATAAATTTCCCCAACGGACATCCCCTGCTTGTGGTTCCCGTGGCGATGCTGGCGGGAATCTTCGGCGGCGCGATTTGGGGCGGCATTCCTGGCCTCCTCAAGGCCCACTTCAACGTCAACGAGATCCTCAGCACCGTGATGATGAACCAGATCGCTGTGCAGGGGATGAACTTCCTGCTCATCGGCCCGCTCATTGACCCCATCCAGCTGGAGCGCGCCTCGCGCATCCCGCAAACGGCGCGCCTCTCTTCCTCTTTTGACCTGCCCCGGCTGGTTCCGACGCGGTTGCATCTGGGGACGCTCATCGCGGTGATCATGGCGGTGCTGGTCTACATCCTGCTCTGGCGCACCACGCTGGGCTATCGCATCCGGGCGGTGGGCCTCAACCGCGAGGCCTCGCGCTACGCGGGGATCAACGTCCCCCGGCACATCGCGCTCTCCCTCGCGCTGAGCGGCGCACTGGCGGGGCTGGCAGGGGCCATTCAGGTCTACGGCGTGAACTTCCGCATGTTCACGGACGGGTCGGCCACGGGCTTCACCGGCAGCGCGGGCTTCCACGGCATCGTCGCCGCGCTCTTTGGGCAATTGCATCCGCTAGGAACCATCCCGGCCTCCTTCCTCTTTGGTGGGCTGCTGGTGGGCGCGAACAAGCTACAGCGGGCGGTGCAGGTGCCGGGGGCGCTCATCGTCACGCTCAACGGGCTGGTGGTCGTCTTTGTGGTAAGCACAGAGCTGTGGCGACAGGAGCGCACGCGGCGCCGGGTCGCCGAGAAGGTCGCGGAGCACGAGGAGGAGACGGCGGCGCTTGATGCAACGCCGAAACTGGAGGTGGGGATATGATCGCTGAATTTCTGACGGCGCGTGTCTTGTTGGGTATTCTCGCCTCCGGCATCCGGCTGGCGACCCCTTATCTCTATGCCGGCATCGGTGAGACCTTTGGGCAGCGCAGCGGCGTGCTCAATCTGGGCGTCGAGGGCCAGATGCTTATGGGCGCCTTTGCTGCCTTCTACGTTGTTATGCAGACGGGTAATCTTTGGTTGGGTGTGGTGGTTGCGATTATCGTAGGCGGTATTATGGGTCTGGCGATGGCCTTCGTCAGCGTGACGCTGCGGGCCAAGCAGGGCATCAGCGGCATTGGCTTCTTTCTCTTCGGCCTGGGACTGAGCGATTTGCTCTTCCAGAAGATGCTCGGCACGGTGCAAACGGTGAGCGGCTTTCCTCGGCTCCACATCCCGTTGCTGAGCGAAATCCCCTACGTTGGGGAGGTTTTCTTCCGCCATAACATCCTGGTCTACGGAGCCTATCTTCTCGTTCCCATCGCCGCTTTTGTGATGAACCAGACGACCTTCGGCCTGAAGGTGCGTGCGGTGGGCGAGAATCCGGAGGCCGCCGACTCGCTGGGCGTGAACGTGGCGCGGATGCGGTACACAACGGTGACGCTGGGCGGGATGTTCTCCGGCCTGGCGGGGGCCTCGCTCTCGATTGCGCTACTCAATGTCTTCCAGCAGAACCTCACCAGCGGGCTGGGCTTCATCGCCGTGGCGCTGGTTTACTTCGGCGGCTGGCGTCCGTGGGGCGTGCTGGCCGGAGCACTGCTCTTCAGCATGGTCAATGCCTTGCAGCTCTGGGTGCAGGTGTTGGGCATCCCCATCCCCTCGGAGTTCGCGGTGATGATGCCCTACGTGCTGACCATCGTCGCGCTTGTTGTTGCCGTGCAGCGCGTCCGTCCGCCTACAGCGCTGACCAAGCCGTTTATTCGAGAGGGGTAAGGGCGCGGCATGTTGGTAATCGCGGTGTTGGGCAATGCAAGAAGCGCGCTTGCGCCAAGCCGCGTCTATCATGGATCATACATAAAAGGAGGTGACGTGCCCGAAAATTTGACAGTCAAGGATCGTAATCTGGTTACTTCAAAAGCTAATTACAAAAGGAGAGAATCTGATGGTTAAGTGGAACAAGCTCTTTGCGGTTTTGATACTGGTGTCTTTGTTGTTGGCCGGCTGCGGTGGCGGCGACCCTGTCCCCGATGGGGATCAGCCCTTCCGTATCGCGGTCGTCACCCCCAGCGCCATCAATGACCTGGCCTTCAGCCAGAGCATCTACGATGCGATGGTCAAAATCCAGCAGGCGATGGGCGGCTCGTCGGAGATGGAATTTGTCATCTCGGATAGCATGTTCGTAGTTGATGACGCCGGCGCGGCCATCCGCGACTACGCCAGCCAGGGCTACGATCTCATCATTGCGCACGGTTCGCAGTACGGCGGTGTGTTGCAGGAGATCGCCCCGGATTTCCCCAATGTCAGCTTCGCCTGGGGCACCACGGTGGATACGTTTGGGCTGCCCAACATCTTCGCTTACGAGGCCCGTTCTGAGCAGGGCGGCTACGTCAACGGCGTGATCGCTGGCGCGCTCACTGAGAGCAATATCGTCGGTGTGGTCGGCCCCATCGAGACCGGCGATGCCAAGCTCTATGTGGACGGCTTCGTGGCCGGCGTGCGGGCGCAGAATCCCAACGCGCAGGTCAACGTCAACTGGATCGGCTCGTTCAGCGATGTGGCGCTGGCCTCCGAGGCGGCGCAGACCCACATCAATGCCGGGGCCGACGTGATGGCCGGCACCGCGCAGATGGTGGTCGGCGCTATCGGCGTCGCCAAGGATAACGGCGTCCTCTGGATCGGCACACAGGCCAGCCAGACATCCCTCGCCCCCGACATCGTCGTTGCCAACCAGATCTACGACTGGTCCGGCATCCTCCTGGAGATCATTGAGCTGGTGCAGGCCGGCACGTTGGGCGGACGCTTCTTCGAGATCACGCTGGCGAACGATGGCCTCTACCTCGAATACAACGAAGCCTTCGATCTCCCCGCCGAAGTTCGTCAGTTGGCCGATCAAACGGTGCAGGACATCATCTCCGGCGCCATTGTTGTCGAGCCGTAATCTATGAGTATGAGGGACACGTTGCCCTCCGGTCGCCCCCGGATCGAGCACTTGGAGATGGTCAACATCGTCAAGTGCTTTCCGGGGGTGCGAGCCAACGACTGCGTGCATTTCGATGTGCGCGCTGGTGAGGTCCACGCGCTGTTAGGCGAAAATGGGGCGGGTAAGAGCACGCTGATGAAAGTGCTCTACGGCCTCTACAAGCCTGACGAAGGCGAGATTTATATCAACGGCGAACCGGTGCAGATCGAATCGCCCGTGGATGCCATCCGGTTGGGGATCGGCATGATCCATCAGCACTTCATGCTGGTCCCCTCCCTCACCGTGGTCGAAAACGTGGCCTTGGGATTGTCCTCCTCTCGGTGGCCGCTAACGGATCTGGACAAGGTCTCACAGCGCATTCGGGAGCTGGGCGAGGTCTACGGTCTGCACGTGGATCCCCAGGCGCACGTCTGGCAGCTCTCCGTGGGGCAACAACAACGAATCGAGATTATCAAGGCGCTCTATCGCGGCGCGGCGCTGCTGATCCTGGACGAACCCACCGCTGTGCTCACCCCGCAGGAGGTAGATGAATTCTTCGTCATCCTCCGGCAGATGGTGGATGATGGGCACGCGGTCATCTTCATCTCGCACAAATTGCACGAGGTGCTGGCAATCAGCGACCGTGTGACGGTGTTGCGTGACGGCTACGTGGTGGGATCGCAACCCCGGGGCGAGATGACCAAGGCCGATCTGGCCCAGATGATGGTGGGCCGTGAAGTTACCTTCCGCCCGGATAAAGAACAGGTAGCGCCGGGCGCGGTGCGCCTGGCATTGAAGAACCTCTGGGCCAAAAGCGACCGAGGCACGGACGCTTTGCGCGGCGTCAATCTGGAGGTCCACGCCGGGGAGATTCTGGGGCTGGCGGGCGTCTCCGGCAATGGGCAGCGCGAGCTGGCCCAGGTCATCAATGGCCTGCGCCCTGCTACCCAGGGGCAGGTCATCCTCGATGGCGAGGATGTGACCGATTGGCAGCCAGCCGAACTGATCGAAGCGGGCCTCTCCTACATTCCCGAAGAGCGCATGGTTGATGGTATGATCAAGGAGTTCACCGTCGCCGAGAACCTCATCCTGCGCGAACATCACAAGCCGCCCTATGCCAACAATGCCGGTTTCCTGAGTTTCACGGCAATTGCGAACCGCTCCCGCGAGCTCATCGAGGCTTTCAAAGTCAAGACCCCGTCGCAGGAGACGCCGGTGAAGAGCCTTTCGGGCGGCAACATCCAAAAGATCCTGTTGGCGCGAGAGCTCTCCCGTAAGCCCAAGGTCGTGATCGCCGCGCAGCCCACCCGCGGCCTCGATATCGGCGCGATGGAGTACGTTCATCGGCGGCTGATTGACCAACGCCAGCGGGCGCTGGAAAACCAACGCGAGGCTGGCGCGGCTATCCTGCTGATCTCTGAAGATCTGGATGAGATTCTGGGCCTCTCCGACCGGATCGCGGTGATCTACGAGGGGCGCATCATGGCTGTGGTGGATGCTGCAACGGCAACGCCTGAGCAACTGGGCCTATTGATGGCTGGAATCTCTGAGGAACCGGAGGCTGAGGGCGTCCCTGAATCTTGACGCACAAGTTGGAAAGGCTGAACAACGCACCTTCACGGAGGAAAACGATATGCTGCGAAATGTAAAAACGTATCACAAACCGACCACCATC
This sequence comes from Anaerolineae bacterium, assembly GCA_034435555.1. Taxonomy (GTDB): domain Bacteria; phylum Chloroflexota; class Anaerolineae; order B4-G1; family SLSP01; genus DAOTXC01. The sequence goes on from DAOTXC010000011.1 coordinate 10,410, forward strand.
GAGGATGCGGTGGCGCTGGTACAATCCAACCCCAACGCCGCCTATCTGGGCGGCGGCGCCTGGATCGTGGCGCAGGGCAACCCGGCGCTGGAGACGCTGATTGATCTGCAGGAGGTCGGCATCGGGGGCATCGAAGGTAATTTGGAGGGCGTGCGTGTGGGAGCGATGGCAACCTTGCAGGCGCTCATTGATCACAGAGACACGGCCAGCCTGGCGCAGGGCATCTTAGCCACGGCGGCCCAGTACACCCAATCGCGCAACCTGCGGGAGCAGGGGACGCTTGGCGGCACGCTCATCGTCGCCGGCCCTGCCGATCCGCTCACTACGGCGCTGATGGTGCTCGATACCGACATCACCTATGCCGATCCGGTGCTGCACACGGCCCCCTTCACCAGCTTCGTCGCCTATCGGGAGCGGCTGATCAAAACGAAAGTGCTCATCACGGGCGTCTACATCCGCCGCCCGCCGGCGCGCAGCGCAGCGGCCTTCGAGGTGGTGGGGCGCTCGCCCAAGGACAAGCCCATCGTCTGCGCGGCGGCCTACATCGTGGTGGACGAGGGCCTCCCGCGCGAGGTGCGCGTGGTGGTGGGCGGCGCCAATCCGCAACCGACCCGCCTGCACAAGACCGAACACCTGCTCAAGGGGCAGCTCCTCACCTCCGAGCGGGTGACGGGCGCGCTTGAACCGGCGCTCGCAGAGCTCCAACCGCCAGCGGATTTCCGTGGCTCGGCAGAGTATCGCCTGGAAATGGCCGAGGTGTTAGCGCGCCGGGCGCTGCTCTCCGCGTGGGATCGGGCGCGGCGCATGTAACGCTTGAGAGAAACCGTTTGAGGCGGTGGAAATCGGTCGCTGGCCGATCCTACCGCTTTATTTTTGATGGTTTTCTGTTAAAATAGGCTCGATACCAGGTAAGACAGGTTGTCAACCTGTCTTACGCTCAGGCTATTTTCTAGGGAGACGGCGGTGCTGGTGTACGCCATCCAGCACGAAAATGCTTATCAGCAGATTGGGCGGATTTAGCAGATTTTTGTTTGGCTATTCGCCATTCACCATTCGCAGATTCACTATTTTCGAAGGAGCTCAACAATGACTATGACACACGTTGAAGATTATTTCGTTACCCACGACGGGCTGCAACTCTACGCCCAACACTGGCTGCCCTCGGATGAGGCCCGCGCCAATATGATCATCGTCCACGGCATCGGCGAGCACAGCGGGCGCTACACGAATGTGGTCGAATGGTTCGTACCTCAAGGCTACGCCGTCCACGGCTTCGACCATCGCGGACACGGCAAATCGCCCGGCCAACGCGGCCACATCAACAGCTGGACCGACTTCCGCGAGGACATCCACGCCTGTATCCAGACCGTCGAGCGCGCCTATCCCGGCGTCCCCACCGTGCTGCTCGGCCACAGCATGGGCGGCCTCGCCGTGCTCGATTACGGCCTGCACCACGGGGAAGGACTCAAAGCACTCGTCGCCTCCGCGCCCCCCCTCACCCAAGGCAACGACATCTCCCCCGTCCTGCTCCTGCTGACGCGAATACTCTCACCACTATTGCCCAAACTCACGCTAAAAACCGGTCTCAGCGCCGCCAGCCTCTCCCGCGATCCTAAGGTCGTTGCCGCCTACCAGGAGGACCCGCTCGTCCACGGCCTCGCCACGCCCCGCCTGGGCGCGGAGATGCAGAAGACGATGAAGACGACCCTGGGCGCGGCCCCGCAGTGGCCCGCCGACCTCCCCCTGCTCATCGTCCACGGCGGCGCCGACCTCATCTGCCCACCGGAGGGCAGCAGCCAGTTCCTCGCCGCAGCCGGGGCCAAAGACAAGGCCCGCCGCGAGTATGAAGGCTATTACCACGAGGTCTTCAACGAAATCGGCAAGGAGCAGGTGCTCGCCGATGTCCAAACCTGGCTGGAGGCCCACCTCTAAGTGAGCGACGCCCGCTCCCCCACCCTCTTCGACGTGATCGGCCCGATCATGGTCGGCCCCTCCAGCTCCCACACAGCGGGCGCGGTGCGACTCGGCCAGATCGGGCGCGCCATCCTGGGCGCACAACCGGAGCGCGTCACCATCGAGCTGCACGGCTCCTTCGCGCTGACCGGACGCGGCCACGGTACCGATCGCGCCGTCGTCGCCGGCCTGCTCGGCTTTCGCACCGATGACGAACGCATCCGCGACGGCCTTGAGCTCGCCCACGCCGCCGGCATGGCGGTGGACTTCAAGGCTGCCGATTTTGGCCCGACTGCCCACCCCAACGCGCTGCGTATCACGATGCGCGCCGGGGAAACGGCCTGTAGCCTGAGCGGCGCATCGGTCGGCGGCGGCATGGTTCTCATCACCGCTATTGATGACTACGAGGTCAACTTCTCCGCCACCTATCACACCCTGCTCATCGTCGCTGAGGATCGCCCTGGCACGATTAACGCCGTGACCAGCTGGCTTGCCGCCCATCGGATCAACGTCGCCTTCCTGCGGGTGGGCCGCCGCGAGCGCGGCGGGGAGGCCATTATGATCATCGAGACCGACGAACCCGTCCCCGACGCCGTCGCCGCAGGGATGGCAACCTTCCCCTGGACCCGCTGGGTCCGGCGTATCTTTCGGGTGAACGAACAATGAAGCCCCTCACCTCCATCGCTGACCTGCTGGCCCAGGCCGAAGCCCACGAAGTTGGCCTCCACGAGATCATCCTCCAGGCGGAGATGCACGCGAGCGACCTGACCCGCGAGGCGCTCCGCGCGCGCCTGGCGGAACGGCTGGAGGTGATGCGCCACAGCGTGGCCCAGGGCCTCGCCCCCGACGGGCGCTCGCTCAGCGGCCTCACCGGCGGCGACGCCCACCGCTTCCAGCAGTGGCTCGCGGCACACATCCCCGCCACCGGCAGCATCGTGAGCCGCGCCATGCTCTACGCCATCGCCGTAAACGAGGTCAACGCCAGGATGGGCTGCATCGTCGCCGCGCCCACGGCTGGCTCCTCCGGGACGCTGCCCGGCGTCCTGTTGGCGCTGCAAGAGGCCCACGACCTGCCCGATGCCGCGCTCCTTGACGGGCTGCTCACGGCGGGCGGCGTGGGGATGATCATCGGCCACCGGGCGATGCTCTCCGGTGCCGAGGGGGGCTGTCAGGCCGAGGTCGGCGCGGCGGCGGGGATGGCGGCAGCCGCCGCCGTCGCGCTGCTGGGTGGAACGCCGCGTCAGGCCACCCACGCGCTCGCCATCGCGCTCAAGAACATGTTGGGGCTGATTTGCGATCCCGTCGCCGGGTTGGTGGAGATTCCCTGCATCCTGCGGAACGCGGGCGGGGTAGCGCAGGCGCTCGCCGCCGCCGACCTGGCGCGCGCGGGCATCGAGAGCGTCATCCCGCCCGATGAGGTCATTGACGCGCTGGGGCAGGTGGGCCGGCTGATGGATGTGCGCTTCAAGGAGACCGCGCAGGGTGGCGTAGCCGCCACACCCACAGGCAAGCGCCTGGCCGCGGAGCTGCGCTCGAAGTGGTGAGATTACTTGGCCGATTCGGCCATCAGGCGCGGCGCGGCCCACGCTGCAATCGCCGAGGTCAGCGGCACGGCCACCATCAGCCCCAAACTCCCCACCAGCGTGCGGATGATCTCCTCGGCAATCAGCTCGCGGTTGATCGTGAGATACCAGGGTTCCGGGAAGAGGTAAAAGAGAATCATCAGCGGCAGGGCCGCGCCGGCGTAGGCTAACACCAGCGTGTTGACCATTGAGGCGAGGTGCGCCACGCCCACCTTCATCCCCCGCTGGTAAAGTTTCCAGGAGGAGAGCTCCGGGGCCACGCCGGCGATCTCGTACACCGTCACCGCCTGCGCCAGTACCACATCGTCCAGCACGCCCGCCGCGCCGATAATCATCCCCGCCAGCAACAGGCCGCGCATCCCTAGCCCCACGCCGATGGCCTGCAGGTAGAGCGTCTCCTCCGAGCCGAAGCCGGTGAGGTAGGAAAGGCGCGTCCACAAAAACGCCAGCAATCCGGTCAAGGCCAGACTGACCAACAGCCCCAGCAACGCAGTGTGTGCGATGGGGTTCCAGCCCTGGATGAGGTAGAGCGTCACCGCCATCAGCAGCGCCGTCCCCACCACCGAGACCCACACCGGATCGCGCAGCGCCAGGATTTGCGGCAGGATGAAGCCGCCGATCATCACCCCGCCCAGCGCCAGGCCCAGCAAGGCGCGCAGCCCTTGCCAACGCCCTACCACTACCGTCACCACGGCGAAGAACGCCGCCAGCCCCGCCAGCGGCCACCAGCGCACGTGATCCGCCACCGCGTAGAAGACTGCCCCATCCCCACGTTGCGAGATCATCACCAGCGCCAATTGCCCCGGCTTGAAGCGCACGGTCTCCAAGCTAGGCCCTAGCCCGTTGTAGGTCACTTCGATCTGTTGCCCGGCATACGCCCCCGCCGAGCGAATTTCCAGCGTCAGCTCCTGCATCACCTGCACCAGGCCGCTCTGATCCAGCATGGACTCTTCGCGCCTCACCGAAAGGACGCGCGCGTACACAGTCTCATCCATCGAAGCGGGTTGCGCGGTATAGGCGGGAGCGGGACGGGTCCAATGCAGCGCGCCCGCCGCCACGACCAGCGCCAACAGCAGCAGCACCGCGATCCCTTCCAATATGTAGCGCGCGCGGCGCACCGCGCCGGATTTGGGTAAGTTCTCCATAGTACCTCCGGGGCTATTATAAAGCTCCCTTGCCTGGCCCGCAATGCCCTCAGCAAGCCTCAAGCAACCAGCAACCAGCAACCAGCAACCAACAACCAACAACCAACAACCAGCATCAAGCCTCAAGCATCCAGTACCCAGCTTCCAGCATCCAGCCTATTCCGTGCTATAATAACCAACGAGGAGCCATCATGCAAGTCATTCTGACGCACGAAAACGCGGATTTCGACGCTATCGCCAGCCTGTTGGGCGCGCACAAACTCTTTCCCACCGCCCGACCGGTGCTGCCGCGCCGCATCAACCGCAACGTACAAGCGTTCCTCGCCCTCTACGGCGGGCAACTCCCTTTCGTGGACCCCCAAACCCTCCCGCGTGGTCATCACATCCACCGCGTAATCCTGGTGGATACGCAGACCCTCTCCACTGTGCGCGGGATGTCGCCGAAGCTCGATGAGGTCCGCGTCATTGATCACCACGCGCCGCCCGAACAGCTGCCTGAGAACTGGCGCTACCAGGGCCAACCCATCGGCGCGAATGCGACCCTCCTCACCGAGTCCATCTCCGCGCGCCTCATCCCGCTCACTCAAATCGAAGCCACCCTGCTCCTCACCGGCATCTACGAGGACACCGGCTCGCTCACCTACGCTTCCACCACCTCGCGCGACCTTCGCGCCGCCGCGTGGCTTATTGACCAGGGCGGCAATCTCGAAATCGCCAACGACTTCATCCAACACCCGCTCACGGTCGGTCAACAACAACTCTACGAGCAACTGTTCAACAACGCCGAAAACCTGCAGATCAACGGGCATCCCATCGTACTGGCCCATGCGCAGGCCCCGCCCGGCCTCACCGAGGAGATCTCCACCCTCGCGCACAAGTTGCGCGAGCTGCTCGACCCCTCCGCGCTCTTCATCCTGGTGGGGCTGGATGGCAACACCCAGATTGTCGCGCGCAGCACCACCGACGACGTCAACGTCGCCGATGTCGTCTCGCGATTTGGCGGCAGCGGACACGACCGCGCTGCCGCCGCGCTCGTGCGCGGGCGTCCCCCCACCGCCGTGCTCGACGAGTTGCGCGCCCTGCTACCCAACTACGTCCAGGCCCGCGTCACCGTGCGCGAGCTGATGTCGCACCGCGTGCGCACCGTCTCCCCCGACACGCTCGTCTGCGACGTAGCAGAACAGATGTCCCGCAGCGGCCACGAGGGCTTCCCCGTCGTTGAGGAGGGGCGCGTCGTCGGACTGGTAACGCGCAACGCGGTGGATCGGGCGCTGCGCCACCGCTGGGCGCGCCAGCCCGTGCGCCGCATCATGGAGCCGGGCGAGATCACCGTCGCGCCCGACGATTCCGCCGAGCGCGTCCGCACGCTGATGATCGAGACCGGCTGGGGCCAGCTCCCCGTCGTCGCCGATGGAGAGCTCACCGGCGTGGTCACGCGCACCGATTTAATTCGCCTCCCACCCACCGAGCGCGAGCGCGAGCGGCGCCGGCTCGAACAACGGATGGCCCAGGCCTTCCCCACGCCCCTGCTTGCGCTCATTCACCAGGCCGGCGAGCGCGCCACCGAGCTCGGATACGAGCTCTACTTCGTGGGCGGCCTGGTGCGCGACCTGCTCTTGGGCCAGCCCCTCTCCGATGTTGATCTCGTCGTTGAAGGCGAGGCCATCGTTCTGGCGCGCGTCCTCGCCAACGAGCACGGCGGGGAGGTGCGCAGCCACGCCCGCTTCGGCACGGCCAAATGGCTGCTGGGCGCATCATTCTGGCGCGACTTGGGTGCCGATCCCGCCCAACCCGATCTCCCCGATTTCATTGACTTGGTGACGGCCCGCACCGAATTCTACGAGCATCCCACCGCGCTCCCGCTCATCGAGCACAGCTCGATCAAGCAAGACCTGCTCCGGCGCGACTTCACCATCAACACGCTGGCGATCCGGCTCAATCCCGGCCACTGGGGCGAGCTGTTGGACTTCTTCGGCGGGCAGGCCGATCTGGAAAACGGGGTGATTCGCGTGTTGCACAGCCTCAGCTTCGTGGATGATCCCACCCGCATCCTGCGGGCGGCGCGCTTCGAGGCGCGGCTGGATTTCCAGCTCGATCCGCGCAGCGAGAGCCTCATCGCCGAGGCGCTGCCGCTGCTAGGGCGCGTCACGGGCGGGCGCATCCGCCACGAGCTCGACCTGATCTTTGAGGAGGCCGCGCCCGAAAAGGCACTCCAACGCCTGCAGGAGCTCGGCGCGCTCCAGGAGATCCACCCGGCGCTGACGCTCGATAGCAAACGACGCCGCCATTTTGCCCGGCTACGCGAAGAGGTGGACAGCGATTTCTGGGGGCTGGATGCCGACGACCGGCGCTTCCTCAACTGGGCGCTCTGCTGCTACTGGCTGCCCCGCGAGGAGATCGCCGTGCTCGCCCAACAACTGCTCATGTCGCGCCGCCTCTCCAACGATCTGCTGCGGCTCCCCACACTGCGCCAGCTCATGCGCCAGCTCGCCCAGCTGCAACAGCCCAGCCAGATCGTCGCCCGGCTGGAGGGCCTCGCGGAGCGCCTCCTTCCCCTGGCCTGGCTGATGACGACCAGTACCGCCACCCGCGACAAGCTGGCCGCCTACTGGCGCACCTGGCGTCACGTCGCGCCGGAGCTGACCGGCGAGGACTTGAAGGCTTTGGGGATTCCCCCCGGCCCCCTCTACCGCGAGATTTTCGCCGCGATCCGCACCGCCCGCCTCGATGGCGAGCTCCACACCCGCGCCGAGGAGATCGCCCTGGCGCGGAGATTCCACGAGCGCGCCGGTTAGGACTTACGACGTTTACCGAGAGAAGAGAGAGACCATGCTAAAATTCTACCCATCCTATCAGGCGCTCAGCCTGGCCGAACAAATCGTAAGCGCCGTGGGAGAGCGCGTTGAGGGCTATCAGGGACGCATCGGGGCGGCCTGGTATTGGCGCTTGCCCGGAGGCGTCCTCGTCACGCTGGCGCTTCAATACACCAAGACCGAGCAACGCTGGGACCTGCTCCAGGCGGAAGCGACCACGCCCGCCGTGGGACTGTTCAATGCGGCGGACTTCCCCTTCGCCGCGTACAGCACCGTCGTCTCCTCGCCGCCCTTCATCCACGATCTTGATGGCGAGGCAGAATGGTCGAACCGGCTTTACTTCCAAATGGGCTACCTCATTGAGGACGCCGTCTTGTGGCTGGAGATGTTGCGTGCCAGCGTGCTCGATCCGCAGGTGCGCCCGCCCGCCGCCTTCCCCGACCTCAGCCCGCTGGAGCGGGAGCTGGTGCGCCACGCAGCATTCGAGCTCGATGGCAACTTCTACATCACACATCTTTACGATGCCTTCAAAGGCCGCATCTCGCAGCGCCGGCTCTCGCAGCTGGCCCAGGAATGGGAGAGCTACGGCCTGCTCACCGAAGCGCCCCGCCGCGTGACCATTGCGCTGCGCGCCCTGGCGGGCGTGGATTATTGATTGGAGAAAAGATGCCACACACAGAACTCAACCGACAATGCGTGAACACCTTACGCATCCTGGCGATGGATGCCGTCCAAAAGGCCAACTCCGGCCATCCGGGGATGCCGATGGGCATGGCCGATGTCGCCTACGTCCTCTGGACGCGCCACCTCAAGCACAACCCCCGCCACCCGCAATGGCTCAACCGCGACCGCTTCATCCTCTCCGCCGGGCACGGCTCGATGCTGCTCTACAGCCTCCTCTACCTCACCGGCTACCCCTTCTACCTGGAAGACCTGCAGCGCTTCCGCCAGTGGGACAGCAAAACGCCCGGCCATCCCGAATACGATCTGGAGCTCGGCATCGAGACCACGACCGGGCCGCTCGGACAGGGCTTCGGCAACGGCGTCGGCATGGCGCTGGCGGCCAAGCACCTCGCCGCGCGCTTCAACCGACCTGACTATCCGATCATTGACCACTTCATCTATGCCATCGTCTCCGACGGCGACATGATGGAGGGCCTCTCCCACGAAGCGGCCTCGCTCGCCGGCCACCTGGGGCTGGACAATCTCATCTATCTCTACGATGCCAACAACATCACCATCGAAGGTTCCACCAACCTGGCCTTCACCGAGGACGTCGCCGCCCGCTTCCGCGCGTACCACTGGCACGTCCAGACCATTGACGGCCACGACCACGACGCCATTGACGCGGCCCTGCGCCAGGCACAGCGCGCCGAGAGGCAGCCCCACCTGATCATCTGCCAAACGCACATCGCCTACGGCAGTCCCAACAAACAGGATTCCGCCGCCGCCCACGGCGAGCCGCTCGGACAGGATGAAGTCCGCCTGACCCGCGAGGCGCTCGACTGGCCCTCCCAGGAGCCTTTCGAGATCCCCAGCAATGTCCAGGCCCACTTCCGCCTGGCGCTCCCCAAAGGCGCCCAAGCCGAGGCCGTCTGGCAGGCGAAGATGACCGCGTACCGGCAAGCCTATCCAGAGGAGAGCGCGCTGCTCCAGCGGATGCTCGCAGGCGCGCTGCCGGCGGATTGGCAGCAGGCGCTCCCGACCTTCGGGGCGGAGGATGGCCCGCTCGCCACCCGCGCCGCCTCCGGGCAGACGCTCAACGCGCTCGCCGCCGTGCTGCCGGAGTTGATCGGCGGTTCGGCTGACCTGGCCCCTTCGACTAAGACCGCGCTCAAGGCAGAGGACAGCCTTCAGCGCGATACACTCGCCGGTCGCAACCTCCACTTCGGCGTGCGGGAGCACGCGATGGGTGCGCTGCTCAACGGCATGGCGCTTTACGGCGGGCTGCGCGTCTACGGCGGGACCTTCCTGGTCTTCTCCGACTACATGCGCCCGGCCATGCGCCTCGCCGCGCTGATGAAGCTGCCGGTCATCTATGTCCTCACGCACGACTCCATCTTCGTGGGCGAGGACGGCCCCACGCACCAGCCGGTCGAGCACCTGCTCGCGCTGCGCACCATCCCCGGACTCACCGTGCTGCGCCCCGCCGATGCCAACGAGACCGCCGCTGCCTGGCGCGTTGCCCTGGAGGACCCCAACGGCCCGGTCGCCCTCATCCTCAACCGTCACCGGCTCCCCATCCTGCCCGGCACCGACGAGAAGGCGCAGGAGGGCGTCGCGCGCGGCGCCTACGTCCTCAGCCCCGCCCCGCTCGATCACACCGACCTGCTGCTCATCGCCACCGGCTCGGAAGTGGCGCTCGCCCTGGAGGCGCAAGGATTGCTAGAACAGCGCCGCATCAGCGCCGCCGTCATCAGTATGCCCTCGTGGAAACGCTTCGACATCCAACCGCTCTTCTATCAGCTCACCGTGTTCCCTCCCGACATCAAAAAACGGCTCGTCATCGAGGCCGGCGTCCCCCTCGGCTGGGAAAAATACATCGGCGAACAGGGCGAGGTCATCGGCGTCCAGCGCTTCGGCGCTTCCGCCCCCTATACGACACTCCAGCGCGAGTTCGGTTTCACGCCCGAAGAGATCGCCGACCGCGCCCAATCCCTGCTCAGCGTGGAGTAAGCGCCGGTCACAGCCATGACCCAACGTCTGTCTCGCCTCGTCAGGCTCTCGCCCAAGGCCCGCGCGCACCTGTGGCTGTGGCTCTGCTGGTTCGCCCTCTACACGCTGACCACCGCCCGCGATGTGCTTCCCGCCGACAGCGGTGAGTTCCAACTCGCGGCGGCGGGCTGGGGCATCCTGCACCCACCCGGCTACCCGCTCTACACCATCATGGGGGCGCTGTGGGTGCGCCTGCTGCCCTGGGGCGGGTTACCCTTCCGGCTGAACCTGCTCAGCGCGGCCCTCGCCGCGACGACGTTGGTGCTGGTGACGGAAACCATCCGCACCTGGGCGCGCGCGCTCGGCTATCCGCGCCGCGCCGCGTACCTCGGCGGACTGACCGCCGCGCTGCTGCTGGGCGCGGCCTCCACCTTCTGGGCGCAGGCCACCACCGCCAACATCCGAATGCCCACGCTGGCCTTCGCCGCCTGGGGTTTCCTGGCGCTGGCGCGCTACACCGCCGCTGCGACGCCGCAGCAGCAACGCCGGGCGCTGATGCAGCTCGCGTTGGCGTTGGGGCTAGGCGTCGGCCACCACCCTTCACTCGTCTTCGTGGCGCTCGGCTGGGCGCTCTACCTGCTGCTCTTCGATGCCCGGCTCTTCATCCAACCCCAGCGCTGGTGGGACGCGGCCCTCGTCGCGGCGCTGGCCTGGGGACTGCCCCAGCTCTATCTGCCGCTCCGAGGCGCGATGCGCGATGTGCCCCTCGCGCCCGGCGGACTCAACACCTGGCAGGGCTTCTGGCATCACGTGCTTGCGCAAGGATTCGCAGGCGACATGCTCGCCTTCGCCACCCTGCCCGACCTGGCCCAACGCCTCCCCCTGCTGCGCGACCTCTTCGGGCTGCAATTTGCGCCCAGCTACCTGCTCCTCATGGCGCTGAGCGCGCTCTGGCTAGCCCGCCGGGACGGGCGACTCGCCACCGCGCTGCTCTTCTCGTGGGGGATTCATACCTTCATCACCATCACCTACCGCGCCCCCCAGACCATCGAGTACCTGATGCCCGCCTACCTCCCGCCGGTCATCGCGTTGGGTCTAGGCGTCGCTGCGCTGATTGCGCGACCGGGGCCACATTGGATAGGCTACGCCGTCCTGTTGACCGCTCTCTGCGGCGCGCCCCTGCGCGTGGATGCCTTCCTCACGCTCGCCGCCGACACCACCATCCGCGAGCGCACCGCGCCGCTGCTGGCGCTCGCCCCGGCGGATGCGCTGATTCTCGCCGATTGGCATTGGGCCACGCCGCTGTGGGTGCTCCAGGAGGTGGAGGGACTGCAACCCGACGCGGAAGTCGCCTACGTCTACCCGGAGCCGCCGCTGCGCTACGAGGAGGTCTGGTGGCAGCGCGCAGAGGCCGCTGGCGAGCGCCCCCTCTTCGCCACCCATAGCTACGATTGGGCCGATTGGACCTTCGCGCCGGTGGCGGGAGGCTTTCGGCTCTACCGCCGCCCGCTCACCGTGCTGCCCACGGCGCTGGATTACATTCCGCTGGAGGCAGATCTCGGCCCGGTGCGCCTGCTGGGCTACCGGCTCACCGGCCCGTTGACGCCCGGCAGCACCGTGGAGTTGACGCTCGCCTGGCAGGCCCACGGCCCGCAGGAGCCGCCGCCCTCGTTCGCCGGGCGGCTGTGGAGCGCGGATGGGGCGCTGCTCGCCGCCAGCGATCAGTTCCTCAGCAGCGATACGGCGCTGGGCGAAGTACGCTTCGCCCGCCTCATCTTCCTGCTGCCCTTCGATCAATGCCCGGCCCACATCCAGCCGAGCGTGGGCGTTTACACTGTCGTGGACGGGGCTTTTCAGGATTTGGGACAGGCCGCGCTGCCGGCGGTCATCCCCACCTGCGACTACCCCACCCTGCCGACAGCCCGCCCGCATCCAGGTGTCGTGTTGGGGCGCGGCCCCTGGCTGCACGGCTACGATTACGACTATCGCGGCGAGATCAGCACGCTCTACCTGCACTGGTGCGGCCCCGGTGCAGCGGTCTGGGTCAGCGCCGGCGAGAGCCGCGCCCGCGTGGAGAGGCTGGCGGTCGGCCAATGCCAGAGCGTCGCGCTGGATGTGCCCTCGCACAACCGTCCCGCGCTGCACCTCGCCCGCGACGATGGGCGGACGGCCCGACTGCTCACCTTGCCCCTCGCCACGCCACAAAGCGACGCTGTCTATATCCCCTTCGGCGACCGGATGGTGCTCACCGGCGCGACGCAGGCCGAGCGCGGTGGGCAGCAGCAGATCATCCTGACGTGGCGCATCACCCGCCCGCTCGTGGACGATTACGGCGTCAGCGTACGCCTCGTCGCCGCCGACGGCAGCGAGATCGCCCGCCACGACGGACAGCCGGGCCTCGGCGCGCTACCCACGCTCAAGTGGCTAATGCCGGGGCGTGCCCTCCGCGATCCGCACCCCTTCACGCTCTCCACGCCGCCCGCTGCGCTGCACGTCGTCGTCTACGAGAACTTCCAACTCACGCCGTTGCCCTCCAGCCACAGCACAATGGCCCAACCGGCCCTAGCGCCCTAGCGTTTGCCTTCCCCAAAAGGTCATGCTACAATAAGTCTAAAGTCTCAGTAGATCTAATTTTGCTTGGTCTGGATCTGACGATCCAGACCGGGAACGGGGACCTGACGATCCCCTTGGAGCATTTTTCGATCTACTGAGTCTCGAAAATGGGGAGGAAGATGAACCCACAATCCGTGATACCAGAGACAATTTTGAATCGAGGACTACCCGAAGATGTTCGTCGCCAGATGCGCACCTGGCGACTCATCGGTATTCCCATCGCCATCCTGGTGTTCTTCATTGCCACCTGGATTATGACCGCAGTGTTGGGCACGTGGTTCATGGAAACTCGGCCCCTTTCTTACCTGATATTGGCGCTATGGCTGACGCCCATCGCCGCCCTACTGTGGTGGCTGGAAAGGCGCGTGGAGCAGCGCATCATCGAAGATAACGAACTGCTCCAGAAGACACCCCAAGCCATCGCGCGGCTCAACCAGGCGGCCTCTACCAGCACTACGCGCCAAGAGCTCATTGACGCGCTCAAGAACGAGATTCAGGAGCTCTTCGGCACACAAACCTTCAATTTCGCCCTGCATCACACCCGCACCCAGCACTATGACCGCGATGTGGAACACCGCCACGAATCGCTCGATGCACAGAGTCCGCTGGCCCTATGGCTGGTGGAACAGCCCGTATGCTCCCTCATCCCAGTGCCCTCCTCGGAAGCGCCGATGGAGGCGCAGTCCGCACTTGCACTGCTCAAAGAGCAACAGCGGGTACAAATCATCACCCTGGGCAAGCACGGATGGCTCGAGTTGGGCGCGCCAGCGCAAGCCGCCGCCTACAACGAGACACAGCTCAACATCCTGAAGCGTCTGGCGCAGGCCGCTATCGTGGGCCTGGATCGCGCCGCGATGGTGGAAGGCCAAGCCCAGCGGATGAACGAGCTCGAGTCGCTCTATTGGATTACTCAGGCGGTCACTTTCAATATGCCGCTGGATGATATTCTCGAGCTGCTGTACACGCAGCTGAAGCGCGTGATGCCCATCCCCAACTTTTACGTGGCGCTCAAGAACGCCGAACGCGAGACGCTCTACTATGCCTTCTTCGCTGAGGGGGACGAACGGCTCTACCTGGAAGATGAGTGGCCCCTGAGCGATGGCCTGACCGGCCTGATCCTGCGCACCGGCATGACCATCCGCACCGACGATTACCTTGACGAATGCCGCCGCCGTGACGTGACGCCCGGCAGCCGCAGTCGCACGCGGCACGCCTGGCTCGGAACGCCCATCATGACCGCCGATGACAAGAGTATCGGCGTGATGGTCACAGCAAGCGACGATCCAGAGGTCGCGTTCTCACAAGAGGACGAGGGCTTCTTCGTGACCGTCGCCGCGCATCTCGCGTCATTGCTCGAACGACAAAACCTCTACACCGAAATGGAGACCCACGCGCGCCAACTGGCGGCCATCAACGAAATCGGGCAGTTGCTCGGCTCCAGCCTCGACCTGGAGGAGGTGCTCGATCTGGTCGTGCGCAACGCTGCCAAGCTGCTGCAAGCCGAGGCCGGCTCGCTGCTGCTGCTCGATGAGGAGAGCGGCGATCTCATCTTCCGCATCACCAGCGGCCCCGCTGGCGACAAGCTCGTCGGGCTGAAGATCCCCTCCGGTAAGGGAATCGCGGGCACCTGCTTCGCCGAAAACCGCCCCATGATCATCAACAACGTGCATCAGGACAAACGCTGGTACGGCAACTTCGACGAGCGCTCTGAATTCACCACGCAATCCATTCTAGCCGTGCCGCTCAACGCGCGCGGGCGCACCATCGGGGTGTTGGAGGCGATCAACCGCAAGGACGAACGGCCCTTTGACAGCCAGGACACCGAACTGCTCATGTCCTTCGGCGCGCAGGCCGCCATCGCCATCGAAAATGCCCGCCTCTTCACCATGACCGACCAGGCGCTCCAGGAGCGCGTTGAAGAGCTCACCACCATCCAGCAGATTGACCGGCAGCTCAATGCCACGCTCGACTACCGCGAGGTGATGGGACAAACACTCGACTGGGCCATCCGCAAGTCGGGGGCCAACATCGGCGTGATCGCCGCCCTGCACGAGGAAGAGGACGGCACGCGCGGCTTGCACTTCCTGGCGCAGCACGGCTATCCCCAGGCACTCACGGAGCAGTACCTTGAGGATGAATTGTGGCCTCTGGATAGGGGGTTGATCGGGCGGACAGTGCGCACAGGGCGCGCCAATCTCGTGCCGGATGTCAGCGAGGATGCCTCTTACATCGCCGTGGTCGAGGGGATGACCGCCCAGCTTACCGTACCCATCCAGCGCGAGGATCGAGTCATCGGCGTGATCGGATTGGAAGCGGAGAGCGTCGAGAATTTCAGCGACGAATGCGTCGGCTTCGTCACCCGGTTGGCCGATCACGCGGCGATTGCCATTGACAACGCGCGGCTCTTCCAACAGGTGCAACGCGCCAACCAGGCCAAGACCGAGTTCATCTCCTTCGTCTCCCACGAGCTCAAACAGCCGATGACCTCGATGAAGGGCTACACCGATCTGCTGATGAAAGGGATCGGCGGGCAACTCAACGAACAACAGATGCAATTCCTCAAAGTCGTACGGGCCAACGCCACTCGCATGGACGAGATGGTCAGCGAGCTGTTGGACGTCTCGCGGATCGAATCGGGGCGGATGCAACTCAACATGAGCAGCGTCCAACCCGCCGACCTGATCACCGAGGTGGTGCGGCTCTTCGAGAAGGTCACGGAAGCCAAGGGGCAACAGCTGGTCGTTGACATGGCAACCGACCTGCCGAGCATCCACGGCGACCGCAGCCGCTTGCTCCAGGTGTTGAGCAACCTGATCAGCAATGCCAACAAGTACACGCCTGAAGGGGGCACGATCACCATCTGCGCCGAGCAACTTGCCGGCGGCGAGGGTGAACCGGACAGGGTGCGCTTCAGCGTGGCGGATACCGGCGTAGGAATGACGCCGGACGAGCTGGAACGGCTCTTCACCAAGTACTTCCGCTCCAACAACCCCGCCGTGCGCGGCGTGCCGGGCACGGGGTTGGGGCTGGTCATCACCCGCAGCATCGTGGAGATGCACGGCGGCGAGATGAAGGTCGAAAGCGCCCCCGGCGAGGGGAGCACCTTTAGCTTTGCAGTTCCGGTTGAAGACCTCGCCCAGGAGAATCCTGCACCAACCAATTAAAGATTCCCCGATCTCAATCCATAATCACAGACTAATACCCAGTTAAAAT
The DNA here is from genome assembly GCA_034435555.1 of Anaerolineae bacterium. Classification (GTDB taxonomy): domain Bacteria; phylum Chloroflexota; class Anaerolineae; order B4-G1; family SLSP01; genus DAOTXC01. The sequence continues at coordinate 26,385 of DAOTXC010000011.1, forward strand.
CATACTTAGGAGGTATATCCACATGAAAATTGATCCCAATGTCCGCTACAGCGAAAGTCACGAATGGGCACGCCAGGCAGATGACCTGATCATCATCGGCATCAGCGACTACGCGCAGAGCACGCTTTCCGACATCGTCTACATCGAGTTGCCCGAAGTAGGCGACGAGATCGCCAAGGGCGAGCAGTTCGGCGTCGTCGAGTCGGTCAAGGCCGCCGCCGATGTCTACGCGCCGATGAGCGGCGAGGTCGTCGCCATCAACGAGGCGCTCGAAGATCAGCCGGAGCTGGTCAACGAGGATGCTTTCGGCGAGGGCTGGCTCCTCAAGATTCAGCCTAGCGATCCCGGCGAATGGGAGAGCCTGCTCGATGCCGAGGCTTACAAAAAGGTCGTGGAGGCAGAAGAAGCCCACTAGCCCCCCAAGCCTGCCAGTGGCGGGCTTTTTCACACGAGAACAAGGAGCTTGTCTATGGTTTACTTACCTCATACGGATGAGGAACGCCGGCAAATGCTGGAGGCCATCGGCGTGGAGAGCCTGGAGGCGCTCTTCGCCGACATCCCGCCGGCCTACCGCTACCCCGAACTGGGGCTGCCGGAGCCGCTCTCTGAAGCAGAGATCCTCCAAGAGCTCACCGAGCTCTCGCAGGCCAATCTCAACGCGAGCCTCGTCCCCACTTTCTTGGGCGCTGGCGCTTATCGCCATTGGTCGCCCAGCGTCATTGACTATCTCATCAGCCGGGGGGAATTCGCCACCGCGTACACCCCCTACCAGCCGGAGGTCAGCCAGGGCACGTTGCAGGCGATCTTCGAATACCAGAGCATGATCTGCGATCTGACGGGCATGGAGGTCGCCAACGCCAGCCACTACGACGGGGCCACCGCCACCGCCGAGGCTGTCATCCAGGCGATCAACGTCTTCCGCCTGAAGCGCAAAAAGATCGTCCTCTCCCCCACGCTCCACCCGCAATACCGTGAGGTGGTGCGCACCTATACCCAGGGCATGGGGCTGGACATCGTCGGCGACGACGATCCGCAACGCTCGCTGGAGGCGCTGATCGCGCTGGTGGATGCCGATACTGCGTGCGTGATCGTCCAAAGCCCCAACTTCCTGGGCGAGATCGAGCCGCTGGCCGGCCTCGCCGACCGCATCCACGCGCAAGACCCCCGCACGCTGCTCGCGGTCGTCACCAATCCGCTCAGCCTGGGCCTCTTCACCCCACCCGGCGACTACGGCGCGGACATCGTGTTGGGCGAAGGGCAACCGCTAGGGCTGGGGCTTAACTTCGGCGGGCCGTACCTGGGCTTCTACGCCACCAGGGAGAAGTACCTCCGCCAGCTGGCCGGACGGCTCGTCGGCGAGACGGTGGATGTGGACGGCAAGCGGGGCTTCACGCTCACGCTCAGCACCCGCGAGCAGCACATCCGCCGCGAGAAAGCCACCTCCAACATCTGCACCAACCAGGGGTTGATGGCGCTCGCGGCGACCATCTACCTCGCCGCGCTGGGCAAACAAGGGCTGCGCAAGATCGCCGAACTCAACTACCACAAGGCCCACTACGCCGCCCAGCAGATCAACGCGCTGGAGGGCTACGAGGTGCTCACCACAAAGCCCTTCTTTAACGAGTTTATGGTGGCCTGCCCCGCGTCGGTTGAGGAGATCAACGATTTCCTGCTGGACGACTACGACATCGAGATAATCGGCGGGTACGATTTGGGGCGCAATTTTCCCGGTTGGGAGAACCGGATGCTCATCGCCGTCACGGAGATGAACAGCCGCGAGGAGATTGACGACTTTATCGAAGCCCTGGAGGAATTCGCCGCCATACATCAAGCCGGAGGAGGAGATCACCATGACTGAACCACTCATCTATGAACTCTCTGCACCGGGCCGCGAGGGCGTCAAGCCGCCCAAGCTCGACGTGCCGCCCAGCGAACTGCCGACGGAGCTGCTGCGCGAGTCGCTGCCGCTCCCCGAAGTGAGCGAGATTGATGTGGTGCGCCATTACCTGCGCCTCTCACAGCTCAATTTCGCCATTGATAAGGGCATGTACCCGCTCGGCTCCTGCACGATGAAGTACAATCCCAAGGTCAACGAGGTCGCCGCGCGCCTGCCGGGCTTCACCGGGCTACATCCCTTGCAGGACGAGACGACCGTCCAGGGTGCGCTCTATCTGATGTACGAGCTGCAGGAGTACCTCAAGGCCATCTCCGGCTTCGCGGGCGTGACCCTGCAGCCGGCAGCGGGCGCTCAGGGCGAGCTCACCGGGGTGCTCATCATGCGCAACTACCACCTGGATCGCGGCGACACCAAGCGCCACATCATCCTGGTGCCCGATTCAGCACACGGCACGAACCCCGCCAGCACCAACATGAGCGGCCTCAGGGTCGTGCAGCTCCCCTCGGATGCGCGTGGCAATGTGGACATCAACGCGCTCAAGGAGCAGATCTGCGAAGAGGTCGTCGGGTTGATGATCACCAACCCCAACACGCTGGGGCTGTACGAGGAGAATCTCGTGGAGGTCATCGAGCTGGTACATAGCTGCGGTGGGCTGGTTTACGGCGACGGCGCGAATCTCAACGCGCTCATGGGCGTGATGCGCCCCGGCGATGTAGGGATTGACGTGCTGCACTTCAACCTGCACAAGACCTTCAGCACGCCCCACGGCGGCGGCGGCCCCGGCAGTGGGCCGGTCGGCGTGGCCCCGCACCTGGTTGATTTCCTGCCCGGCCCCATCGTCATCCTGGATGAGGAGATGTCCAGCGATGACTATCCCTACTTCTCACTCTCCACGCCGCCCAAGAGCATCGGGCGCGTCAAATCCTTCTGGGGCCACTTCGGCATGTTGGTGCGCACCTACACCTACATCCGCATGTTGGGCGACAAGGGCATCCGCGACGCCGCCGAGCACGCCGTGCTCAACGCCAACTATCTGCTCAGCCAGATCAAGGGCCTCTTTCCGCTGCCCTACGACCGCATTTGCAAACACGAGTTCGTTATCGAAGGGCATCTGAAGGAAGCACCCGACATCCACGCGCTTGACATTGCCAAGCGGCTGATTGACTACGGCGTCCATCCACCCACCAACTACTTCCCGCTCATCGTCCCGGAGGCGCTGATGATCGAGCCGACCGAGACGGAGAGCAAGCAGTCGCTCGACAACTACGCCGCCATCCTGCGCCAGATCGCAGCCGAGGCCGTCGAACAGCCCGAGCTGCTCCACGACGCGCCCCACGACAGCCCTGTCCGCCGGCTCGACGAGGTACAGGCCGCGCGCAATCCCGTTCTGCGCTATCAGCGCGACGAGGCGTAACGCCGCCGTTCATACGCAAACGCCCCCAGGATTTCTCCTCCTGGGGGCTTCTTTTTGGGAAAGTGCGCATAACTACTCACCCTGGCTCTGAGGGGATCGTCAGATCCCCGTCAAGTCAGAATTAACTAGCACTACATTATGTAGCAGCCTGGAATCTGCTTGTGCATCCACGCCGGATCTGGCGATCCGGCTAGAGCCTGAGTAGATACAAGTGCGCGAACTAAACCGTCGGCGTTATCACTACCGGACACCACCCCGGCGCATGATCCCGCACCTGGCTCAGTAGCGGGCGCAAATCTGGCTCCGGCAGCACGATGTCGGCGGCCTGCGCCACCTCCGGGTGGCTCGGCTGAACAGACACGCTGACCGCCGCCCCTTCAAAGAGAGGAATATCGCCGCGCGTGTCGCCCACGGCCAGCGTCTCCCCCGGAGAGATGTCCAGCCGCGCCTGCAATGCCTGGAGCGCCGCGCCCTTGCCGTGGAGCGGGAGATGAACGCGCACGGCCTCGCCGACGACCCACTCGCCGGCCTCTTCGACGAAGCCAATCTCGTTGCCGAGGTAGTGGCGGATGCTCAGCTCCTCGGCGACCTGCTCGACGTGCAGCAGCAGACCCGTGCTCAGGATCGCCACCTCGACGCCGGCGGCTTGCAGGGCTGCGATAGTCTCGCGCGCACCGGGCAGGTAGGCATTTTCCCGAAAATATTGCCAGAGCCGCGCGCGCGGCGTCCCGCGCCAGAACGCGGCATCGAGGCGCAGCCACGTCTCGTAGGAGATTTCGCCATTAAACCCACGGGCGAAGAGGCCGCTGGCCTCCACCTCGGCGAGCTTGCCCAGCCGCCGATGCAGGTACAAATACGGATCGCGCTCCTGTTTGAGCGTGCCATCCAGATCGAAAACAGCCAGGCGCAACATCAATCCCTCGGCGACATCAAGCCGGCGCCCACAGCCAACTCCTGCATCTCGCGGGTGATGGCCTGCCGCCGGAGCGATTGCATCTCCAGGGTGAGCTCCTCGATCAGCCGCTCGGCGTTCTGCGAGGCCGCCTCCATCAGCTGATAGCGCGTGGCGTGTTCCGCCGCCGCGCCATCCAGCAACAGGCCGTAGAAGCTCAAGGCCGCCCACTGCTCCACCACGCGCGCGTACAAACGCACAGGATCGGTCTCCACGATGGTCGGGGGGCGATACCCCACCGCTTCAGGCACATCGGCGTCCACCGAGGGCGCTTCTGGCGGCAAGAGGCGTTGGACGGTAGTGGTATAACGGCCAACACCGGCATAGGCGTTGTAGACCAGGTCCACAGCATCCAGCGTTGCCGCCTCGTACTCGGCGAGCCACCCTTGCATCAACGCGAAGGCCAGCGCAAACGAGGGCAACGCCGTTGTCGAGAGCGCCCCCGCCACGCTGAAGGGCTGCCCCGCCCGCTTGAACAGCCGCCCCGCACGTGATCCGAGGACGGCCAATGTGACCGATACCTCCTCGGCGGCACGCGCCTCCATATAGTCGAGCGCCCGCTCGACTATGGCATCGTTGAAGCGCCCACAGAGACCGCGCTCCGTCCCCAGCACCAGCAGCACAACGCGCTCCGGGTTATCCGGAACAACAGCGGGGACGGGTTTGGCACGTGACCAGAGGCGGCGAGGGGATGGCTGCGGCAGCGCCGGAGCGACCTGGCGCAACACCTCCTGGAGATGATAGGCGAAACGCTGCAAGCCCGTGCGTTGGTTCTGCGCCGCCTGCCAGCTCCCCAGCGAGATCGTCCGTAGCGCGCCCAAAATCGGCTCGACGGTGCGGACGTTCGCCAGACGGCTCTGAAGCTGTTCGATTCCTGACATTGCGCCTCAGCAGATCTCGAAGCGATCCAAATCCCACACGAAGATCACCGCGCCGCCCACCTCCATCTCCTGCGTCGCGGACGATACGCCCACCAGCCCACGTGGGGCCGAAGACGATTCCACCTGGATGGGCGCATGGCAACTTTGCCGGATCAGATGAAGCACCGTTTCCAAATCCGATTTCTTGACCGCGATGAAGAGCATCTGCTGGGCCTGGCGCAACACACCCCCCCGGCTATCGCTAAAGGTCGCCGTGTGCCCGGCCTTGATCAAACACTCCAACACGGCCCCCGCCTGATCGCGGGGGATGATCGCCATCACCATCTTCATGGCTCCTGCCTCCTAGCGCGCCAGGCCGCACAGTGGCGCGTCAATGTCTCCTCGAATCCCTCTCGAATCTCGGCGGTCAGTTCGCCGGTCCGGTTCAGCTGTCCGATGAAGGCTGGATGCTCAGCAATCGTCCGCTCCAGCAACGCCGACTCGAACGCCTGCAGTTCATCCAACGGCACATCGTCCATATAGCCACCCGTCACCGCCCGCAGCACCACAATTTGCGAGGCCAATGGCAGCGGACGATGCGCAGGCTGGGTAAGGATGCGCTGCAACCGCTCGCCGCGCCGGATCTGCCGCTGCGTCGCCTCATCCACTTCAGCGCCAACGCGGGCAAAGCGAGCGACCTCCTCGAACTGCGACAGTTCCAGCCGCAAACGGCCGGCCACCTCGCGCATGGCGGAGGTCTGCGCACTACCGCCCACCCGCGAGACAGAGCGCCCCGCATCCACCGCCGGGCGCACACCGCGATTGAAGAGCGCCGTATCGAGCACGATTTGCCCATCGGTGATGGAGATCAAGTTGGTGGGGATGTAGGAAGCGAGATTGCCGCGTTGTGTTTCCACGATGGGCAACGCGGTGAGCGAGCCGCCGCCGGCCTCATCGTTGAGCTTCGCGGCGCGCTCCAAAAGGCGCGAGTGCAGGTAGAAGATGTCGCCGGGATAAGCCTCGCGCCCTGGCAGACGGCGCAACAGCAGGCTCAGCTCGCGATAAGCATTGGCGTGTTTGGTCAAATCATCGAAGATGATCAGCACGTCGCGCCCTTCGAGCATGAGATACTCGGCCATCGTGCAGCCAGCGTAAGGGGCCAGATAACGCAATGCCGGCGGGTCGTCCGGGCTGGACATCACGACCGTGGTGTACTCCAAGGCCCCGGCCCGCTGCAACGTCTCGATAATCGCCAGGGTCGAGGACTTCTTCTGCCCGATGGCGACATAGACACAGGCGACGCCGGGATCATTACGCTGATTGAGGATGGCATCAACGGCAATGGCGGTCTTGCCCGTCTGCCGGTCGCCCACGATGAGCTCTCGCTGTCCTCGCCCGATGGGAACCAAAGCATCAATAATCTTGAGGCCCGTGTGCAACGGCTCGTGGACTGGCTCGCGCTCGACGATGCCGGGCGCGTCGCGCTCCAGGAAGCGATAGGCCGCCGCGTCAATGAGGCCCCGCTGATCCAACGGCGCGCCCAGCGGATTGACAACCCGTCCCAAAAGGCTGTTGCCCACGGGTACGCGCAGCCGATTGCCGGTCGAGGAGACCAGATCGCCTCCCATGATGCCCTCAACGGGGCCAAGGAGAATGATATCCACGTGGACACGGTCGAGGTTGAGGATCAGGCCACGCACCCCGGTGGGGAAGAGGACCAATTCATCGGTGCGCGCGCGCGGCAAGCCAGAGACGGTTGCCACGCCATTGCCGATGTGCTGCACAGTTCCAACGTTGTGAAAACGAACGTCACTGACAAGCTGTTCAATTCCACCGCGAAGCGCCTGCAACAACGCTTCCAGGTCGGGAGCGGCATGGGGCATATCGGGAAGCGTCGCCACTTCCTGGCTCAAACGCTGCACTATGCTCAGGCCCGCCGTCTCCACCTGCACGGTATCGTCCAATTGCTGGACGTGCGTGCGCAAGCTGCGCAACAGCGCGCCGATGTCCGGCTGTACGGAATTAACGTCCAATTTGACGCCCTCGGCGCGACGTTCACTCATCCGAAAGCTGCTCCTTTAGCGTCAGGGCGACGTTCTCGCGCAACCCATCGAGTTGCCCGGCGATAGAGTTGTCCACCACTATGTCACCCAGACGAACGCGAACGCCCACCGCCAACGACGGATCCACCTGGATGTCGAGATTGACGTTGCGGTCGGCCAGCGCGGTGAAGGTGCGCGCCAGCAACCCCTGCATCTCCGAGGAGAGCGGGCGGGCGGTGGTCACGTAGGCTGTTGGCGCGCGGTCGCCTAATGAACGCCGGAAGCTTTCGACACGTGCCATATCGCCACGGCCCAGCTCCCAAATGCGGTCGCTGAGCTGCTGGATCATCGAGAGGTGCATCCCATCAGGGGCCAATTGGCCCACCACCATCCCGCTGATCTCCAGGATCGCGTCGAGCAGCTCCTCGTGGAATTCATCCACGGCCTGCTTGCGGACGCGGTAGGCATCGGCGTGGGCCTCTACCAGGATGCGCTCGACTTCGGCCTGGGTCTCTTTGAGCAGTTCGGCGCGCTCGTGCTCGGCTTTGTCCTGCGCCTCGGAGATGATCGTCGCCGCTTCGGTCTCGGCGGAGGCCAGCCGCGTTTCCAGTTCGGCGCGCAGGGTCGCAGCCGCGGCCTGGTCCTCGCGTATCTGCTGCAACAGCGCCGCCTTTTGCTGCGCGCGCTCCTCCACACGTTTCATGATCGGCTTGAAGAGGATGAAGTAGAGGACGACCACCAGGGCCAGAAAGTTGAGCATCTCAAAAATAATGGTTGCAAGATTAGGAGTTAACTGCATAGGTCCTCCTCTGGCTTAGCGCCCCAACAACTTCGCGGGGGAAGCATCGGACTACTGCGGCTTTCCACGGCGCTAGACACCCAACAGCCGCAAGGCGCTTTCTGCCGCCGGGAAGAACCGGTCGAGCAGCGGGTTGGCGAAAATCAAGATCAAGAGAACCAGCAAGGTGTAGATCGCGGTTGATTCCAGGAGCGCGATGGCGATAATCATGGTGGTGCGCAGATCGCCGGCGACTTCCGGCTGCCGGACCATCCCCTCCAACGCGCGGATAGCGGCGCGCCCCTCCACGATAGCCGGGGTCAGCGTCCCCAACACGATACCGAAACCGGACACGACAATGGTCAACACAGTGATCAACACTTCGGGACTCATATTTTCAAACATACTAACTACCTCCTACGTAGTAATTTAGTCAGATTCGCTAACTTCCACACCGGCGCTGATGTAGACCGTAGCCAATACTGCAAAGATATAGGCCTGCAACAGGCCAGTGAACATATTCAGGCCCACCAGGGGCAACTCGACAAAGAGGGGGATCAGGGCGAAGATGACCGCGATGACCAATTCCCCGCTGATGATGTTGCCGAAAAGGCGCAAGGTGAGCGAGAGGGTGCGGCTCAACTGCCCGATAATCTCCAGGGGCAACATGAGCGGCAGCAGATAGAGCGGCGAGGCCAGGTCTTTGAGATATTGCAACCAGCCCTTGGCGCGAATACCGTAGTAATGCACTGCAAAGAAAACGACCAGCGCCAACGCAAGCGGGGTGCTGATGTCGCGAGTGGGCGATATAAGGAAGGGGATCACCCCGATAATGTTCGCCACGGCGATGAAGATGGCAAGTGTGCCCAAGAAAGGCAGGTAGTGCAACGCCGCATCTCCCATTACATCGGAGATCATATCGGTGAGGAATTCCAAGAGCATCTCCAAGGCCACCGGTTGGGCACGCCGCAGAACGACCGCGATGCCAATGATCAAGGCCATCATCGCCCAGGTGGAGGTGACGGTATCCGTGATCCAGACATCGCCAAACAGATGAATGATATTCTGCGGGGTGACATCAATGCCGGTTTGCTGAGGAGGCGCGCCCTGGTCGGAGGCCGCCGCGCAACCGGTCAGCGCTGCCAGGAGCAAGAGCACACATCCAACACGCCATAGTTTTCTCATTTTCAAGTTCCTCCGCTACTTTTGCAACCAGGTGCGGAACAATTTCCCTTTGTGGAGGCCATAGACCAACAGCCAGCGCATCACGATCATGCCCACCACGGCCCAAATGGCCGCTACAACGCCCGTAATCTGCAAGGCCGCGATCAATACTACGGCAACCAGGGTCAGGCGCAGCAACAGCCCGCCCAACATCATCACCATCAACACGCCCTGCGATGCTTCAGGGCACAACTGCCGCCCCGCAATCCAGACCTGGCTGAGCAAACTCACCGCGCTGACCGCCGCCCCCGCCAGTATCCATATCGCACTCATGACGCATCTTCCTCTTGTTGTTGTAATGCTTCTTTCTCTCGCCGCGCTTTGATCTGTTGTTGCCGGGCATCCACATCCTGGCTAAACCTCCAAATATTGTAGAAGCCCACCCCCACTCCGGCGAAGAGCAGACCCACGGTAAAGGTGTACCCCGTGCCGAGCTGCTTATCCAAAAAATGGCCTAACAGGACCCCGCCGAAAATGGGCACGGCCAATTCCCAGCCCAGAGTCGTAGCGCGGACGGCCTCGCGGCCCAGGTCCTGAAACCAACTGCGCTCCGGCCTAGTCACCGGCAGCCTCTGGGGCCGGGGCCGCATCGAGGGTCGTCAGGAGCGCCCCCGCCAACCGATCAAAGCGCGCCAGTTCGGAATCTGCCTCTGTGGCCGAGGGGGCCAGCTCCGCCGTAGCGCCGGCGGTCAAGAGCCACACCCGCTCCAGCGTGATGTGCAGGATGCCCGCCGCCAGCTCTAGTTGCTGCTCGCCCTCAGCCGTAGCATAACGCAGCGGGGCGGAGATCGTTTCGGCAATGAGCGGCGCATGTCCGGGATAGATGCCCAGACCCGCGCCATCGGCCAGGCGCACCTGAAGCCACGCCACATCGGCGACATCCAGGAGCGTCTTGACCGGCGAGAGCACGGTCAGGCGGAGAG
>DAOTXC010000012.1:0-3302 GCA_034435555.1 Anaerolineae bacterium
TATAAAGCGGAGTAAAGAGGGCATTTTTGGCAGTGAGCACAATCGCGCCAGCGATGGCAATGCTCACGTAGCCCCAGTTCGACCAACGCGCCAGGGAGTAAGCAAAGAGGGCATTGACAATGCCGGTAGTTACTGTGACGAGACCAGGTAAACGCACTTTGTTGGTAGCGATTTGAATGGCGAAGAGTGGGATGACTGCCGTGTTGATACACAAATGGCTGACCAAGGCAATGACAAGCCACGAGAGATCAGCGAAATCCGGCCCCAACCATATACTTAGCAAAGGGCGCGCCAATCCACAGAGCAGGCCAATGGGAAGCGCGATCAACAATCCCGTAAATTTAACTGATTTCTGAGCGACCTTCACCAGACCTCGATAATTGCGCTGTGCGTAAAGGGTGAGCATGATGGGAGTCAAAACGCCATCAATGGTATTGACCAACGTGCGCAACAAGGTGGGAAAGAGAATCACGGAGCCATAACGCCCAGCCACCTCCGCCCCAAAAACGAGATTAGCAACGATCAAATCTATGTTGAGAAAAAGCAACGACCCGATGCGGCTGACAAGCACCCAACCACTGAACCCAAAAATCTCGCCCAGACGACTCTTTTCAAAAAGTCGCGGGGCAATGCGCAACTCCGGGGTGAGCTTGCGCCACAAACGCTGATGTCCCGCCAGGAAGATAAACCCTGAAGCTACCATCCCCAACCCCACATGCCACAGCTGAGGCTCTTCCAAAGTGAAAAACATCACCACAATTCCAACCTGCAAGGCCAACCGAGCAATGTTGAGCAGCAACCGCAAATCGAACCGATGCTGCGCGTAGGAGGAAGTAGTGAAACTACTGGCAAATGTGGTCAGCATTAAGGTCAAGGAGGTCATCAATACCAACCAGCGCAGCCCCATCGTGTGACCCACAGGAACATCGAAGATATACGGCGCGAGATAGGTCAGCGCCAGTGTGACAGGTAGAAGAATCGCTATAATAATAAGGCTGCCGAACAGAGTGGTATTGAAGGTTTGATTGGCCGCTTCGGGGTCCTCACTTGCCAGGTCCAATGTCAAAAAACGACTGACGCCGCTATTGAAGCCCTGGGTGATAATCGTCATATAATTGGTCATCGAGTTGACTAAGGGAATCAGACCATAGACAGCTACCCCTAAATTGCCGATCAAGTAGGGAGTGTACCACACATTGACCAGCATATTCAACCCTAACCAAAGCACATTAGAGACAATATTCAGCGGGAACCGCGCGCGCGCTTCCGCGAGAGATCCTTGATTCGATGTCTGAATAGCTTCCACTGCTGATACACTCAAGGCAGCGGGCGCTTTACTTGCAGTTTCTTGTATCAATTTGCAGGCCTCTGAAAGTGGTTTTGCCCCAAGCTCGCCCTATTCCCCACCTACAAAAAACAACGGTGCCATCACTTCCCGTTCCGACTCCACCTCATAGACCCCTACCGCATCGAACGCCACCACGCCGCTGCCAAATGACCGCACTAAGGGACGAACCGTCACAGCCTCCGCACTGCGATTTGTCCCGATGGCGACGAAATGCTGCCAGGCCCCCTCGGTTGGGGGTAGCTGACGATCATTTCTCCAGAAGATCTCGTGCTCTCCGGTCAACCAGATGGTGGCATCCTGGCTATCCATCTGTGTCGTGCGATAGTAAAAGCTGATCAGATAAGTCCCGCCGCTTTGCAGGGACACTCCCGGCTGTTCGTTCCACCAATAGCCTGCGCGCGCGCGACTCTGCCCAGCTTCCGGCTCTGCTACCCACACACCGTATATTCTTGCGTGGCGTTCACCGTGAAGGGAATCCAAAGTCTCCGCGCCACCATAGAAAAGCGCCTCGGCAAAGGGCGTCCGATTGAACATCGCCGACCATGCCCATCCGGCAGGCTCTGCTGCGCTCCAATCCTCAAAAGCGCCGTTGGGAACTAGATTCTGCCCTAAGGAGAGCGCATCCGGCGAAACACCTAACAAATTCGCCGCGATCTGTTGCAGGTCACACTGGCGGGTGACGAAGGCTTGCAAATCTAGTGGGGGCGCTTGCCCGCACGCTTCATAGGCCGCCAGCAACCGTTGCGCGCCCAACAGATCCGTGGGCTGGAGCGCCTGATAGCGCTCGTACCACTGAATAGCCGCAGCACAATCATGCTCCGCCAACATCCCCAACCGCAAATACACCGGCGCGTAGCTCGCATCCGCTGCGAGCGCCCGCTGATAACCGGCCTCGGCTCGCGTCGCATCCCCTTGCCGGTGATAGAGCTCCGCCCGATAGAACAACAGGTCGGGATCGTCCGGCCAATGGGACAGGACTGTTTCCAGGACCCGCGCTGTCATCAGGCTCTCGACGCCCTCATTGTAATGCCACACCTGATACGACACCAGGTTCAACAGCATGGCGCGATCCCAAATCCCTTGCTCTACGAGTGCCGCCATCGCCTCGCCCTGATATTCGGCCAGCCGAAAATCCTGCTGCACCTCAGCAGCGGCGGCAGCGAACTGCTGGGCGCGGCGCGTGTAACTCGCAGCAGTTGCCTCATCCCCCAGCTCCTGGTGCATGGCAATCAATTGCATCAGCGCGTAGAGATTATCGGGATTGATCCGCAGCACGGCCTGCCACGTTCTGATCGCGCTGTGTCCATCCCCTTCCTCCAGATAGGCCTGCGCCAACTTGAGATAATTCGCCGTCAGTGGCACCACGCGCGTTCCGACGCGCCCACGCTCGTAATATGCAACCGCGCGTTCGCTGTCGCCCTGCAAATCGTAAAGATCGCCAATCTCAAGATAGACCATCGGCGGCACCGGATCCGTCGCCGCGACCTCCTCCAGGAGTGCGAGCGCGGTCTCCATCTGCCCCTGGCTGACATAAGCCCGCGCCAGCAGCCGGCGGACGTGGATGCGGGTCGGCGTGTATACCAACGCTTGATGCAGCGACGCGATCCCAGATTCGAGCAACGGCCCATCCACAATCTGCTCCGGCGCTAACCGGCCTGCAAACACGGGGACCAACGCGGTATCCAGGGCACGTGCGCCGCGCGCGACGTGATACATAGAAAGCAAGGCCGGGCGTAACCAGACCCCAGCCATAACACCCACAACGAGCAGCGCCGCTCCCCACCATTTTGCTCGCATCGCGCCGGCTCTGTAATAATGTGCAAACTTAAGCAGGAGAGACCTGCCCCTGCCGCCACCACTCCGCAACAAGCACCCAGCCAACGCTCAGCATTAGCCCCAACATCCCCGCGATAGCGGTGTTCAACATGCGGCGGGGGCCGCTGGGCCTTTCCGG
>DAOTXC010000013.1:0-6930 GCA_034435555.1 Anaerolineae bacterium
ATTTTCGTGCTGGATGGTGTGCGCCAGCACCGGTGTCTCCCTAGAAAATAGCCTGAGCGTAAGACAGGTTGGCAACCTATCCTACATTTTTATCCTCGGTGGTGTACCGGAGGCACATGATGACTCCATCAGCAAGTAGGTATCGAAGAAGGTAAAGACGCGCTGGTCATATTCGTCAGGGTCGGCGGCGCGCATCCCGCCATGCCCGACCCCAGGGCCGAGCCACAGTGTGCGCGGCTCGCCCGCCGCCGCGTACAGGCGCTGCGCCGAGTCCGGCGGCACGGTGGCGTCGGCTGCGCCTTGAATGATGAACACCGGGCGCGGAGTGAGCTGGCCGATCTCATCAAGGGGGCGCATAGCCCGAACTGAGATGCCTACCTCGCGCTCGGCGAAGAAGCGGAAGAAGGGGCGCAACACCGGATAAGGGGCCACCCGCGCGATCATCTCCTCGAGGGTGGGATAGGCGCTATCGGCGACCACGGCGGCGATCTCGTGCCGCTGCGCCGCCGCGCGGATGACGGTGGCGGCTCCCATCGAATTGCCGAAGGCCCCCACCTGCTGGACGCCCTCTTGTTGCAGGGCATAGTCGAGAGCGGCGGCGACATCCAGGGCTTCCTCGTAGCCCATGGTGCTGCGCTCTCCTCCGCTCGCGCCGTGGGCGCGCGCATCCCACGAGATCACGCCATAGCCCTGCTGGGCAAAGCGCGCATGTAGCGCCGCCGAACGGGCCGCGCCATAGCCATGTGCGATTAGAATCACCGCCCCGTTCTGTGCGGGGGTGTACCAGGCGCTCAACGTGATGCCATCTTGGGTGAACAGGTGGATATCTTCATAGTCGCTGCCAAAGCGCGCGGGGGTCTCATCTAGCGGCAGCGCGGCCCGTGGTGGATAGATGTAGTGCTGCGCGCCCCGATAGCCGAGGTAGGCGCTCCCGATTAGGAGGCCGATGAGCGCGCAGACCACCGTGAAGCCGCACAACTTGACCCAATAGCGCCAATCGCGTTGGGTCGGCTCGGCAGTGGTAGGGCGCGAGCGGCTCACTTGGGGAATTCTCCCGTCACAGGGGCATCCTGGATGCCCAAATAGCGCTCAAGTTGTTGCTCGACATAGCGCGCCTGGGCCGCCTTTTTGAAGGTGAGCAGCTGGATCTTCTCGTCCGTATCGCGCATCACGGCATAGAGCGCGTAGCTATAGCTGGGGCCGATTGATCTATGCGAGCGGCGGACTCTTTCCCGGCAATAGAGCTGGCCGATCTCTCGCAGCGGCACCTGGCGATTGCCGGGCATGGGAATCGGCCCATGTTTGGCGGTTAGCAGCTCCCCCTCAGCCTGAAGGGTCGTGGTGTTGAGCGTGAAGGCCAGTCCTACATAGATGAAGAGAACTATCACCGGAATGTTGAGTAGTCCATATCTGGATCCCGCGAAGTTCCCTCCCGAAACAATCTCTCGTATGGCTACAGACAAAACCAATGAGGTGAAGGCCAGCGAGAGGAGCCGCGTCAGGAGGGGCGTGTGCTTGCGGACGATCAAGCCGGTCCGCGTCTCCTGCACGGTGAGGCCCTTGGGGAGTGTTTGTGAATCGTAGGGCGCTGAGCCAGGCCGACGCCGTTTCTCGGTTCCCAAATAAACAAGGTAGCCAACCAGGGCAAGTAATCCCAGGGAGACTAAAACACAGGTGAGCATCTCCTGAATCTCCGAGTTGGCGCTGGGGGCAGGGCGTAGCCCTATGCCCGGCGAGAGCAGGGTCAGCAACAAGCGTATGGCAAATGGTTTGTTCATAATTTCCCCCTATGGAAAAAACCGACCAGACCTAGCCTCAGTGTAAACGAACTGGATGGGGATGTCAAACTTTGGAGGGCGGGAGGGTGCGCGCTTTGCATTGCTACAAGCCGGGATATACTAGGGGGTGTACAAGGAATCCTCAAAGGAGCGAACTCACATGGATACGATTTTCGTTTTGATCGCGGTACTCGTTGCACTATTGGCCTGGTTTATCGTGACGCTGATCTGGGGCAAACCCTGGAGCGTCCACCTGCTCTACGCGCGCACGTTCATCCACTTCGCCTTGACCGGCCCGGAGCTGCTGACGATGCTGGGCATCCTGGAGAAGTTTGGCCTGCGCTGGCACAACGCCAAACTCTCCGATGCCTCAGTGGAGCACGAGACCAAGATGTATCGCTGGCTCAAGCGCGACCTCGCCATTCTGCGCAGCTATAAGCGAGAGCGGCAATCGGCGGACACCTTGCTCTCAACCGATATCATGGATTGGTTCCTGGATGATCAGGCGCGCGGGGAGAAATTCCGCTTTCACGATTATCCGCTCAACCAGATGTTTGGCATCCAATCCCAACTCCCCGCCTTTATGATGACCCTGCATCCGGTGGTGAACAAGCGCGAAGGGCGCAATTATATCCAACGCCTGAACCGCTTTGGCGTGAAGTTCGACCAAGTTATGGAAGGGCTACAGGTACGCGAGACCCAGGGCGTCATCCCGCCGCGCTTTGTCATCCGCCGGGTATTGGATGAGATGACGGCGTTTGCCGGCCAGCCCGCTGTGGAGAATCCGCTGTACACGGTGTTCCGCGATAAGCTGGTGAAAGTGGAAAAACTCAGCGCCAGCGACCGTGAACAACTGCTCGCCAGCGCCGAGGAAGCCATCGAGCGCAGCGTTTATCCGGCCTATCAGAACTTCATCGCGTATTTCACCGCGCTGGAGCAGAAGGCAACCACGGAGGATGGCGTCTGGAAGCTGCCCGAAGGCGAAGCCTTTTACGCTTACTGCCTGCGCAGCAGCACCACAACGGACTACACGCCGGAGCAGGTGCATGAGATCGGCCTGCAAGAAGTGGCGCGCATCGAGCGCGAGATGGCGGGCATCTTGCAGCGTTTGGGCTATGGCGATGTGACGAATGCGCCTCGGAAACTTGCGGAGCTCGCCAAAGAGGAGCGCTTCCTGTATCCCGATACGGCTGAGGGGCGGCAAGCCTGCCTGGACGATTACCAGCGCATCCTCGACGAGATGAACGCCCGGCTCGATCCATACTTCTCCACCCGCCCAAAGGCCGCGCTGAAGGTCGAGCGCGTCCCGGAGTTCCGCGAGAAAACATCCGCCGGGGCGTATTACCAGCCGGCGGATATGGGCGGGGGGCGACCGGGCGTCTTCTACGCCAATCTGCGCAACATGAGCGAAATCCACAAGTTCGGGATGAAGACCCTGGCCTACCACGAGGGTATCCCCGGACACCACTTCCAGCTGGCGATTGCGCAGGAGCTCAAGGGCGTCCCGTTCTTCCGACGGCTGTTGCCCTTCATCGCGTATGCTGAGGGGTGGGCGCTCTATGCTGAGAAGCTGGCGCGAGAGATTGGCGCGTATCAGGATGATCCTTACGGCGAGCTGGGGTATCTCGATTCCGAGTTGTTCCGCGCCGTGCGGCTGGTAGTGGACACCGGCATCCATCACAAGAAGTGGACGCGCGAGCAGGCGATAGACTACATGGAAAATCACACCGCCAGCGCGCACGAAAGCGTTGTGAGCGAGATCGAACGTTACATCGTCATGCCAGGACAGGCTTGCGCCTACAAAATCGGTGAAATCAAGATGCTCGCACTGCGCGAAAAGGCGAAAGCGGCCCTAGGCGATAAATTCGACCTGCGCCAGTTCCACGATGTGGTGCTGAAGAACGGCTCCATGCCGCTGACCTTGCTGGAGCGGGTGGTGGATGCGTATATCCGGGACAGCACAACCGCATCGCCGCAATAGGCACGCCTATCAGAATCGAGCGCTGCTTTCGCAGCGTGGGCTTCGTGCTAAAATAGAATTATGTCCAACCAACAGTTGACCCCACTACAGTGCGAGTTGCGCGAAGTCTTGCAGCAACCGGGATGTCCATTGTGTCATCTGGTAGCACGCGCCGAGCAGACCTTTCTGGATTCCCTGACCTACGAGCGCATCATTGATGTGCCTACCCGCGAGGCGTTGCAGCAATCGCGGGGGATGTGTGCGCGTCACGCCCGGGACTGGCGCGCGCTCAAGGGCAGCGCCTTGCCCATCGCGCTGGTTTACCATGCAGGCATCAAAGATCTGCTGCGGGATACGGAGTCGGAACCGGGCAGAGGGCTGTTTCGCAAGCCGGTGACGGGAGCGCAGCTGGCGCAACAGCTCGACGCCAGCGTCCCCTGCCCGGTCTGCCAGCTCGGCGAGCAGACCGCGGCGCGTTACGGCGGGGTGCTGCTGGACGACATCAATGACGCGGAGGTGCAGGCGGCGCTGGAGGCTTGCGGCGGCCTATGCCTGACGCATTTGCGGCTGGTGCTCCGGCACGCGGGGCTGAGCGGCAAGGCCAAGACGCTGGTCGCCGTGCAGCGGCGCATCTGGGCCGCGCTGCACGATGAACTCTCGGAGTTCCTGCGCAAGAACGATTATCGCTTCACCTCCGAGCCAATGGGCGCGGAGCGCGACTCGTGGCTGCGCGCCTTGCACATCCTCTCAGGGATGCCGCTCGAGAAGGAATGACAGGGAAGCACCAAACAACGGTTAGGAGGAAAAGATGGATCAGTCAAAAAACACACCGATTGTTTTTCCATTATTGATTCTGGTGGGATTGGGCATGGCCTGGGCGGGGAGCCAGGGGAGCGCAACCGTCTGGGGCTGGCCGCTCTTCGCGTTGGCGGTGGGGCTGATCTTTGTGATCCAATGGCTGGCCTTCATCCCGGCCTACGTGGGGCAGACCGAGCAGTTCTTCGACCTGACCGGCAGCCTCACCTACATCTGCGTGACGCTGCTGGCGGTGGTGCTCAGTCCGGATATTGATGGGCGCGCGTTGCTGGTGGCGGCCCTGGTGGTGATCTGGGCGGGCCGCTTGGGGACGTTCCTCTTCCGGCGCGTCCGCCGTGCGGGGAAGGATGGGCGGTTCGATGAGATCAGGCCCTCGTTTATTCGCTTCCTCAACGTCTGGACGCTACAAGCGATCTGGATAACTTTCACGCTCTCGGCGGCGCTGGTGACGATCACCACGACGGAACAGCGCCCCCTGGGGCCATTTGCACTGGTCGGCTTCTTGATCTGGGTCGCCGGCTTCACCATCGAGGTGGTGGCCGACGCCCAAAAGAATCGTTTCCGGGCGGATCCGGCCAATCGAGGGCGCTTCATCCAGACCGGTTTGTGGGCACGTTCTCGCCATCCCAATTACTTTGGCGAAATTGTGCTCTGGATCGGAATGGCGGTGATCGCGCTGCCGGTCTTGCGCGGTTGGCAGTGGATCGGGCTACTCTCGCCGGTCTTCGTCACCCTGCTGCTCACCCGCGTCAGCGGCATTCCACTGTTGGAACAGCGCGCCGACGAGAAATGGGGCGGTCAGGAGGACTACGAAGCCTACAAAGCGCGCACGCCGGTGTTGATACCACGCCTCTGAGCCAATGAACTACCTCAGCAATTTGGCAAGCTCTTCCGGCACCGTCACAGGTGGATAAGGCCGCTCCCGAATTTAAATTCCCCAAAAAGTATGCTAAACTGAGTGCCACTATCAAGCATAACGGAGCATCCAATGACACTTACAGAAGCCGAAAAGCAACTGCACCAAGAAACCATCAAGGCCCTGAAAGGGGCCGAGAAACGCCGGTATATGGCCCGCGTGGCCCGAACATTAGGGCGCGGCGGGCCCAGCCTGCTCGAACGCGAACTGGGATGGAGCCGCAAGACGATCCGCAAAGCCATGTACGAACTTGAGAGTGGCTTCATGTGCGTCGATGACTATGCCTCCCGTGGGCGGAAACGCGCGGAGGCGCACCTACCGGACTTGCTGGACGATATCCAGACCATTGCTGAACAACATAGCCAGACAGACCCGACGTTTCACAGTACGCGCCTCTATCTGCGCTTGAGTGCGCACAGCGTCCGCGAACAACTGCTGACGGCGTATGACCACACAGACGCGACCTTGCCGAGTGCCGAGGTCATTCGCCAACGCTTGAATGAACTGGGCTACCAGCTGCGGGCGGTAAAAAAAGTCGCCCTATGAAAAAGTTGCCCGAAACCGACGCCATTTTTGAGCGGCTCGCCGCGGTCAACCCTGCGGCGGATGCTGATCCCACGATCTTGCGGATGTCAGTAGATGCCAAAGCCCGCGTCGTGCTGGGGCATTTTTCCCGCGGCGGGCGTAGTCGCGTCCCGGTACAGGCATTGGACCACGATTTTCGCTCCGCGTCCACAGTTACTCCGCTCGGGGTCTTCCTCCCGGCGGTCAACGAAACTTATTTCTCGACTTTCGCAGTGACCCCAGGTAGGGCCACAGCACATTAACAACCTGATAATCGAAAAGCCGTTGCCAAAGACAGTACTAGGGAGTAACATGAGTTCAACTCACAGGAGGTGAACCATGTTGCCATTAGTTGAGTTTCCGCGGATCGTGCAACACTACGCCCCTTGGTTTGAATCCGTGTTTTCGCCCGCAGCCTGGATACAGTTTCAGCGCTACCTCAGCGGCTTGCTGGTCTCAGAAAACAAGACGGTTGACGGTATCAACCGGCTGTTCGTGACCGAAAGCCGCCACCAAAGTTCTCTCAATCGGCTGTTGACTCAAAGCCCTTTCTCTGTAGCCGAGCTGAATCGACACCGGTTGGCATTGTTGAACAGTCTACCCGGCACCCAGATCAAGCCCAAAGGAGTACTCAGTTTTGACGACACGCTGCTCACGCACTACGGGAAGCACTTTGACCACATTGCCTATCTTTTCGATCATGCCGAAAAGCGCTACGCTTGGGCACACAACCTGGTGACTTTGCACTACAGCGACGACCAAACGGACTATCCGCTTCATTTCCAGTTGTGGCAGCCCCCAGACGTGGAGCAACTCGAACAAGGCCTGCGCGCAGCCGGGATTCCGCTCCGGGAGCATAAACTTCCCCTGAAAGAGAGTGCCCCCAAGAAGTGGCG
>DAOTXC010000014.1:0-9317 GCA_034435555.1 Anaerolineae bacterium
CCCCGCACCCTTACCGGCGACGAACGCGAGGCGGTGCTCGAATACAGCGATCCGCTCACGGATAATCTGCTGGCAGGGCTGACCACCGGCGACTACGCAACCTTCTCGGAGCATTTTAGCGAGGCGCTGTTATCCGCCATTCCCGAAAGCGCCTTTTTGGAGCTGGAGGCGCTGCTTTTGGACAGGGTGGGGGCGTACATCGCCCGCGAGGTGGTCTCAGTCCAGCAAACGCAGGGCATGGTGGCCGTGATCTATCGCGCCGAATTCACGCTGGACGATCCGGTGACGATCCGCGTGGTCTTTGAGGCGACGGAGCCACATCGCATCGTCGGGCTGTGGTTCGATTCCGCCCGGTTGCGAGCGCAATAATCGAGACTCAGTAAATCACAAATCTGTGCTACGGGCCGTCCGCGAATAGGGCTACGAATACACGAATGGATCTGAACCAGGGTAAATTCGTGCATTCGTGAACAGATTCGTGGACGGCAGGCTTGTCAAATGCCCACTTTGGCCTTATCTTAAGGGCAGGGAGGTGCACCATGCAAACCTTGACCACTTTGAGCAGCTATCTGCCGCGCCCACTGGCGGCGGAGATCATTACCCATCCAGAGTGCAATGTCTTCGAGCTGGCGACGCGGATGGATGCGGTGGTGCTCTTTGCCGATATGTCCGGCTTCACGCCGCTGACCGCCGCGCTGGGGGCGCTGGGGCCGCAGGGCGCGGAGGAGATGACGCGGGTGCTCAATGAGCTCTTCACCCCCCTCATCGAGCGCTCACACCGCTGGGGCGGGGTGGTGGGCAAGTTCGCAGGCGATGCGCTCACGGTGCTCTTCTTCGGCGACGCGGCGGAACCGCGCGCGCTGGCGTGCGCCTTGGAGCTGCGCGATTACATGCGCACACACGGCGATTGCAAGACGCGGGCCGGCGACTTCCCGGTGCGGATGAAGTTCGGGCTGGCGGCGGGCGAGGTCTTGCAGGCCATCGTCGGTACGGAGCGGCGCGCGGAGTTCATCTTTGCGGGTGCGGCGCTCAACCAGGCGGGCCTGGCGGAGAACCATGCTCAGCCGGGCAGCATCGTGCTCCACGCTTCTCTGCTGGCGCGATTGCCGGCGGGCCTGGTGGAGCTGGCCCCGTGCGTCCCCGACCACGCGCTGCTGTTGGGATTGAATCTCGCGGTCGAGCCACAGCCCCTTCCGCCCCTGCCCACCGTGGACGACCCCGCCCAGGCGCAGGCGCGCTTGTGCCCGCTCGTGCCACGCCCCATCTACGAGCGCATCTGCTCCGGCTCGGCAACCTTGGTGAACGAGCACCGGCGCGCCACCTGCGTCTTCCTCAACTTCGCGGGCATTGACTACGCCGCCCCCGAGGCGCTGGCCCAACTCGAACGCTACGCCGAGGCCGTCATCGAACAGGTCAACCGCTATGGCGGCTTTCTGCACCGCATCGCCATTGATGACAAAGGCAGCAGCATGTTGATCCTCTTCGGCGCGCCCACCGCCCACGAAAACGACGAGGAGCGCGCCCTGCTCTTCGCATTGGCGGTCCGGGGCCTGGCGCAGGAGATGCCCTTTATCGCCGCGCAACGGATCGGCATCAATTCCGGCCAGCTCTTCACCGGCAACGTCGGCGCGCCCACGCGCCACGAATACACCGCCATCGGCGACGCGATCAACCTGGCGGCGCGGCTGATGCAAACGGCAGCGCCGGGACAGATTCTCGTCGGTGCAGAGACGCAGGCCCCGGCTGCGGAACGCTTCCAGTGGGAGCCACTGCCGCCCTTCAAGGTCAAGGGGAAGCCGGAGCCGGTCACGGCCTACGACCTGCGGGGACGCGAGCGCCTGCCCCATTTCCAGGCGCCGCGTTACGCGCAACCGATGGTGGGGCGGCGCGCCGAGCTGCGGCGGCTCGCGGGGCTGCTGGAGCGGGTATTGCGCTCGCGCAAGTTCCTGACAGTGGGACTGACCGCCGAGGCGGGCATGGGCAAGAGCCGGCTGGCAGCGGAGGTGATCGCGCAGGCTTTGGCCTTTCGCTTCTGGGCCTACGGGGGCAGCGGCGTGAGCTACGGCGCGACGACCCCCTATCTCGCCTGGCGGACGATCCTGCAAGGGCTGTTGGATCTGGATATGGAAGCCGCCCCCGCTGCGCAGATCGCGGCGGCGCGGGAGGCGCTCGCTGAGGTTGATCCGCTGCTCGTCGGGCGATTACCGCTGTTACAGGACATCCTCGGCCTGCACATCCCCGACAACGAGCTCACGGCGGGCTTCGATGCGAACCTGCGCCGCCAGAGCCTCTTCGCATTGGTGGTGGATCTGTTGCGCCACCGGGCTGCCGCTGGGTCGGTGCTGCTCGTGTTGGAGGATGCGCACTGGCTGGATGAACTTTCCCAGGCGCTGGCGCAGCACGTCGCGGCCTTTATCGAAGATGCGCCGATCTTCTTCCTGACGCTGTACCGTCCGCCGGAAATCGAAGGGCAGGCGGCTTTGTGGGCTGAGCCGCCGCCGCACTTCCACGAGGTGCGGTTGGAGCCGTTCGCCGTCGAGGAGAGCGCGGAGTTGATCCGCCTTAAGTTGGCGGGGCGGCAGTTGCCTGCGGCCTTTGTGGAGCAGATCCAGGCGCGGGCGCAGGGCAATCCGTTCTTTGTGGATGAATTCATCAACTTGATGCAGGCGCGGGGTGTGGATGTGGATGACCCCGATGCGCTGAGCGCCGTTGCTGTGCCGACCTCGTTGCAGACCTTGATCGTGAGCCGCCTGGATCAGCTGGCAGAGGATGAGAAGCTGACGGTCAGCGTCGCCAGCGTCATCGGGCGGCTCTTTCACGCGGGCTGGCTTCTCGCCATCTATCCCAAGGAGGTGCGCGAGGCCTTGCTCCGCCAAAGTCTGACCCAGCTGACGGCGCTGGATTTGATCGCGTTGGACAGGCCGGAGCCGGAGCTGACCTACCTCTTCAAGCACGCGCTCACGCAGGAGGTGGCGTACAGCACGCTGGCCTTCGCCGTGCGGCGGACGTTGCACGAGCGGGTGGCGGCCTACATCGAGCAAACCTACGCGGAAGATTTGCAGGGCTGGTACGGTATTCTCGCCTATCATTTCCGGCAGGCTGAGCGCTGGGCCGAGGAGTTCGCCTACGTGCAGCTGGCAGCGGAGCAGGCCGCCCATCAATATGCGCTCCAACAGGCCGCCGCTCTCTACACCCGCGCGTTAGAATTGGCTGAAGTACATGGCTTCGGCACGGCGGAGTTGATCTTCGACTTGCACCGCGCGCGTTACAGACAGTATGCGACAATAGGCAATCCCGATGCTTTGAAAGTGGACTCGCTTGCCATGACTGCGCTCGCGCCCGAGTTAGACATCACCCGGCAGCTCCAGGCGCGTATCTATGAGGCTGCGCACATCGCAGATGTTTCGCGTAGTGAGGCAGCGGAGCTCTACGAGGAGATCACCGCGTTGGCGCAGGCGCACGATGACCACGCCAATCTGGCCGAGGCGCGTACCCGTCAGGGGTGGCTCTACTTTGCCGAGGGCGATTATGCGCAAGGTAAGGTGCTCCTGGCCCAGGTCGTGGCGAAGACCGATGCCCGCACCTGGCAACAGAGTCTCAAGGCAGGCGCCTTTTTGGGATGGATAGCCTATGATGAGGCGGACTATGCGCAGGCTCGGCAATACTGGTTGCAGTGCCTGGCGCTGGCACAGCAGTATGGCGATAAATATTATGAAGCACGTGGATATTATCTGCTAGGGGTATTGGAAGAGGTGTTAGGGTACTGTGACCGGTCGCTGGATTATTTTCAGCGGGGGCTGGATTTGACTCAGGCCATCGGCAGCCGCAACAGCGAGGCGACGATTATCGCTACCATGGGTGAAGCCGCGCTCGGATTCGGCGATTTT
Source organism: Anaerolineae bacterium (assembly GCA_034435555.1). Classification (GTDB taxonomy): domain Bacteria; phylum Chloroflexota; class Anaerolineae; order B4-G1; family SLSP01; genus DAOTXC01. The sequence continues at coordinate 3,888 of DAOTXC010000014.1, forward strand.
GTGCGGGCGGAGCAGAACTTGCAGCGCGCGCTCGAGATGGCGCACTATATGGATGGGGTCTCGTTCACGCAATCCTACTATCGCAGCCGGTTGGCCGAGGCGCTGTTGATGCTGGGGGGTGCGGACAACCTGGCCCGGGCGGAGACACTCAGCCGCGAAGGGCTGGAGCTGGGTCGCGCCATGCAGGGGCCGGAACCGCTGGGGTGGCTGCTTCACGCCCGCGGGCGGGTGCTCGCGGCGCGGGGCAATCTGGCAGGCGCGCGTGAGGTGTTCGAGGAGGCGGCGCAAATCCGCCGGGAGCTCAAGCAGGTGGATTGTTTGCTGCCGACGCTGGCGGAGCTGGGCGAAGTGCTGTTGCAGAGTGAGGCGCTGACCGACGCGCTGGCCTTAGTGGATGAAATCGAACCCTTGCTCTTTCCTGAAGAAGGCGAAGGACAGGAAAGCCAGGACGCCGCCTTTGTGGCCTGTCGTATTCTCAAGGCCGCCGGGCAGGGAGAACGCGCGCGGCGTTACTTGCAGCGTGCCCATGAGATTTTGCAGTTACGCCTGGGGCGCATCGAGAGCGAGGTGTTGCGCAGATCGTTCCTGGAGAACTTACCGCGCCATCGGGCATTGCTTGCAGCCTACGCAGTGGAGTTTGCCACGAATTTCACGAATTAACTCTACTCAGGCTCTAGCCGGCTGAGTAGTTACGTTAAAACACAGTAGGGACGCACTAAAGCGAGTGCGTCCCTCTTTGCGTTGATCTTGCGTTACGGCGCAACGACCGGATTCCGCAAAGCGCCGAGCGTTTCGATCTCCACCTCGACTACGTCGCCGGGATAGAGGCGGCTGACGCCCGCCGGCGTGCCGGTCAGCACCACGTCGCCGGGTTCGAGTGTCATCACCTGCGTGATGTAGGCGATGATGTCCGCCGGCGTGAAGACCATCTCGCTGGCGCGCCCTTCCTGGCGCGTTTCGCCACCCAGCGTTGTATCGTTCCTGTCATTTTTCCAACCTCCAGTTGCAAGCCTCAAGCCACAATCTGGCTGACCTATCGCAATGACGCTATCTTTTCAGCTATAGCGATCGTGAAAAATTGATTCATCGAGATACCTTCTGCTTCAGCAATCTCTTTCAAATCACCGTGCATTGACTTTGGAAACTGTAAGCTTAGCATATTCATTTCAGTTCACCCGTCAAGTCAGAATTATTCAGGACTACATTGGACGCGAAATCTCCCTTGCTGCTTGTGACTTGCCGCTTGTCCCAGGATTACTCGATCTCCAACATCCCTAGCGGAACGAGATCGTGGAGATAGCGCCCCTCAGGGCCGAAAGCAGGCAGGCGGACGCCATCGGCGGCGTGGTAGAGGCCCGCCCAGAGCGGATAGCGGCCCGGCGGCAGTGTGGCGGGGAGCGTGAGCGGGTGCGCATCGGGGATGCGCTCACCGGGTTGCCAGACGTAGGTGGGATACCAGCCGTCGCGGGGAGGGCTGTCGTGCTGGGCCAGGGGCAGCGCGTCGCCGGGTTGCCACAGATGGACAAAGGTCACACCGTCGAGGGCGAGGGGCGCGGCGGCGCTCCAGTGCAGCGTCACGGTGATGGTCTCCCCCGGCGCGGCGGTGAGCGGCGCATCGTAGCCGTGGAGGGTGATGTGCTCGCCCAGGCGCGCGTCCAGGGGATGTGTGGGGGGCGCGGGTGGCTCTGTGGCCGCGAGGGCTACCGTCCCCACGATGGGCAGCGCCAACGGCGCATCCTGGGCGGTGGCAGCGGGCAGAGCCGCGCCGCCCTCCCTCTCAAAGAGGCCGATGAGGAGCTGGTATCGCAACGGCGCAGCGGCCCACGGTTCCACGGTGAGCGCGTAGGTATCGCAAAAGGCGCGCCCCGGTTCCCATAGCGGGGTGGGGTAGCGTCCCAGCCCCGGGAGCGTGTAGCGCTCGGCCACCCGGCTGTTTCCCGGCCCGAGGAGGTGCAGATAGACGGTATAGCTCTCGGCGATGGGGCTTGCCGCGCTCCAACACGCGCGGACGTTGACGGCCTCGCCGGGCGTCACCCGTTGTGGTGTGACCTCCACGTTGAGCAGGCGGATCTGCTCGCCGTAGATGATCTCCGTTGGGGGCGGGGTCGTTGGCGCAGGAAAGAGCCGGGGCGGCGCGAAGGTCGCCAGAATGCGCGCGCCGGGAGCCAGGGCGGTCAGCGCGACCAATCCGAGCAGTAGCCCTTTTTGCAGCTTTGCCTCCAGCTGGCGGAGGCCGGTCGCGGTCAACAGCGCCCACGCGCCGATGGCGGGGAAGAGCAGGCGTCCGTGTGGCGCTTCCACCTGGCGCATCCATTGCAGCAGCGCAGTGAAGATGCCGCCGAGCCAGAGCGCATTGAGTACGTAAATCGCACCTTGCGGGTCAACTTTCTCGCGGAGTCTGCGTCCCATCCGCCACGCGCCGTATCCCAACGCGCCGAGGCCCGCGAGGATGAGCAGCCCGTAGATCCAATCCGGCCAGAGGATGTGCCCCCACCCGTAAGCGGCCCAGAACGAGCGCGCCAGCGTGGGGAATTCGGGCAGCAGGGCGAGCAGCGAGGCCGGTTCCGAACGTCCCCAGAGCGTGTCGGTATGGGTGCTGATGCCGAGCGGATCGCCGTAGGCGATCCAGTTGCGCGCGTACCACCAGCCGCCCACCAGCAGCGTCGCGCCGCCGTAGAGTAGGGCGGGTGTCGCCAGCGATGCCAGACGGCGGCGTTCGCGCCAGCCTTGCCAGAGCAGCGCCAGCCCGGCCAGCGGCGGCATCAGCAGCGCGCTCGTCTTGGTGAGGATGGACAGCCCCGCCAGCGTTCCCATCACCAGGGCGCGGCGGCGGGTCAAACCGTGGCGCAGGGTGGACGCAGTCGCCCAGAGCGCGGCGGTGCAGAGTGCAGCGGCGGCGCTGTCGTTGCTCACTACGCTGCTGATGAAGACGAACTGCGGGTGGAAGGCGACCAGCGCGGCGGTCAGCAGCGCCCCCTTGCGTCCGTTGAAGGCTGTGTATCCCAGCCCCCACGCTGAGATGACCGTCAGCGCGCCGAAGAGCAGCGAGGCCAGGCGCGTCATTCGCACGGCGAGGACCGCGCCGCGCCAGGGCCAGTGCTCCTGCGCCGTGTGGATGAGCATATTCTTGTTATCGGCGGATGTGCCGGGGGCCTGATAGCCAAAGCCCGGATTGTGCCAGAAGAGCGTCTCCAGGTCGCTATCATCGAAGGGCGCGCTCAGCAGCGCGGCGACGCCGTAGTAAAGCGGCGGTTGCGCCACCTGCTGGTTGGCCCCGCTGGCGTTATCCAGCATCGAAGGCAGTCCGCGCCCCTCCGCGATCCAGCGGACGTAGGCGTAGTGCCACACCTCGTCCGGCGCCTCGAAGAGCGGCGAAGTCAGCCCGTGGCTGAGCGCCAGCAGTGCGAAGGTGCAGAGCAGGAGCGCCAGGGGGGCAAGGTCATAGTCGTGCAGGCGGTGATACATCGCGATTGGAAAGAGGGCTTGCGGCGGTTTCGGAGCCGCCGCAAGCCGCGTCTTACTCAGTAATCGTCACCACGACCGGTCCGTACCCCTCGGTGATACAGCTGCCTGTCGTTGGGCGTCGGGAGAGCAACCACAGGGTGATCTGATCCCCCGGCTTGAGCGCCTGCATCCCGGCGATGTTCACGGCGTGGTAGGTGGTGGGGGTGGTGTCCAGCGGCGTTGCTCGCAGGCTCGTCGCGTTGGAAATCAGTGGCAGGAAGATTGTGTGGGTCATCGTATGGGTCGGTGTGATGTAAACGGGGGTGATTCCGTACCATACCTGTGTCGAGGCGGGAAATGTCGTATTCCAGGTGACGCTGAGGTTGTCGCCATTGATCGCGGTGTTGATATTGGCAAACGGTGCGTTCCACGAGGTCGGCTCCGGAAGTCTGTTGTCGGGGAAGGGAACCTGTCGCAGCACACCAGCATCCCACCACGTATCGTACCAGGGGGTGAGCGTCCCTTCGTAGATGGGATTGGCATAGGTAATGGCGGTCAGGCGGCTGCCCAGCGGTTCGGCGGTGACGACGAGCTGTTCCCAGAGGTAGATGTTCAGCTGTTCCTCCGACCAAGCCGTGTATGGCGGCATCTGCCCCCCGATGAGGTCGTTGTGGACGTGATCTAGGGTGATCTGCGTCCCCTCCGGATCCAGCCCGATGCGCGCGTGGGCGACGGTGCCGGGGTTGCCCTGGCTGTTGACATACATGGAGAACTCGTAGGGCACGCACGGCGTCAGCTCCTCCACTACCTGATAGACGCCTGCCAGGTAGTTGGGGCCCCATTTGAAGTACACCTGTGCGTGATTGCCTTCGAGCGGGGGCCAGCGTTTGCTGGTAGGCCGCATGTCATCGTATTCGGGAATCTGTGGCTGTGCGGGCCAGCTGTTTACCCACCAGCGATACCAGTGCAGGGCCAGGAAGTGGTTGGGAGGAAACCACTTGAAACCATGTGTTCCAGGATCCTCTTCCTCGAACCCGCCATTGCGGAGTAGATTGACCCCCTCGGTCTGGGGATTTCCGTCATCTTCTTGCCCCAACGGCGCCGAGGCGACGCCTGGATTTGCCATCAACAGGCAGCCTAGTAGTAACACCATCCAGATGAAACGCCAACGTGAGTTGTTCATACTTAACATCCTCCATAGAGAAATTTTACACAGTAAAGCAAAGCGTGGCCTTTCGCGCCGATTGTACCACAATTTTCCTGAGAGAAAGCTAGGGTTCCCAGATGACCACCGCATCGTTGGGAAGGTGCATTGCACTGGAGAAGGCCGCGAGGCGCTCGCCGCTCTCCGGGTGATAGAGTCCTATCGCGATGGTTGCGGGCCTCTCCGTCGCGGTGAGCGTGTGCCTGTCCACGATGCGATCTCCCGGCTGCCAGAGGCGCGTGGGATAGGCCCCGGCTTGCGGTGGGCCATCGCCGGTGCCCAGGAGCGTTCCATCGGCGGCGTAGGCATGGACGAAGACGGTGTACTCGCTTGCGGGGAGCGCGAGCGCCTCCCAACAGAGCTGCACCTCCCATGTATCCTCCCCGGCGGAAACTGCTTGCGCGTGCGTAAGCGCGATCTGTTCACCGAAGTGTACTGCCTCGGGGAGCGCCTCCGTGATGGGGCAGTCGGGGACGGTTCCCGGCACGCGCAACGTTGTCAGCGGGGCCTGCGCGCCAACAGGACTCTCCCCGATGCGGACTGGCAGCCGCATCCGGCTCTCCAGATCAAAGAGCGCGACGTGCAGCGTCCACGCCTGGGTGGGCGCGGTGGCGTCGGGCAGCGGCAGCCGGTAGCGTTCGCGGATGAGGCGCGCGGTGGGCCAGGCGGAGGTGGGGAGGTTGCCGTGGCCGGGCCAGCCGTTGTAGTTGAGCCGCAGCTCAGTCGCGCCGGGCTGCGGCGAGACGAGTTGCAGCGCCAGCGTCCAATTCTCAGTCATGGGC
>DAOTXC010000015.1:0-37641 GCA_034435555.1 Anaerolineae bacterium
CACCCCCGGCCCCCGGCCCGATGGCGCGGTCATCTATGTAGTGCAGGAAGGTGACACGCTGGGCGGCATCGCCTACGAATATGACATTGACATTGACGAGCTGCGCCGGCTCAATGACATGGGGCCGAATGAATCCATGATTTACATCGGTCAGGAGATCATCCTCAGCCTGCCCGGTGGAGCCATCACACCTACCGCGACGCCAGCGCCGGAAACTGCCGAGCCACCTGCAGAACAACCTCCTGTGCAACCTGAACAGACGCCCATCGTCTTGCCCATCGCATCCGGCGATACGGGAACGCTCTGTGTGCTGGCCTACAACGATAGCAACGCCGACATGGTGCGCCAGGCGGACGAGAGCCTGCTCCCCGGCGTGGGGATTTCCCTGGTCGGCACCGATGGCCCGGCGGGCACCTACACCACCGATGGCTACAGCGAGCCGCACTGCTTCGAAAATCTACAACCAGGGACCTACGTAGTACGCCAGACGCCACCCGCTGGTTATGGCGCTTCTGGGGCGACTGAATGGGGCGTGCAGGTCATCGCCGGTCAGGTGACGCAGTTGCCGCTAGGCTACGTTCGTCAAGCCGATGGGGAAACGCCGATTTCAAACGACGCCCCCGATCCCAACACTGGCGAAAGTGGTACAACGCCAGAGGATTCGGGCAGCTCGGTCCGAAATGTGTTGAGCACCGTGATCCGCATCAGCGGCATTATCGTCGCACTGTTGGCGGTTGCCCTGGTCGCACTCTTCTTCATCTCCCGTCGCAAAATCTAATCCTCCGACGTAACATTGGCAGACCAACGGCCCTCGGATTTGATCCGAGGGCCGTTAGCATAATAGAAGGCGCAACTGTTATCGGGCCTAATCACCACTCATCATCGTCGTCATCGTCATCGTCGTCGTCATCATCGTCGTCGTCGTCATCCGACCACTCCAACTCTCGCTCCATCTCTGCTTCGAGATCATCGTCGTCTGCGTATTCATAGATGACTTCCAATTCCAGGGGTCGCAACCCGATTACCTCAAGCTCAATCCCACAACCTCTACAAAACAGATGATCCCAGAGCTCGAGATCTTGAGCGAGGTCTAGCCTAAAGTTACATTCAGGACAACGAGCCATACCATAACCTCCGGGCGATAAATTTCCCTCAATATATCGAAAATCCTCTCAAAAGTCAACTGCCTACAGCGTCCAGCCAAAGATGTAGTATAATCTTACCGGTAGAATCAGCCAACACGATGCGCGAAGTGAAGACTTCGTAATGCAGCGATTTTCAGGAGGTCAAAATGGAAACACGCTATAGCCGCCAAACGGTCATTGATGAAATAGGAACAACGGGACAAGAACGCCTGGCGCAATCGCGCGTCCTGGTAGTGGGCGCAGGAGGACTGGGATCGCCGGCGCTGCTCTATCTGGCCGCCGCAGGCATCGGGGTGCTCGGCGTGGCCGATGGCGACCGCGTGACCCTCTCCAATCTCAACCGGCAGATCCTCTACACCAGCGATGATATTGACCGCAGCAAGGCCCTCACCGCCGTACAGCGCCTACGCGACCTCAACCCGGCCATCAAGGCGATTCCTTATGAAGAGCGCATCCTGCGCGCCAACGGCCCCGAAATCGTGCCGCAATACGATCTGGTGATCGAAGCCAGCGATAACCTGGAGACCAAGGACCTGATGAATGAACTCTGTGTCAATGCAGAGATTCCCCTGGTATGGGCGGCGGTGGAGCGCTTCGAGGGCCAAATGGGCGTCTATCTGCCCGGTCATGCGTGCCGCCGCTGTGTCTTCCCCAAGACCCCCGAGCCGGGCACCTACCCCACCTCCGCCGAGGTAGGAATTTTGGGTGCGGTCGCCGGCGTCGTGGGCGCAATGGAGGCGCTCGAAGCGCTCAAACTGTTGCTGGAGATTGGGGAACCGCTGAAAGATACGATCTTGCTCTGGAACGGCGCGCTCAGCAGCTACGACCGCATCCAGGTTGCCCGCAATCCCGAATGTCCGGTCTGCGGCGCGCGCGCGTGAGCCGCTAGCCGCGCTGCGGAACCAACGCGGGCGTCAACAACGCCCGCGCCGCCAACCACTCGCGGGCCTGGTCACGATCCTGTTGCATCTGCGCGGCCAACGTCATCGCCGAGCCAAATGTCAACTCTGGACGCAAACGCACCATGAAATCCACCGCCAGCGATTGCCCGTAGATATCTGCGGCAAAATCCAGCAGATGGGCCTCCACGGTGATCTCTGTCAACCCGAAGGTCGGGCGCGTTCCTATGTTGGCGACCATGCCGAACTTCCCCCACGGCAGATAGGCCAGCCCGGCATAAATGCCATGTGCGGGCAGGATGCGCTCCGCAGAGACCGCCAAATTAGCCGTCGGGAAGCTCAACTGATGCCCCCGGCCATCCCCATGGATCACCGTACCCGTGATGCGGTAGGGCCGAGTGAGCAGCGCCGCCGCCAGCTGCACATCGCCAATCTGCAACGCCTGGCGGATGCGCGTGCTGCGCACGGGCGCGCCCTGCCAGACGAACGGCGCAAAGGTGCGCACCTCGAACCCCAGCACACGGCCTAACTCGGCGAGGAAGACGACGTCCCCCTCGCGGTCGCGGCCCAGCGCGAAGTCCGACCCGGCCCACAAAGTCGCCATGTGCAGGCGCTTGACCAGCGGTTCCACAAAGGCCCGCGCCGATAGCGCCGCCGTCGTCGCGTCGAAGGGTAAAATCGCCACGCCATCCAGGCCCAGCGCCTCCAGATAGGTCAACCGCTCCTCCAACGATGAGAGCAGCACCCGCCGCCCGCCCCCGAAGAACTGGCGCGGCAGCGGATCAAAAGTCAACACCACCGCCTCTTGCCCATCCGCCTGCGCCTGCGTGACCAGTTGGCGGATCAACGCTTGGTGGCCGCGATGTACCCCGTCAAAAGAGCCAATCGTCAACGCCACAGGCCGCTCCGGCGCGACGCGCTCCAAACCACACTCAACCCACATACTTCTCCCTCTGCAAGACCAGCGTCGGACGCCACAGCCCTTCAACGGTGGGCGCGAGCACCGCCACGAGCTCGCCATCCGCATCGAGCGCCTGAAGTTCCTCCACTTGCGGGGCATCTTCCAAGGCAACCGGCTGCCCGTGACAGAGCGCGAGCGCCTGCACTGCGTTCACATGCACAGCGGGCAGCATGTAGAGCGCCGCCTGTGGGGCCAACAGCACCTCGCCCAAGCGCTCCACCTCCGCCAAAGCGCGTAACGCCTCCAACGTGTGGCCCTGCTCCAGGGTGAAGGGGCCAGAAGCGAGGCGGTTCAGCGCCGTCAGATGCGCGCCACAGCCCAACACCTGCCCCAAATCGTGGGCCAGGCTGCGGATGTAGGTCCCGGCGGAGCAATGCACCCGCAAAGTGAAGGTCGGCGGCGTCCACGCCGTCAGCGCAAGCGCCTTGATCGTCACCGGGCGCGGCTCGCGGGCGATCTCCTGCCCCTGCCGCGCCAGCTGGTAGAGCTTCTGCCCCTGCACCTTGATCGCGGAATACATCGGCGGCAGCTGCTGGATAGGCCCGCGAAAGGCGAGCAACGCCGCCTCAACCTCGGCGCGCGTCACCTTGACCGGCTGGCGCTCCACAATCTCGCCCTCGGCGTCGTAAGTGGTGGTCGTCTCGCCCAGGCGCACCGTCGCCTCGTAGACCTTGTCGGCCCCGGAGAGGTAACGCGAGAGGCGCGTCGCCCGTCCCACCAGCACCAGCAGCACCCCCGTCGCCAACGGATCAAGCGTCCCGGCGTGGCCCACGCGGCGGGTTCCCGCCAGGCGGCGCACCGCGTTGACCACATCGTGCGAGGTCATCCCGGCAGGTTTGTCAATGACGAGCAGGCCGTTCATGCCACCTCGAAGCAGGCGCGCAATCGGGGCAACACCTGCACAACCGCCGCCTCCAGGGGGCCTGGAACGCTGCATCCGGCGGCGTTGCGATGTCCCCCACCCCCCAGCGCCCGCGCGATGCGAGCCACATCATAGCCGGGCCGCGAGCGCAGGCTCACCTTCACCGTTCCATCGCGCATCTCCAGGAAAGTGGCGCTAATCTCCGCTTCCGCTACCCGCGCTAGCAAGTTGCCCAGATCAAGATCATCGTGATCCTCAAAGCCGAGGGCCTCCTTTTCCTCAAGCGGGAAAGTAGTCCAGGCCAGCTGGCCCTCGCGCTCCATGCGGCTTAAGGCCACGCCCCAGGCTTTCATCTGTTGAAAAGAAAGCGCATCCAGCGCGGCATAGACCACCTGCTGATAATCCCCGCCGGCCTGCACCAGCGCCATCACCAGGGCCAACACCTCCGGCGTGACGTTGGAGGTGCGCAGGCCGCGCGTGTCGGTGAGGATGCCGGTGAGCAGGCAGGTAGCGATGTCCGCTGTCACCTCCACACCCAGCCCGGTCAGCAGCGGGAACAAGACCTGTGCCGTCGCCACGGCCTCGTGATCCACCACATTGACATCACCAAAACAGGGATTGGTCTCGTGGTGGTCAATGACCAACAGGGGGGCCGGTAAAAGCAACCCGCCAGCGCGAGCCGCATCGCTGATGTCAACCGCCACAACGAGATCCACCGCAGCGCGCTGTGCATCCGTCAGCTGCGAGACGAAAGCCTCCGCACCGGGCAGATAAGCGAAGGTCTGCGGCACGGGATCAACGCAGGCCAGCAGCGGCGCAGCGCCCAAATGGAGAAGCGCCAACCGCAAAGCGAGGCTAGACCCGATGGTGTCCCCATCGGGCCTAGGATGTGCGATCAACAGCGGTCGCCGACTGCGCGCCAGCAGCGCCAGCGCCTCACTCATCATCCGGCAGTTGTCCCTCTTCTTGCAACTGATTCAGCAGCGTGTCAATGCGTTGCCCATGTTCCAGCGAGGGGTCATAGATGAAGACCAACTCAGGAACCTGCCGCAGGCGCAGCGTGGGGGCCAGCTCGGCGCGCAACCAAGATGCCGCCCCATCCAGCGCCGCCTGCACTTCCATCCGCTCCTCCGGGTCGCCGATCATGCTGTAGTAAACCTCGGCGCGCGTGGTGTCGCGGTTGGGAATGACATCGGTAATCGTAATCAGAGACAGTCGGGGATCGTTGCTCTGCTCCAGCAGCAGCTGCGTGATCTTGCGTTGCAGCAACAACCCGACCCGCTTCAGATATTTCTTGCCCATAGGATTTCCTTTCGCTTGCGATAGAAGCGCCGCCTAGACCTGGCTGACCCGCTCCATCACGTAGAATTCCAGACGGTCGCCCTCTTCCATTTCATTGAAACCAGCAACCTTCAAACCACACTCGAAATTCTCGCGCACCTCGCGGACGTCCTTCTCGAAGCGCTTCAAGGAGTCAATGACACCCTCGTGCAGGAGCTCCTCGCCCCGCCAGACACGCACCTTGGCATTGCGGCGGATGACGCCCTGCCGGACGTAACAGCCCGCAATGCGCCCCAACCGCGCGATATCGAAGGTGGCCCGCACCTCCGCCTCGCCGATGATCTTCTCCTCGTAGGTGGGATCGAGCAGACCCTTCATCGCCAGTTCGACATCGTCTATCAGTTCGTAGATGATCTCATAGATTTTGAGCTCCACATCCTCGAGATCGGACATACGCTGCGCGGAGATATCCACATTGACGCGGAAGCCCATCACAATGGCCTCGGAGGCCAACGCCAGGTTGATATCCGACTCGGTGATGTTGCCCGCCGCGACGTGAACTACATTGACCTTCACATCGCCCACCTGCAAGCGGTTCAGAGAGGTGACGATAGGCTCGATGGAGCCTTGTACATCGGTCTTGAGGACGATGTTGAGCTCCTTAGCCTGCCCCTCACGAATGCGCGCGGAGATGTCATCCAAGGAGGGAGGCCGCCGTTGCGACTCGTGCAGACGCGCACGCGCCTCTTCCTGGCGCTTCTCGGCGATGCCGCGCGCGGTGCGCTCATCCTTGACCACCTCGACCCGATCCCCCGCCGTTGGCACATCGTGCAGACCGATGATCAGCGCCGGCGTGCCGGGAGGCGCGGTGCGATGGCGGCGGCCCTTCTCATCCAGGAGCGCGCGTACCTTGCCCCAGGTTTGCCCGGCCACGATCACATCCCCCGTCTGCAACGTCCCGTTCATCACGAGCACCGTCGCCAGCGGCCCCCGGCGCTTATCGAGATTGCCCTCGAGTACCGAGCCGACCGCCTCGCGTTCGGGATTCGCCTGCACGCAGATGTCGTCCGCCGTCAGCAGGATGGCCTCCAGCAGATCATCTAGCCCCTCTTGGGCCTTGGCCGAGACAGGGATGACCATCGTGTCGCCGTCCCACTCATCGGGGACCAGCCCCAGCTCCGAGAGCTGCTGTTTGACGTAATCCGGGCGCGCATTGGGGAGATCCATCTTGTTGAGCGCCACAATGATGGGGATATGCGCCGCGCGCGCGTGGTTAATCGCCTCGATGGTCTGCGGCTTGACGCCATCATCCGCCGCTACCACCAGCACGGCGATGTCTGTCGTATGCGCCCCACGCGCCCGCATCGCCGTAAACGCCTCGTGGCCCGGTGTATCCAGAAAGGTGATGCGCCGTCCTGCATGCTTGATCTGATAGGCGCCGATATGCTGTGTAATGCCGCCGCTCTCCTGCCCCACCACATCGGTGTGCCGGATAACATCCAAGAGCGAAGTTTTCCCATGATCTACGTGGCCCAAAATCGTCACCACCGGCGGGCGCGAGCACAGATCCTCCGTATCTTCATTTTGCAACAACAACTGCCAGGGGGTGAGGTCAGACTCCTCCGCCTCCTCGCTTACCTCGGCATAGGGCAAGTGAGCCTCAAAGCCGAATTCGCTGGCAATGATCGCCGCGGTATCAAAATCAATCTGTTGGTTGATGCTAGCTAACATCCCATTGCTCATCAGGCTCTTGATCACCTGAATGGGAGTCAAATCCATTATTTCGGCCAAATCGCGCACCGTAATCACTTCCGAAACGATTACTTCGCGCACCTCATTACTCTGCTGTTCACTCACCTCAAACCTCCTCAACCAAATCTCCCGACTCCGGGGGTAACACCTCTGCCGCGTCCTGACGTTCTGGCAAAGACGCCGCATACGACCGCAACCCGGCAACTTGCGCCGCTGTCAAAGCGCCGCGCAGCGCACGCGCCAGACCACCGCGCGCCAGAGCCTGCTCCCAGCAGCCTCGCTGCGCGCAGAGGTAAGCCCCACGGCCATTGAGCTTGCCGGTCGTATCCACCACCACCTCTCCGGTGGCGCTGCACACGACGCGCAGCAGCTCGCGCTTGGGGCGCTGCGTGCGACACGCTATGCAAGTTCGCAACGGAATATGTCGCAGTCGTTTCTTCTTCATATCCAAACCATACTCAAAAATAGTGGGCTTTAGCACACAAAGGACGCCAGAGCGATCTCTGGCGTCCTTCACAAGCCCGTCAGCAGCCCCAGCCGCTAATCACAGCGGCCCAGGGGCCTCTCACTAACAGCAGCTAAAGCTCATCGCTGTAGATTCCGACAGGTTGTTAGATCGGCCAAAGAGCACATGACGATCACAACATCTTAGCCCAGATAGTCATCCCATGAGCCTGGGGTACGACGGCGACGGCGCACGGCGTAGGTCTCGCCCGTGTCCTCGTCAAAGACCAGGGCGCGCCGCCGACGCGATTGTTGCTTGCCTTTCTTACCCGATTCCGTCTGATCCCCATCCAGCTCATCTTCGTCCTCGAATTCCTCTAATTCTTCTAACGCATCAATTTCAAGCGCCTCGAGATCCACCGTGGCGAGGAGGTCCACCGTAGCCGTGTCTTCATCCGCTTCCTCTTCCGGCACTGCGCTCTCTTCCAGCTCAGCCAGCGGGGCTTCATCTGCGACCAATGCGATCTCGTCCTCGTCAGCCACCGCTACTTCCGGCTCGATTTCTTCTGTAATCTCCTCCGGCATTTCCAATGCTACCGGAGCGTCAGCGGCGGCAACCTCGGCCATAGGCGGGGTCGGTGCGTCCACATCAGGTTCGACCACATCGGCCACAACAGCTTCAGGTTCTGCCTCCGTGTCCACAAAGGTCAACTCGCTGGCAGCCACCGCTTCTTTAATTTCGCTCAGCGCCTTGATCCCGATGCCATTGAGCATCAGCAGGGCCTCATCACCCAGCGCCATACGCTCCATCACCTGACCTGCGTTCTGTAGATCGTTGCGTTCCAGGTGACCCAATACCTTATTGGAAAGCCCGAGCTCCGCCAGCTGCATCGCATAGGCGTGCTGCGGAACCCGCGCCTGCGCCGAGGCCAGCGCCTCCTGGCGTTGCGCCTCCGCCGACTCCTGCGCCGCGCGGCGCGCACGCCCCTGCACCTCGACGGGATGGGCCTGCTCACGGTCACGCCTGGCAATCGCGCCGGCCCGCACCCCCTCAATCACCGTTTTGATGATGCGGCGTTCTTCATCGGTGTAGGGATAGCGTTCGGTCTCGTGCAGACGCATGATACTCGCCAGCCGGGGTACCAACGGCGCAACATCTTTGCAGGTCTCCAAGAGCTCCGGCGTCTTGTTGATCTCCTCGAGCGCCCACAGCGCCGCTTCGGTCGCGCCCTGGATGTCCACACGCCAGCCGGTCAGCTTAGCTGCCAGACGCGCATTCTGCCCAGCACGCCCAATCGCCAGCGAGAGCTGATCTTCGAGCACCACGACCGAGGCCGTGCGCCCGCCGGGATGCGTCTCATCGAGCACCACACTTTCGATGGGATTGAGGCTCAGGGCGTTGGCGATAAAGAGGGCGGGATCCTCATCCCACTCGATCACGTCAACACGTTCGCCGTGCAGCTCCCGCGAGATCGTCTGGATGCGAATGCCCCGCAGGCCCACGCAAGCGCCCACCGGATCGAGGCCGGGTTGGCGACTTGCCACGGCAACCTTGGAGCGCGCGCCCGCCTCACGGGCGATTGCCTTGATCTCCACCTGCCCGTTGCGAATTTCCGGGACCTCCAGCTCCAACAAGCGGCCCAACATGCGCGGGTGGCTGCGTGAGACAGTAATCTCCGGACCGCGCGGCGTGCGCCGCACGGAGGTCACGTAGACCCGAATTTTGCGATGCAGGCCGTAACGCTCGCCGGGAATCTGCTCGCGCTTCGGCATGAAAGCTTCCTCAGTGCGCTCCAGGTGCAGCGTCACTCCCTGTGGATTGACCGATTGCACCGTGCCGACGATGATCTCATCCTCTTGACGGCTAAAGCGGGCAAACTGACTATCGCGCTCAGCCTCGCGCAAGCGCTGCATGATCACCTGCTTGGCCGTCTGCGCCGCAATACGTCCAAAATCGCGCGGGGTAACATCTACCATCAACGGATCACCCACCTCCGCATTCCGCAACAGCTGCTTCGCCTGGGAGAGTTCGATCTCCTCCTGTGGGTCTTCAACTTCCTCCACCACGCGCTTCTCAAGATAAACGCGCGTGGCTCCCGTTTCGATATTGATGTCGGCGGTCACATTCTGCGCCTGGTTGATGTTCCAATCGCGGCGATAAGCCGTCACCAGCGCAGCGCGCACCGCATCCAAGACAATATCGCGCGGGAGATTGTACTCCGAGCATATTTGATTAAAGGCCAGAGCAAATTCGCTCTTCATTACCGACTATCCCTCCAGGATCGGATCAACTACGACTTACAAAGAAAAGTGGGGAGTCCCCACTTTCCGGTGCATAAACCTATAGCCCTTGTGACCTGCATTATAACATGGACCTAAGGTTTAGGCAAGATTGCACTTTCTTCGTAGATGATGGTAAAATGAGGGCCGAGACGCTCAGAATATGAAAATCAATCCTACTTCCAATCGCAAAATGACGGGCCTTACACTGGCTTTGCTCGGTCTGCTCGCGCTGCTCTCATTCGCCCTACAACAACCAGCCGATACAGCGCCACTGGCCGCTCTCTACAATCCCCACCTGGGCACCTGCTTCTCCTTCTACGACGAAACCTGGATCACCCTGGCCTACGAAGCCGGCTCGCGCTGGGATCGTCTGGACTTCCGCTGGGATGTGATCGAGCCGACGCAGGGCGCGTTCAACTTCGCGCCCCACGAAAACGTCGTCGCCTTCGACCTGGAGCACGGCCTCGACATCGTCGGCATCCTCTGGGCGACCCCCGGCTGGGCCGCCGCCTGTCCCACCGACGCCCTCGCCCTGCACGAGATCGCCCCGCCCCCCGGCTATCCCCAGAGCCGCATCGCCGCTGCCACCGCCACGAGCAACTGCCCGCCCGCCAATCTCACCACCTGGACCGATTACATCTCCGCGACCGTCGCGCACTTCGCGCCCCTCGGCGTCCACACCTGGGAGATTTGGAACGAACCCGATCTGCCCCTCTTCTGGCGGGGGACGCCTGCGCAGTACGCCGACCTGCTCCGCAGCGGGTACCTCGCCGCGAAGGCCGCCAACCCGGAGGCAACCGTCCTCTTCGGCGGGCTGGCCTTCTGGCACGACCGGGACTTCTACTTCTACACCCAGGTCCTCGCGCACCTCGCCACCGACCCAAACGCCGCGACGCACAACGGCTACTTCGATGTGATGTCGCTCCACCTCTACAGCGACGTCTACACCGCCTACGATATCTCCCGCGAGGTGCAGCAAAACGTCGCCCGCTACGTTGGCCCCCACCCGCTCTGGCTCACCGAAAGCGGCGTCCCCATCTGGGATGAGGACTTCACCCAACCCTACCCTTACTCCGCCACCGGGGAGGAGGCCGCCGCCTACATGCTACAATCCTACGCCCTGGCCCGCGCCGCCGGCGTCGAACGCTATTTTTTCTTCCGCGTGCATGATGATTATCAGCCCGGCAACGCGATGAGCGAGCGCTTCGGCTTCACCCGCGACGATCACTCCCTGCGCCCCGCCTATGCCGCCTATCAAGTTGCCGCGCACTACCTCTACGGCGAAAATCAAATCACCGCGCCGCTCCGCACGCCCATCAGCCGCGTGACCTTCTGGGGAACCCCGCTGGGGCGGATTGACGTGCTGTGGAACGCCACCAACGCCCCCCTCACCTACACCCAGGAGGCCCTGCTCCCCACCGCCACCCTCGTTGATCATCGCGGCATCACGCAGACCCTCACCCCGATCAGCGATACCTACGTGCTCCCGCTCGGCCCCGCCACCAACAACAACCATCCCGATGGAAGCTACATCATCGGAGGGCCGCCCCTGCTCCTCATCCAGACCGATACAGAAGCGCCCACCACCACGCTGCACGCGCTACTGGAGAGCGTCGCCACATCCGCCATCACCGTCAGTTGGACAGTCTCCGATACGGGCGCTGGCTACTGGTACCTGGAGCTCGCCCGCGCCCCCAGCCCCACCGGCCCCTGGACGCGCGTCGCCGGCTGGGGGCAGACCGAATACGTGACCCAGACGCAAGTCCAGCTCCCCGCCAGCGGAACCTGGTACTTCCGCGCACGCGCCCGCGATCGGGTGGGCAACTGGGAACGCTGGCCCGCCACCGCCCAGATCAGCACGACCCTTCCCGAACGGCGACTCTTCCTCCCCCTGGTGAGCCGCTGATGCGACGCCTCTCCCAGCTGTTCGGCGGCCTGCTGTTGACGCTGTTGCTCGCGCTCCCCGCCGCCCAACGCGACAGCGCGGGGTTGTCCACCCTGCGCACCGCCGAGACCCTCACCGCCGCCGGGCAGCGCACCGCCGCCGCCCAGCACTACACCCAGGCGCTCGCGTACCTACCCGCCAGCCCCGAACCTGCCCTGCGGCTCGCCGCGCTCTACTGCGACTGGCAGAAGCCCGCCGAAGGCCAGCTCGCCCTCGCCGAGGCCCTCCGTCGAGGTGCGCCCGCCGCTGCCATCCGCCCCCTCCACCGAGATTTTCTCATCCAGGCCGGCGATTGGCCCGCGCTGGAACACACCACCCGCGCCTGGCTCACCCGCCATCCCGGCGATGTGCTCGCTCTCGCGCAGCTGACGCAGGCGCTCCTCCAGCAACACGATTGCCCCGCCTCCGCCGAGAGCGCCGCGCAATGGTACGCACTCGCGCCCCACGACCCGCGCGCCCGGCTGACCTGGGGCGTGCTGGGCAGGGATACCGTGCCGGAGGTTTTGTGCAGCGCCAGCCCGCTGCTCTGTAGCGGCTATCGCAGCTGTGAGAACCCCGCCCAATGCGCGGCGTTGCTCGGTCAGCTGTTACTACGCCAAGAGGAATGGGCGCTCGCGGCTTGTGTCCTGACCCAACCCGCGCAAGGCCACGCTCCTGCTGAAATCTATGCCTGGTACGGTACCGCGCTGGAGCGGCTGGGTCTGGTCGAGCTGGCCCGAGACTACTACGAACAGGCCGCTGCCATCGCCCCTGCCGAGCCGTTGGGCTGGTTGCTATTGGGATTCAATGCGCTCGAGACCGAGGATACTGAGACCGCTCTGAGCGCGCTTCAACAGGCCCACACCCTCGACCCCGGCAATCCGACCCCCTGCCTGGGGCTGGCGCTGGCTATCGCGCAGGAGGGACGCTACGAGGCTGTGGATACCTGGATCGAGGCGGCGCTGGAGCGCGCCCCGGAGGACGTGGAGGTCTGGAAAAGCGCCGCGCGCTTCTACCTGGAGCGACACCTCAGCCAGGGGGGACATCCCCTCCGTGCAGCGGAAGGGGCGGTGCGGCTCGCCCCCGACGACGCAGAAGCGTGGCTCCTGCTAGGATGGGCGCAGCTACAAGAAAACGATCCCGCCGCCGCGCTGCAAACCCTGGAGCGCGCCCTCGCGCTGCCGCAGGCCCATCACCTGCGCGGATTGGCGCTGCAAAGGCTGGGCCGCATCGCCGAGGCGCAGGAAGCCTTCACCCGCGCCGCCGATCTCGGCTATGTAGCACCATAGACAAACCTACTTACGGCAAGGGAACCAGGCGCACTCGCCACTCTTCGATGACGGCGAAATGCCCCAGCCAATCAGAGCGGCTTTCCAGGATACTAACAGCCACATGTGCTATCTGTTCTGCTGAGGGTATGGGAATGCGGAAGAGGATGATGCCGGGCATGTCCGCACGCGGATAGCGAAACGTCAACTCACCAAAGTCCTTATCGAAAGTAAGCAATAGTCGCTGTTCGGCACACGCCCGCATCAGCACAGCATCGTCAGTAGCGCCAGGTGCAACTTCGTGAATCCACAGAACATCATGCCCATGCGCGCGCAATGCAGTGACAGCAACGCGAGGGAAATTCTCGTCCGCGAGTAAGCGCATCATACCGGTTGCGGCAGATTAAGGGGGTAAACCTTTTCAGCGCGCAGGGTGGCGCTGGCATAGTGAAGACAAGCGCGAATATCTTCTTGGGTCAGACGCGGATAGTTTGCCAGGATGTCATCCTCACGCCAGCCTTGCGCCAAAAGCTCAAGGATAAAATCCACTGCCAGGCGCGTCCCCGTAATGACCGGCTTGCCAGCCAGAATCGCCGGGTCAAGCGTAATCCGTTCTTGATAATCCATACGACCCTCCTGTAGGTTGGTACCCATGCCTGTACACATATTGTAACAGCAAACAAGCACTTCGCCAATCTTACACGTTAGCTACGGAATCTCCACTGTCAGCTCAAACGCATCCTGCCCATCGGGTAGCGTCAGGCGCGGGCCATCCGGCAGATACAGCCCCACGCGCAGGGTGTACCGCCCAGGGCCGGGCGCGGAGAGCACCCGCGTCTCCGTCACCACCTCCCCCACAGCCCAGCCAGTGGTCGGGCGCGACCACGCCGCCGGCTCGCCATCGCTCTGCGCCGCCAGCCGCGCCGTCTCGTCCACCAGATGCACGAAGACCCGGTACGATTCCATCATCTCCGCCATGGCCTGCCACGCCAACGTAACCCGCACCGCTTCCGCCTCCGGCTCGGCCGCGTAACCCACCAGCCGCACCTGCCCGTCGAAGACTGCGTCCAGCGGCTGCAAGTCCGGCGGGACATCCCACGTTCGCTCCGGCGCACGCACCCGCAAATGTACTCGCCCCAGCGTCGCACATCCCGGCAGAGAAACCTCCAGCCGATAATCGCTGCTCTCCAGGCCGCCGGGCAAGCGCACCACAGGCCGCCCCACCCACCGCTCACCCGCGCGCCATTGATTCGTCGGCCACCAGGACGCGACGGGCGGCAGCTCCCACGTCTGCAACGCCGCCTCTGACAAATCCATAGGCCCGCCCACCGAGGTTGTCACGCCCGGCACTGCATGTAACGTCAGCGTCGCCGAGAGCACCTCGCTCGGCGTCTCCAACGCCTCCCACACCAGGCGCAACCCCACAATCTCCCCCGGCGCGGCCTCGACGCGATCCGCCGTCAGCGACCACAGAGCAAGCGCACCGCACGTCAGCGGCGTTGTATCCTCCGGCACGTCGAGCGCCGCCAGGGAGGGAGGCGCAGCGGGGCGCGTGAGTTGTACCACCCCCAACGGCAGCGTCGGCCCCAGCGGATTCCCATCCGCACCGAGCACCGACGCCGGTTCGAGCGTCTCCCGGTCAAAGAGTGAGAGCGCCAACCCGTAATCCCCTGGTGGCATCCCCGGCGGCAGGTCGAGATGGTAGGCGCGCACCGCGTACTGCTCCCTGGGCCACATTTGCACCGG
This sequence comes from Anaerolineae bacterium, assembly GCA_034435555.1. GTDB lineage: Bacteria > Chloroflexota > Anaerolineae > B4-G1 > SLSP01 > DAOTXC01. The sequence goes on from DAOTXC010000015.1 coordinate 14,566, forward strand.
CGGCGGCATCCGCCCCCAACGCAGGGCGCGCAGTTCCAGGGGAATTTGATCCCCATCGGGCGCAACCAGCGCGATGCCATCATGCCAATCGCCCTCGCCGGGATCGAGAGCCTGCCAGTAGAGCGCCAGTTCGAGCGTCGCATCCGTCTGATTCATAGGCGCGGGCAAATCAGCGCCCAGGAGCAGCGCCCGCCCGCCAAAATTCACACGCAACGGCGCAGCCACACCGGACAACGTCCCATCCGGCTGCAAGCGCGCGCGACGGAAGGGTAGGCCGAGCGGCTCGGCAAACCAAAACAGGGCAAAAAGTAACAAGGAAAGGATGAAGGCCGACAGGGGAAAGGAGGAAATTTGTTCGGGAAAGGCCCCGCCATTCACAGGCTGGCGCAGGGCGATCACAAGCAGCGCCAACAACGCACCCAGAGAAAGCACATTGACGGCGCGCCGCAGGGGTGTCTGGCCGAAATAGATCTCGACTTCGTGCTCACCGGCAGGGATGGCGAAGGTGATCACGCCTGCCCCAGCCTCCGGCGCGACGGCCACGGGCGCGCCATCCACGCGCACCTGCCAGCCGGGATAGTAGAAGGCCAGCCACCGCGCCTGGAAGGGGATCGGCGTCACCACGACGAGGCGAGCGCGTAGGGGGCGATATTCCGCCGCCACAACCCGCGCCTGCGGCGGCAGCGAGGCTGGATCGAGGCGCGCCGGTTCCTCGCCCCTGGCGTAGGCCCCCGCCAGCGGATTATCCCACGAGGGAAGCGCCGTCACCCAGACGGGCAGCAATTCGCCGCTGGCGGTCGTGCCGATGGTATCGGTGGCACGCTCCCAGGCCAGCATCCCCGCCGGGTTCGCCGGGCCGGGAAGCCCACCGCGCGGCGGGTAGAGCCAGCCCCAGTGAGCCACACAGACGAGCGCCACCGCCAGCAAGCCGCCCCACCCCTGACGGGTCTGGCGCGCCAGCGCCTCGATAGCCGCGCCGGAGAAGAGCGCGAGCACCAGCGATGCCGGTGCCAGAAAGCGCCAGGGAAACTGGAAAGCCCCCAAAAGCGCAATCCGCTCCCACACAGGTTCTGAGAGGCCCACGCTCAGAAAGAGCGCGCCGCCGCCCACCAGACCCAGCGCCAGCAATCGCGCCCGCACTTTCGGGTACAGAGACCAGGCCGCCACCATCCCCACTCCACCCATCAGCAGAAAGAGCGCGCCCACACCCCGCGCGGGCCAATCGTTGAGCAACAGCGGATCGGCGTTGCGGGGCCACGGGAGCAGTTGCGCGGCGGGCAAGAAGTTGGCGCGATGGTCGAAGACCCACGCCGAGGTCGCCCGCCCCAACTGAACGGCGCTCCGTTCCGACAGCCCTGGCAGCCAGGCGAAAGCACCCAACGTCAGCCCCAACGCCAGCAGGCCGCAGACCCGCAGCGCCGCCCGCTTCCGTTCCGGGGCCTCCGCCCGCGCGATTTCGGCCAGCGCCGCCGCGCCCAACAGCGGCAGGAAGAGGTACAGGGAGACAGGATGTGCCATCGGGAGAGCCGCCAACGCCAGCGCCCCCACGAGGAGGCCACGCCGCCGCCCCTCGGCCCAGCGCAACATCCCCCAGAGCACCAGCGGCGGAAAGACCCAGGCCAGCGTCTCCGAGAGGCTCGCCCGGTAATGCACCACGTAGAGATGGAAAGGGATGAACAAGAAAAGCGCGGCGCTGCCCCAGCCGCCCACCTCACCCCACCAGGCCCGCGCCAGCAGATAGAGCGACCACGCCGAGCCTACCAGGCCCAGAAAATAGGCGCCGTAGAGGGCCACGGGCCACGAGAAGCCCACCAGATGCAGGAGCGCCGCCATCTGCGCCGAAAGCGCCCCCTGGAAGACGAAGAGCGGATACCCATACCCCCACGCCATCGCAGGCGACCACTGCGGCCACAGCACCCCGGCCCGCAACAACCGCTCGGCCTCGACCGCCCGCCATAAGTGGAAGCTGGTGTCGAACCCGCTAGGCCCTTGTTCCGCCAGCAACGGCGCGCCCGCAATGCAGGCCAGCACCGCCAGGCTCAGCCAGGGAAGCAGCGCCCGCGAGAGGGTGAGGGGGGACGGGTGTTGCGTATTGCATATTGCGTATTTTGTTTGCAACCACTCGCCGACTCGCTGCCTCACGGAATCTCCAGCGTCAACTCAAACGCATCCTGCCCATCCGGCAGGGTCAGACGCGGGCCATCCGGCAGATACAGCCCCACGCGCAAGGTGTACCGCCCAGGGCCGGGCGCAGCGAGCGACCGCGTCTCCGTCACCATCTCCCCCACAGCCCAGCCAGTGGTCGGGCGCGACCACGCCGCCGGCTCGCCGTCGCTTTGCGCCGCCAGCCGCCCGGCCTCGTCCATCAGATGCACGAAGACCCGGTACGATTCCGTCATCTCCGCCACGGCCTGCCACGCCAACGTGACCTGTACCTCAGCGTTTTGCTCGATGGCGTACCCGGCCAGCCGCACTTGCTCGCCGAAAAACGCATTCAACGGCGTCAGATCGGTGGGTACGTCCCAGACCCGCTCCGGCGCGACGACGGTCAACGGGACGTGCGCCAGCGCCTCGCAGCCCGGCAAGGCGAGCGCCAGCCGATAGTCGCCACTCTCCAGGCCGCCGGGCAAGCGCACCACGGGCCGCCCCACCCACCGCTCGCCCGCGCGCCACTGATCCGTAGGCCACCAGGAAGCCGCGAGGGGCAAAGACGGGAGGCTAACGGATGAAGAACCAGGAGCGTGCAAGGTCAGCGTGACGGAAAGCGCCTCGGCAGGAGCGGCCAGCGCCTCCCAGACCCAACGCAGCCCGACGATCTCGCCGGGGGCGGCCTGGAGGCGGTCGGCGGTGAAGGCCCACAGTTGAAGGTCGCCGCAGGCGAGCGGCGCGGCATCCTCCGGCACGTCGAGCGCCGCCAGCGTCGGCGGAACGGCGGGGCGCGTGAGCGTCACCGTCGTCAAGGGCAGCGTCGGCCCCAGCGGATTGCCGTCCGCGCCGAGCGCCGAGGCCGGTTCGAGCGTCTCCCACACGAAGAGCGAGGCGACCGCCGTGTAAACGCCCGGCGGCGTCCCCGGCAACGGCAACACGATGTGTGGATCGTAGACGTAATGGCCCGGCTGCCACATCTGCGAAGGGGGCGGCGGCTCGTAGCCACGCGGGCGCAAGGTCCCCGCCGGACTCCACGAGAGGCCATCCGGCCCCACCAGCTGCACCGAGGCGCGGTACTCCGCCGGCGGTTGCTGTTGCGTGAGCCACCAGAGGTCCACGGTGAGCTCCTCATCGCTGCCTAGCGCCGCCGGATAGCGCGCGTACGCGGTCAGCTGCAAACCGGCGTCGAAGGGCTGGCGCAGCCACATCGGCGTGACCCGCGCCCCGGTGTCGAGCCGCGTCACCGGCGGCAGAGCGCGCAGCGCGCCGGTCTCGTTGAGGCGCGAGCGTTCCACCGGCGTGACGCCCTGTGGAATCAGCACCAGGCGGACGAGCAGCAAGGCCACCGCGCCGCCGAAAATCGCGCCGGGCCAGACTAATGAGGGGGATGCAGCGGCCTCAGCGGGGGGCGCGGGTCGCCAGCGACGCAGCGCCAAAATCGCGCCCAACGCCGCCACCGCCGCCAGCGAGATGAAGTTCGCGGCGCGACGCAGGAACGTTTCCCCGAAGTATACCTCGATCTCGTGCTCGCCGGCAGGAACGGCGAAGGTCAGCAAGCCGCTCTCCTGCTCCGGCGCGACGGGGACCGCCGCGCCGTTGATCCGCACCTGCCAGCCGGGGAAGTACAGCCCTAGCCAGCGCGCGGTAAAGGCCTCCGGGGTTGCCAAAGTGAGCGTGGCGCGCAGCGGGCCATAGTCCGCCGCCAGCACGCGCGCGCCCGGCGGCAGGGCGCTGACATCCAAACGCGCGGGAAGCGCTCCCTCCACAAAAGCCGTGGCGACGGTCATATCCTGCGGATGCGTCTCCACCCAGATCGGGAAGTAGCTCCCCTCAGGGTCAACGCCCATGTGCCCGGCAAGCTCGTAAGCGTAGAGCGCATCCATCGTCGGATAGGCATCGAAGGAGCAGTAGCCCTTCGGCGGGTAAGTTTCGGGCCAGGCAAAGATGACGAGCAATGCCAACGCGCCCAGCGTCACGCCCCAGCGCCGCTTTTCCCCCAACAGCGGTACGGCTTCCGGGGCCGTATCGGCAAAGAGCGCGGCGGCCAGCAGCGCCAGCGGCAACGCCGCCCTTCCAATCAGCCGCCAGGGGAACTGCACGAAGGCCAACATCGGCATGGCCTCCCAGACGGGCCGCGAGCCGGCGGTGCTCATCCAGAGATAGGCCACTGTCATCCCGGCGAAGAAGAGCAGCAGCGCCCGCCGCTCCCGATCCGCCCGCTCCCGCCACAGCCCCCACCCCAGGCCCGCCACGCCCAGCAGCAGCGGCGTCACGCCCAGGTAGAGGCGCAGCGGCGCGTTGAGGAAGTTCACGTCAAAGGCCAACGGCCAGGTGAGGAGCATCTCCCGCCAGGTGGCGAAGTTGTAGCGGAAGTCGTTGTTGCGCGTGGTGCGCGAGAGATGCAACTGGACGAGGCCCTGCTCCCCCAGCGCCGGGATCAGAAACCACGCCGCCAGTCCCACCGCCAGCGCCACAGCGACGAAGGCCCAGGGCCAGTGTCGCCGGTCGCGATGGAGCCAGGCCAACAGCGCCACATAGCCGCCCAAGAAGGGGGCGAAGAGCAAGGTGGTGATGTTATGACCGATGAAGAGCATCGCCAGCAGCGCGACGCCCGTGACGAAGGGCCGCCAGCCCCCTCGTGTGATGATGCGCCGGAAGATCAGCAACAGCCAGGGGAGCAGCGCCAGCGCCACCGATTCTTGCATGTTGCCCCGGCGCAGCGCGTCGAGGAGCAGGTAAGGGGCCAGCCCATAGGCGACGCCCGCCACCCAGCCGGCGCGCTCGCCGAAGAGCTCGCGGGCCAGCGCGTAAGCGCCCCACGCCGCGCCGATCAGCCCGATGGCGTACAGAATCCCCAGGACGAGCGGCAGGGGCAGGCCCATCACAGCGAGCAGCTCGCCGCCCACGTAGGCCAGCGGCTCCCGATAGTTGAAGAAGGGGTAGCCGTAGCCGAGCGCCAGGTTCGGCACCCAGCGGGAGAAGAGCCAGCCATGTTGTAGCGCATCGCGCAGCGCCAGGATGCGGAAGTAGTGCAAGGAGTTATCGTGCGTGCAGGGGAGGCTCGTGCTGCGCAGCATCGGCAACAGAGCGGGCAGCAGGAAGACGGTCAAAGCCAACGGAACCAGCGCATCTTTTATCCAGCGTCTCATAGGGCGCATTCTACCATAAAAAACGCGGGGCAGCAGCCCCGCGTAAGTGAGTGATATGCAGCGATTAGCGCAGCGATTGGCGATAGACGTGCAGGATGCGTTGGATGACTGTCACCCAGGTGAGCACAGCGAGCACCCAGAGCGTCGGCAGCGTCCAGCCCAGCATCAGCCCGGCGCTGAGGAGCAGCACCCGCTCGACGCGGGTGAAGAAGCCCACCTTGCAGGTCAGGCCGACTCCCTCGGCGCGGGCGCGGGTGTAACTTACCATGACCGAGCCGAGAAGCGCCGCGAAGAGGAGGTAGATCGGCAGCGGCGCGCCCTCCCCCACCGCCCAGACGAGTAAACCGCAAAGCAGCGCCCCCTCCGAGAGGCGATCCAATGTCGAATCGAGGAACGCTCCGAAGTCGCTCTTCTTGCCGGAGAAGCGGGCCACGGCCCCATCGAAGGCATCCAGCGACGAGGTGAGCGCCAACAGCAGACCGCCCAGCTGCAACCGCCCCCGCGCCAGCACGACCGCCACCGCCGCCGTCAGCCCGAAGCCCAACAGCGTCATCGTGTTCGGGTGGATGCCCAGATGCGTCAGCCAGCGCGCCGCCGGCGTGGTGATCACCGCCGCCTGCACGCGCATCCAATCCGTCAACGTCTCGTAGCCCCCCACGTCAAGCCGACTCATGGCAGCTACTCACGCACCACAGGGAGCGTCTGCGCCCCATCGCCGCGAATGTACGCCTCCAGACGATCCAGCGCCTCATCATCGGGGATCTGGATCGGCGGCGACTTCATGAAGTAGGCCGAAGGCTCGACGAGCGCCCCGGAGAGACCGCGATCCAGCGCGAGCTTGGCCGTGCGCACCGCGTCAATCATCACGCCGGCGCTGTTGGGGCTGTCCCACACCTCGAGCTTCAACTCCAGGTTGAGCGGCACGTTGCCGAAAGTCGTCCCCTCCATGCGGATGTGGCACCACTTGCGATCCTCCAGCCACGGGACGTAATCGCTCGGCCCCACATGGATGTCATGCGCGTCTATCGCATAGGGGATCTGGCTGGTGACGGCGTTCGTCTTGGAGATCTTCTTCGATTCTAACCGCTCCCGTTCCAGCATGTTGAGGAAGTCGGTGTTGCCGCCGAAGTTGAGCTGGTAGGTACGATCAATGCGGACGCCGCGGTCGGTGAAGAGGCGGGCCAACATGCGATGCAGAATCGTCGCGCCCACCTGGCTCTTGATGTCATCGCCGATGACGGGCAAGCCGCGCTCGGCGAAGCGGTTCTGCCAGTAGGCCTCGCGCCCGATGAAGACCGGGATGCCGTTAACGAAAGCGCAGCCCGCCTCGAGCACCTGCTCCACGTACCACTTCGTCGCCATCTCGCTGCCCACCGGCAGGAAGTTGATCACGACATCGGTCTGCGTCTCCTTGAGGATGCCGATGATATCGGCGGTGGGGCCAGGGGCCTTCTCGATCACCTGCGAGAGGTACTTCCCCAACCCGTCGTGGGTCATGCCGCGCGAGACGGGCACGCCCAGGTGCGGCGGCTCGGCGAAGCGGTAGGTGTTGTTGGGACCGCAGAAGATCGCCTCGGAGAGGTCTTTGCCCACCTTCTCCGCGTCCACATCGAAGGCCGCCGTGAATTCGATATCGCGGACGTGATACGGCCCCAGCCGCGCGTGCATCAAGCCAGGGATGAAGGCATCCTCCGGCGCATCACGGTAGAAATGCACCCCCTGCACTAAGGCCGAAGCACAATTGCCAATGCCAATAATTGCCACACGGATCTTATTCCCCATCTTTGGACTCCTCCATTATAGAATTTTCGGTGGGATAGAGCGCGGGATCGAGCAAGGCTGCCAATTCCAGAAGCAGCTCCCTGATCCCCGCTTCACATAGCCGATAGTAGACCTCGCGCCCGGAGCGCTCCGCCGCCACAAACCCCACCCGGCGCAGCTCGGCCAAATGCCATGAGAGTAGCGGCTGACTCACCCGCAACTCCTGGCTGAGCACAGAGACCTGGTAAAGGCCGCCTTCCCGCAAAGCGGTCAAGATTTTGAGGCGCAACACGGCCTGCAACGCACGTAAGCGTTTGGAGGTCTGACGCAGTGACTCTTCTAAGCGTTCCGGCATCACAAATCCATAAACAATTCTTTATACATCATGCGGCTATGATAAGATAAAGCCGGGAATTGTCAACAGAGATTTGACAGGGCTATTTTACATCCGCAGCAATGGGCGTAAAATCACGTAATGGAGATTTTGCCACCAATTTCACGAATTGCACTCGTAGGACAGGTTGGCAACCTGTCCTACGTTCAGGCTATTTTCAGAGAAGGGGGACAACCATGAATAACACACACGAACTCGCCACACTGGGCGGGGGCTGCTTCTGGTGTTTGGAAGCGGTCTTCCAACAACTGGCCGGCGTCGAGAAGGTCGTCTCGGGCTACGCGGGCGGCGAGGTGGCGAATCCCACCTACGCGCAAGTCTGCACCGGCACGACCGGGCACGCGGAGGTCGTCCAGCTCACCTTCGACCCGCAGATCATCAGCTACCGCGAACTGCTGGAGATCTTCTTCGACACCCATGATCCCACCACGCCCAATCGCCAGGGCAACGACGTGGGGCCGCAGTATCGCTCGCTCATCCTCACGCACTCGCCGGAGCAAGAAGCGACCGCCGCCGCCTACATCGCCGAGCTCACGGCGGCCCGCCGCTGGCCCAACCCCATCGTCACCGAGGTGCAACCGCTGGAGACCTTCTACCCGGCGGAGGATTATCATCAGGACTACTACCGCCAAAACCAGCGCCAGCCCTACTGCCAATTCGTGATCGCGCCGAAGGTCAAGAAGGTGCAGCAACACTTCGAGGCGCAGCTCAAATAGCCAGCGCCGCGACGTAAGCCGCCGCTTCCGCCAGGGTGAGCGCGTGCTCCTTGGCGTTCCCACATGCGCACGTTCTCACATCAACTTGCGTCAGACCCGGCCTGGGTTACAATCCAACGATATGCAAACGCACACGATTCAACTATTGCCCGAACATATCGCCGCCCGGATCGCCGCCGGTGAGGTGGTTGAGCGCCCTGCTTCGGTCGTCAAGGAGCTGGTGGAAAACAGCCTGGATGCGGAAGCGACCCGGCTGGAGATCACCACCGCCGATGGCGGCCAGGCATTCATCCGCGTGCAGGATAATGGGCACGGCATCCCCACCGCAGAGGCAGCGCTGGCCTTCCGCCGCCACGCCACGAGCAAGCTCCGCACCGCCGCCGATCTGGAAAAGATCGCCACGCTCGGCTTCCGGGGCGAGGCGCTGGCGAGCATCGCTTCCGTCAGCCGCATCACCTGCACCACCCGCCACCGCAACGAGCCGACCGGCGCGCGCCTCCGGCTGGAAGCGGGCGAGATCGTCAGCCAGAGCGCCAGCGGACGCCCTCCCGGCACGGAGATGGAGATCCGCGACCTCTTCTACAACGTCCCCGCCCGGCGCAAGTTCCTACGCACCGCCCGCACCGAGCGCCGCCACTGCGACGCCTTCCTCACCCGCTACGCCATCGCCTATCCCCAGGTCGCCTTCCAGGTGAGCCACGACGGGCGGACGGCCTTCACCACCCCCGGCAATGGCGATCCCCGCGAGGCGCTGCTCGCCGTCTACGGGCTGGAGCTGGGCGGCAGCCTGCTGGAGATTCCCGCCGCGCTCACCGCCAACGATCCCCTCCAGGTGCGGGGCTTCGTCGGCCCACCCGGCGTCCACCGCGCCGACCGGGGCTACATCACCCTCTTCATCAACGGGCGCTGGGTGGCCGATTTGCGCCTCACCTACGCCATCAGCCAAGCCTACCACACCCTGCTCCCCACGGGCCGCCACCCGGTCGCTTTCGTGCAGGTGACGATGCCGCCGGACGAGGTGGACGTCAACGTGCATCCCGCCAAGACCGAGGTGCGCTTCCGCGAGGGTGACGCGGTCTTCCGCGCCGTGCAGCGGGCCGTCCGCGCCACCGTTATCGAAAGCGCGCCCACCACCCGCTCCTGGGAAGCGCCCGCCAGCGAGACGCCGCGCACGCCTCAACAAGAGACCCGCGCGCAGCTCGCCGCGCTCCAACCTGCGCAACAGCTCGACCTGCCCGCAAGCGCCCCCGCCCACACGTCCCGCTTGCCTCAGACGGAAGGGAATCACCCTACCGCCGCCGCCGCCCCCTCCCCGTCCGCACGGGCCGGCGCTGGCCTGCCGATCCTGCGGAGCATCGGGCAGATCGCCGCCGCCTTCATCATCGCCGAAGGGCCGGACGGCCTCTATCTGATTGACCAACACGCCGCGCACGAGCGCGTCCTCTACGAGCAACTGCTGGCGGACTGGATGTCCGGAGCAATCCCCTCCCAGCCGCTGCTGGAACCGGTCACGGTGACGCTCCCCGCCGACGAGGCGGCGCAATTGGAGGGCCTGTTGCCGCACCTCGCCGCGTTGGGGCTGGAAGTGGAACCGTTCGGGCGGGGGACCTTCCTCGTGCGCGCGCTGCCCGCCCCACTCGGCCACATCACGCCGGCGGGGCTGCTGGCCGACCTCGCCGCCGCCCTGGACGCACGCGATCCCATCCGCGAAGCGCAAGAAGAGGCGCTCATCCGCCGCATCTGCAAGCGAGCGGCCATCAAGGCCGGACAGGTGCTCACGCCGCAGGAGATTGAGGCACTGCTTGACGCACTGGAAAGGACACAGAACCCGCGTACCTGCCCTCACGGACGGCCCACCGTGTTACAAATCACGCTGGAGCAACTGGCGCGGCAATTTGGCAGACTGGGATAAATGTGATACAGTATAGCAAGTGGGTGAAATTGTGAGGAGAGAGAGATGGCAACTTTTGTAATGCTTTCTAAATTGGCGCTACACCAACCGGGCGAGATCAGCTCGCTGGCGGAGTTGGAAAAGCGGCTGGCCCATCGCCTGGCGACCGAGCATCCTGAAGTGAAACATGTGGGCAGCTACGTCCTGCTAGGGGAGTACGACTTCCTCCACATCCTGGAAGCGCCCGATGCCACCAGCGCCGCCAAAGTGTCACTGCTCATCCATCATTTGGGGATGGGGGCGACCCAAACGCTCACGGCGATCCCCTTCACCGAATTCCGTGACCTGAGGGAGGAGCTATAAGTGCAAAAGGAGTTCAATCCCGCCGATCTGGAACGGATCGAACAGCTGGCCTATCGCGTGATCGAGCATTACGAGTACAAGCGCCCTCCGATCCCCATCGAAGAGGTTCTGGCCAAACCTCCGCAGGGGATGCAATCGATGGATATGAGCGACCTCTCGCTGGTCTTCGGGATCGGCGAGCATCGCTACGAATACCGCATGGCGATGGGGCGCTTGTTCTACCGCGAGATAGCCCGCCACGGCAGCAACGGCTGGGCCGGGGAGGAAGTCCCGTACAACAATGACGCCTCGCGCTACTTCTCCGCCTGCCTGCTGGCCCCGTTGGAGTGGGTGCAGAAGACTGCGCGCCGCCCGCTGATCACCCTGGAGCAGTTGAGTGAAATCTACAAAGTGCCGGAATACGTCATGTCGAGCCGCCTGGCGCAGCTGGGCAAACGGGTGCGGGGGATGTAAGCGTCAGCTACAGCAACGGCACAGCGCCGGGAATTCCCGGCGCTTTTTGTGTAGTAGACTTGTTCCCGAATAAGCCTTGAGCAGGTATTGAACGCAGATTCACGCAGATTTCCGCTGATTTTTAAGAATTATCTACGTGAATCTGCAAAAATCTGCGTCCTGATCCCGCGTGGATGATTACGGTCTGACCTCGATCAGTTGCCGCCCCAGCCCGCGCCACTGCCGGGTAAAGGGCTCCGCCGCCTGCCAGGCCACGCCATCGGCGCTCTGCACCGCCGGGTCAACGAAGGCCCAACCGCGCTCCATATCCCAGCCGTAGAGCACCTTGTAGTGCGACCAGGGATGCCAGCGCTTCCCCACCCGGTGGAAGAGATCGCCGACGATGACGATGGTGGTCACGTCATTGCGGAGGTTTTCCCGCAGCCGCTCCTCCGTCGCGCCGACGCGCCAACGCACGTCCAGGCCGCGCGCGCGCAAGCCGCGCGCCACGCCCCAGGGGAAGGTCGCCCAGTTGGGGATACGGGAGGGCAGCGCGATCCCCTTGGCCTTGGGAAGGGGCGGCGGGGCGGGCTTCTCCCCTGCCACCGACGTGGCCGCCTGCGCCTGCGCCGTCACCACCGGGCCGCGCAGCGCATCGCCCACAATTGCCACGCAGTACGGGCCGCAATTATTGCTCTGCCCCTGATAAGTATGCCAGCGCGGCAACGACCGCGAAGAAAAGAGCGTCTTCACTTCCGTGGATTTTTCTGTCATCGTATCACCCCCGATACCAATGGTTGTCCCGGCAACACGTAAGCGTAAGACATGTTCGGCGTGTTGTGCGCCAGGCCGATGTTCCCCTCACGATCCACCATGATGACGCCGCCATAGCCGCCGACCCGCCGCTCCAACAGGGCGATGGCGGCCTCGGCGGCGGCCTGCGCCGTGAGGCCCGCCGCGATGCCATCGCAGGCGGTCTTGGCGGTGACGATGCGCATCAGCCGCTCCCCCCACCCCGTGGCGGAGACGGCAGCCGTCTCGTTATCCGCGTAAGCGCCGCAACCGATAAGCGGCGAATCGCCCACGCGGCCCGGATGCTTGTCGGGCGTGCCGCCGGTCGAGGTCGCCACGGCGAGATTGCCCGCCGCATCCAGAGCCACCGCGCCGACCGTCCCGCCGCTGCCGCCCATCCCCGGCGGCGACCAGGTCTCGTCCTCGTCGCTCTCGCGGCGTCCCAGCAACAGCGCCGGATCGCACAGCGCCATCCCAACCGCCTGCGCGAAGCGCTCCGCGCCCCGCCCCACGATGAAGTTGTGTTCACCGTGGCCCATCACCCGGCGGGCCAGGGTGATGGGGTGCAAAATCTGGCGCACGGCAGCCACCGCGCCAAAGTCGAGCGTCTGCCCGTCCATGATGATGGCGTCCATCTCGACTTCGCCCTCGCGGTTGAGGTAGCTGCCGCGCCCGGCATCGTAGGTCGGATCGTTCTCCAACACGCGCGTCGCCGCTTCGACGGCGTCCAGCGCCGAGCCGCCCTGCTGCAACACCTCCCAGCCCGCCTGCGCCGCCCGCTCACAGCCGCCCCGGTACTGCGCCTGTTTGCTCGCGGGCACGAACCACGCCCCACCATGCACCACAATCACCGGTCGTTTCAAAATCGCCTCCAATATTCGCCCGTTTTCACGATTATAGCGTCCCTCCGCGAGGAGACAAGCACCATCCACAACACAATGTTGCTATTCTGAGAAAATCGAGCAATAATGTAGATAAGACCACCTGAAAGGAGCTGCAAGATGAAACGCTGGATATGGGTATTGTTATGGGTCATGGCGCTGTTAATGCTCTCCACTGGCGTCGCGCTGGCGCAGGGCGAGGGCGGCGCGACCGGCGAGGACAGCCTATGGATCACGCTATCGCCGATCATCGCCATCGCCACCATGGTTGAGCGGATGCTGGAGATCTTCTGGGGGCGCTGGGAGAAGAAAGATGTCTGGCCGAACAAGGACGGGATCGCTGACACACGGAGTAGCCAGTACCGCTTCCAAAAGAAACAGAACAGCCAATGGATCGGCACAGCCTTCTCCGTGATAGCGGTGGGGCTGACAAACGCCCGCTTCTTCCGCCTGCTGGGGCTTGAGGTGCTCTTCTCCGGTGTGATGCTCTTCTCCCTGCCGGCGATTGGGGGCATCCTCACCGATTTCACGCTCGGTAGCATTGTAGACTGGATCGTGACCGCTGCCATCATCGGCTGGGGCGGCACGGAGCTCGTCCACAACGTCATCGAGGGGCTGGTGAAGGGGCGGAATCTGTGGAAGGAGACGCAGCAGGTCCGCGCCGGCGAGCGGCAAGTCACCGATACGCACCTCTTCACTACCTACATCCTGCCGCAGATCGAACTCCTGGGTCTCCCCCGCCAGACATTCTTCCAGATCATCGGCTGGCTGCGCGAGGCCAACGTCCCGCTGGATGCCCTCATCCAGGCCGCGGTGAACAACTCGTTCGATGCATTGTTCAGCGAAATGGAAAAGAGTCCCACCGGAGCGCGTGCAGTGGAAGCGCTGCTCAATCTAATGGAACGCGAGGCGGTCTCGGCAGGTATGCTGGTCCAGTTGCCGAATGTGCTGGGGCTGTTGCCTGATAACATTTATGAGCAGGTGGTAGGGCCACGCTAACCGGCTTAAAGGCACCGCGACCTTCGAGGAAATGGGGCTGCGCGCCCGCTAAAACCGAGCGCACAGCCCCGCAGACGATACGGCGACCGTGGTTTGTTGTCGGCGCAACGCGATCAGCCAGGCGGTCAGGGCCAACAAGACGCCGACGTGCAAATGCACGTTGTTGACCAGCAAATTGTCCACCAGATCGTGGACAGCGAAGTGCGTCCACGCGCCGCCTAGCCCCAGAGCCAGCGCGCGCGGCCATCCCTCCAGGACGCGGGAAGCGCGCCACAACTGTACACCGAGCGCGCCTAGAAAGCCCAGGTAGGCCACCAGGCCCAGCAGTCCCGTCTCCGCCAGGAGTGTGAGATAGTAGTTGTGCGCGTGGCCCAGACCTAGAGGCCAGTTGATGAGACTGTAGGCCGCGTAGGCCGGCTCGTAACAGCCCAGGCCCACGCCCAGCCAGAAGTTCTCCCGCCACATCTCCAGCGCAGCCTGCCAATGAGCCATCCGCTCGATGACGGCGTAGTTCGCCTCGTTGATGCCCACCCCGCGCACATCCTCGAAGCGCGTGTAATCGAGAAAACCCGTGAGGCGGTGCGCGATGGCCTCCGGCAGCCGCCCGGCGCTGTAGAAACCCAAGCCTATCACGATCACCAGCGCCACCACGATCACGCCCCACAGCCCGCGCCGGGGCAGCAGCGCCGCGATGACCAACAGCGCCGCGCCGAAGCCCATCCACGCGCCACGCGACCAGGAGGCGTAAAGTCCGGCCCCCGTCACCAGCAGCGCACCCGCCAGGGGCCAGAGCCATTGCGACGGCCAGCGGCGCGCTTTCCAGCAGTCCCAGGCGCTCACGATCACCACGCCGGCCAACAATGCCGCCATCATCCCCAAAAAGCCGCCGAAGGGGTTGGGTTGCTCGAAGGTGCCGTAAGCGCGGTAACGGCCCGCCGCGATCATAAAGTGATCGGGGGCCGCTTCATAATAGCCGAAGTGCTGCCAGAGTCCCATCCCGGCCTGGATCACCGCCACGCCAGCCAGCAGGCCCAACAGCGCCGACGTCACCTGCTGGACGCCGGGCCTCGCTATCCGCTCATAGGTGATGATGAAGCAGAGGGCCAGTTGCGCCCACTTGCCCAGCTCGAGAAATCCCGCCCAGGGATCCGCCGCCGACCAGAGCGAGAGGAGGCCCACGCTCAGGAAGAGCGCCAGGGGGAACGTCAGTGGGGGCAGCGGCAGGCGTAGATCGCGGCGGAGCAGGCCGCGCACAGCCCACAGCCCCACCGTCAGCACGAAGAGGTACTGGCCGATCTGCGGGGGGATGTGGGGCAGTTCGGCGCTGAGCCAGGCACGCAGCGGTCCGGCGAAGAGCGCTGCCCCAATCCCCACCAGCGGCTCGAAGAACGCAGCCACGACCACCGCCGCGACGCTCAAGAGCACAGCGGCTTCGAGCAGCGGCAGGCGGATCAGCAGGAGCGCCGTGAGCACCGCCGCCAGGATGAGGGGCAGCATGTAGGCGCGCGCGCGCCACGCGCCCCAGAAATCGCTGCTCAGTAGGCCACCCATTCGGTCAACTGCAAGGCCGCATCATAGGTGAACTTAGCGTGGAAGAAGGAGCTGGCATCATCCAGCACGCGCGGCGCGAAGATTTTATCCGCCTGTGGGATAGGCAGCGCGTTGAAGTAGGTCTCCTGCGAGACCCAAGCCAGCGCTCCCTCGCGGAGGTCGGGGCGCAATTCGCCCGTGAACGCGCGCCCCACAAAGATGAAGAGGAACCACTGCCATCCCTCCAGCGGGGAGACCTCGGTGCAGAAGCTGCGCAGCTGCAAATCGGTCACATGCAGCCCGGTCTCCTCCAGCATCTCGCGCTGGGCGGTCTCTTGCGGCGATTCGCCCGGCTCGACTTTCCCGCCGGGCGCGACCCACAGGCCCAGATTCGGCTCTTTGTGGCGGTGCATCAGCAAGACTTCATCCTCATCGCGGCGCAGGTAGACCAGCACCGAGGGGATATAGTCCATCAAGCCCGCCCCATCTGCATCTGCTCGCGGAAGTAGGCGGCAGTGCGGCGCAAGCCCTCGGCGAGGGGGATACGCGGTTCCCAGTCCAACAAGGTCTGCGCGCGGGTGATGTCGGGGCAGCGCACCTGCGGATCGTCTTTGGTGCGCGCATCCTGGGGCTGGATGTAGGTGATTTCGGAGGAGGACTGCACCACAGCCAATACTTCCTCTGCAAACTCGCGGATGGACATCTCGCGGGGATTGCCCAGGTTGACCGGATCGTTGACCTCCGCCGCCATCAGCCGCACGATGCCCTCGACCAGATCATCCACGAAGCAGAAGGATCGCGTGCGCGAGCCGTCATCGTAGACCGTGAGCGGATCGCCCCGCAGCGCCTGGCAGATGAAGTTCGGCACAACGCGCCCGTCATCGGGACGCATCCGGGGGCCGTAGGTGTTGAAGATGCGCACGATGCGCGCATCCACGCCGTGATAGCGGTGATAGGCCATCGTCAGCGACTCGGCAAAGCGTTTGCTCTCGTCGTAGACGCCGCGCGGCCCCACCGGGTTCACGTTGCCCCAGTAATCCTCCTGCTGCGGATGCACCAGCGGGTCGCCGTAGACCTCCGAGGTCGAAGCGAGCAGGTACTTCGCGCCCTTCGCCAAAGCCAGCCCCAACGTGTTGTGCGTCCCCAGCGCGCCCACTTTGAGCGTCTGGATGGGGAAGTTCAGGTAATCCACCGGGCTGGGCAGCGAGGCGAGATGCAGCACCATATCCAGCCCCCCGGCGACGTAGATGTAATGCGTGACATCGTGCTTGATAAAGTGAAAACGCTCGTGCCCCGCCAGATGTTCAATGTTGGCGATGGAGCCGGTGCTGAGGTTGTCCATCGTGATGACTTCGTGGCCTTCGGCGAGATAGCGGTCGCAGAGATGCGATCCGATGAATCCCGCCCCGCCCGTGATGAGAATGCGCATAACCAATCCCCCTTGCGTATCAGAATGTTCGCATTATACTTCCAAATGATAGCTTGAACAATTGGGGAGGGCGCGTGGGAAAAACACTATTGCTGACAGGCTACCCAGGGTGCGGAAAGACAACCATCATCCGCAAAGTTGTGACGCAGCTGGGCGACCGGGCCGGTGGGTTCTACACCGAAGAGATCTCCGGGCCGGGCGGACGAAAGGGCTTCCAGCTCATCACCCTGGACGGGAAGGAGGTCGTGCTGGCCCACAAGGACTTCCGTGGGAAGGCCCACCCTTGTGTGGGGCGTTATGGCGTGGATGTGCAGGCCCTCGAGCGGGTGGGCGTTGCGGCGCTGCAACGCGCCATCCAGGCGGGGCAGATCGTCATCGTGGATGAGATCGGCAAGATAGAGCTCTTCTCCGCTGCCTTCAGCAATGTGGTGATGCAAGCGATCCTCGGCCCGAATCCCGTGGTAGGCAGCATCGTCCTCAAGCCCGACCCGCGCGCAGATACGTTCAAGCGGCTGGCGCAAGTGACGGTGTGGGAAGTCATCCCCCGCAACCGCGATGCGCTGCCGGATCAGATTATCGCCTGGCTGCGCACCGTTTGATGCAACTTTCGCGCGCCATCTGCGTATTATGAAAAGGGTACTTGCGAGTACTTCCCTTTGTATGAGTTATATGCTAGAATGGGGTAGTAATCTGGGCGGCCCGGCCCGAAGTCCGGCTACAGCCCCGAAGCATCGAGTAACACTGGCAATGGAAAATCTCTAATCGTCTTGGCGCGTAGCCATGCGCTCAAGCGCACCGCTACAACTAGATCCGTGATCTGCTAAATCTAGCTAACCACAATTTTAAGGGAGGGAGAAACACCATGAGTCTGTTGGATCGGATTAAGGATAATATGTTCTCCTTAGAGCGCGGGGTCTCCGAAGTGATCCCCGGCTACAAGGGCTACAAGCAAAAGGAGCTGCGCCGCGAGGCCGATAAGCTCCTGCGTGATTCAATTGCCGCGCGGATGCGCACGGTCAAGACGCACCTTGACAGGTTGCAACAGGACCTCATCAGCGCCGGCAAATTTGACCTGCTGGACATCACCGGCAGCGCCGCTACACAGATCCAGACCTTCATTGACCGGGTGCGCACCGCCAGCTATGGCTACACTGGCTTCTTCGATGCCGTGCGCATCAAGGAAGAAGATCTCGACCGCGTCTACCAGTTTGACGCCACGCTGATGGACTTCGTGGAACGCATCGAGGGCGCCATCAGCCACGCGCAAGAGGGTATCAACAGCGAGGACATCCAAGCCCGCATCTTGATCATCCGCGACCTGGCCCGCGAGGCGAACACCACCTTCGATCAACGCATCGAGGTACTGAGGGATAGCTTCGACCTGGGCGGCGGGGAGCCTGGTCTGTAATCATAAACGCCAAAGTTAGGAGGTAAACACTCATGGCACGTATTTTCGATGTAATTGAATATGTAGACGAGGGGCGTCAAGAGATCGTGCGGCGCATCCCTGAGCGCGGCTCCGGCGACTTCCGCATCGGGTCGCAGCTGATCGTCCGTGAAGCACAGGCTGCGGTTTTCTTCCGCGATGGCAAGGCGCTCGATGTCTTTGGGCCAGGGCGACACACGCTCACCACCGCCAACATCCCTGGCATCGTCAACCTGGTTGGCAAGGCCTTCTCTGGGCAGACGCCCTTCAAGGCCGAGGTCTACTTCGTCACGCTGCGCGAGCTCACCGACATGAAGTGGGGCACCGCACAGCCCATCACCATCCCCGACCCCATCCTGGGCATGGCCCGCGTGACCAGCTACGGCACCTACGCCCTGCAAGTCACCGATCCCCAGCTCTTTGTGAATAAGATCGTCGGCACGCAGCGCATCTTCACCACCCGCGATATCGAAGGCTTCTTCCGCAGCATCATCCTCACCAAAATGATGGATCTGATCGGTTCGATTAACAAATCGGTCATTCAGATGGCTGCTTTTGCGGAGGAGCTCTCCGCCGGCGTGCGCGCCAAGGCCGCCGAGGAGTTCGCCGCACGCGGTGTAACACTCAACTCCTTCTACATCGAGTCTATCTCCCCTACTGAGGAGACCGCGAAGGCCATTGATGCCCGCTCTGCGATGGGCGCCATCGGCGACATGAACGCCTACATGCAATACCAGACCGCGCAAGCGATCCGCGAGACCGCGCAGAAGCCCGGCGGCGGCGCTGCTTCTACCGGCGCTGAGTTGGGCGCAGGTCTGGGGATGGGGGCTGCCATGGCCCAGATGATGGGGCAAGCCATGCAGCCGCAGCAGGCACAACCTGCCGCTCCTGCCGCACCGGCTGCGCCGACCAACCCCACCACCCCCGCAGAGATTCAGGCTATGCTCGACAATCTCGACGCCCGTCTGGCAAGCGGCGAACTGAGCGAAAGTATCTATGACCGCCTGCACACGAAGTGGGAACAGCGATTGAACGATTTGCTCAACGCCTAATCCTCACAATCTAACCTTACACAGCCCCGTTGTGCTATGCGCAACGGGGTTTTCTTGTACCTCCGCCCTAATTTTTACGATATTCTTATACTTTACTCTTGACTTTCCTCCCCGAATCGCGTATACTATAGATAAAGTATATAAAAATATAACAAAATACCGCGTAAGCAGAAAATTACGCAGTACGCATCACGAATTACGGAGGTCATCATGCCCAGAAAAACTCTGACCCTACAACACCAGGTCGAGTACCTCTCGATCCTGGATGAACACGGCGCTCTCGATGCCGACTTGGAGCCGCAAATTTCTAACGAGTTGCTGCTCAAGATGTACCGCGCGATGCTGCTGGGCCGCCGCTTCGATGAGCGGATGTTCAGCCTGCAACGTCAGGGGCGCATCGGGACGTTCGCCCCGATCAAGGGGCAGGAGGCCGCCAACATCGGCTCCATCGCCGCCGTGCGCGATTCCGACTGGATGGTGCCCGCGTTCCGCGAGGCCGCCGCGCTCCTCTGGCGCGGCCAAAAGATGGAGGACATCCTCAGCTACTACGGCGGCTATGATGAGGCCGGTGCCATCCCGGAAGGCGTCAACAACCTGCCCATCTCCATCCCTGTCGGCTCGCAAACGCTGCACGCGGTGGGCCTGGGTTGGGCCATGCGCTATCGCGGCAAAGATGATGTCGCCATCGTCTACTTCGGCGACGGCGCTACCTCGGAGGGCGACTTCCACGAGGCGCTCAACTTCGCCGCCGTGTACCAGACGCCCACCATCTTCCTCTGCCAGAACAACCAGTGGGCCATCTCGATCCCCCGCGCCAAGCAGACGCGCTCAGAGACGCTGGTGCAGAAGGCGCTGGCCTACGGGATGCCCGGCATCCAGGTGGATGGGAACGACGTGCTGGCGGTCTACGCGGCGACCCGCGAGGCGGTGGAGCGCGCCCGCGCCGGCGACGGCCCAACGCTCATCGAGGCCGTGACCTATCGGCTCTCTGTCCACACCACCGCCGACGATCCCAAGCGTTACCGCACCGATGATGAGATAAGCGATTGGGAGAAGCGCGATCCGCTGCCCCGCTTCCAGAAGTACCTGGTGGATAAGGGGCTGTTGACCGAGGAGAAAATCGCCGCGCTTGAGGAGGAAATCAAGGCCGAGATTCAGGCGGCGGTGGAGCGCGCGGAAGCCTTGATGAGCGCGCCGGTTGACCCGTTACAGATGTTCGAGCATACTTACGCAGAACTTTCACCCTATTTGGAGGAGCAGAAAGCCGCGCTGGTGCAGGAATTGCAGGAGGTGCAGCATGGCTAAGCTGACCATGGTTCAGGCGCTGAATCTGGCGCTACAACAGGAAATGGCAAAGGATGACGGCGTCATCGTCTTGGGCGAAGATGTGGGGCTGGATGGCGGCGTGTTCCGCGTGACCGATGGCCTCATCCAAAAGTTCGGTGAGCAGCGGGTGCTCGATACCCCGCTGGCAGAGTCGGGCATCATCGGCTTCGCGATTGGCATGGCGATTTACGGCCTCAAGCCGGTAACGGAGATGCAGTTCTCCGGCTTCATCTACGAGGGCTTCCATCAGATAGAATCGCACGCCTCGCGGATGCGGCATCGCTCGCAGGGGCGCTTCAGCGTGCCGCTGGTCATCCGCGCGCCCTACGCGGGCGGCGTCCGCGCGTTGGAGCACCACTCGGAGAGCCGCGAGGCATACTTCGCGCACACGCCGGGCCTCAAGATGGTGATCCCCTCCGGGCCGCGCAACGCCCGCGCGCTGCTCGTGAGCGCCATCCGCGATCCCGATCCGGTGATCTTCTTCGAGCCGAAATCCATCTACCGGGCCTTCCGCGAGGACGTGCCCGATGAAGAGGAGACGTTCCCCATCGGCAAGGCGCAAATCGCGCGCGAGGGGAAAGACGTTACGCTCATCACCTACGGCGCGATGGTGCGCCCCACGCTGGAGGCTGCCGAGACGCTCAAGGCGCAGGATGGTGTGGAGGCGGAAGTAATTGACCTACTGACCATTTCGCCGCTGGATGATGAGACCTTCGCGGCCTCGGCGCGCAAGACCGGGCGCGTGGTCATCGTCCACGAAGCGCCGCGCAGCTTCGGCCCTGGCGCGGAAATCGTCTCGCGGCTGATCGAGAAATCGTTCTGGTATCTCGAAGCGCCCATCGCGCGCGTCGCCGGGGCAGACATCATCTTCCCGCTGTTCAGCCGGGAAAAGGAATACCTGCCCGGGGCGGAGCGGATTGTGCGGGCGGCGCGGGAGACGCTGGCGACGTAATGCGTACTGCGTGATGCGTAAGGAGAAGAATAATGGCTAAAGAATTTAAGTTACCTGATCTCGGAGAAGGGATTCACGAAGGGGAAGTGCTGGCGGTCAAAGTCAGTGTTGGGCAACAAGTCCAAGAGGACGACATCATTCTGGAGGTGGAGACCGATAAGGCCGCCGTGGAGCTGCCCTCGCCGTATACGGATGTAGTGACGCAGATCAATGTAACGCCGGGGCAGATTGTGCATGTGGGCGATGTGCTGATGGTGTTTGGGGGGAGCGAAAAGGCGAGTGAGCGCGTGAGCGAATCAGCGAGTCAGCGAGTCAACGAACTGGGAACACCGGTGCCGGCTGCGCCTTCGACGCGGCGGCTGGCGCGTGAGCTGGGGGTGGATTTGCGCGCGGTGCCGGGCAGTGGCCCGGCGGGATTGGTGACGGCTGAGGATGTGCGCGCTTTCGCTGAACACGGCCCGGTCGCCGAGAAGCAACCCGCTCCCGCGCCGGTTGCTGCGCGCCAGGTGGATGCGCCCCCGCTGCCAGCCTTCGAGCAGCGCGGCGGTGTGGAGCGCGTGCCGCTCCGCTCCGTGCGGCGCGCTATCGCCAAACAGATGGCGCTGAGCTGGGCGCACGTGCCGCACGTCAACACGCAGGATAAGGTGGACATCACCGCGCTCGAAGCGCTGCGTGAGCAATACAAGGCCGCGGTCGAAGCGAAGGGCGGCAAGCTCACGCTCACGGTCTTTGTGGTGAAGGCGCTGGCGACCGCGCTGCGGGAGTTCCCTAAGTTCAACGCGAGCCTGGATATGGACAATGAGGAGATCATCCTCAAACACTACTACAACATCGGCGTGGCGACGGATACGGAGCGCGGGCTGCTGGTCCCGGTGCTGCGCGATGCGGATCGCAAGAGCATCGCGCAGCTGGCGGTAGAGCTCACGCAGCTGGCGCAGCGCACGCGCGAGGGCAAAGCCGCGCTGGAAGACTTGCAGGGCGGCACGATGACCATCACCAACATCGGCGCGTTGGGGGGGACGGGCTTCGCGCCCATCATCAACTACCCGGAGGTCGCCATCCTGGGGCTGGCAAAGGCCCGCATCGAGCCGGTGGCGCGCATCAAGAAAAACGGTACAATCAAGTTTGTCCCCCGGCTCATGCTGCCCATCATCCTGGCCTTCGACCATCGCGTGAACGATGGGGCGGAAGCGCAACGCTTCCTCAACCGCATCATGGAGCAGCTCGCCGAGCCGGAGCGGTTGTTGTTGGGACTCTGAAGACAGACCTGCCAGGTTTTGAAAACCTGGCAGGTCTACAAACCAAAAGGAGAACTTTGTGATGAAAAAGAATATGGGAACCATTGATCGCATTATTCGGATGGCAGTCGCCGGTATTATTGCGATCCTGTACTGGGGCGGTATCATTTCCGGGACACTCGCTATTATTCTGGGGCTGCTCGCCCTGGTTTTTGTAGCGACGAGCTTCATCGGCTTCTGCCCGCTGTACCTACCGCTGAAGTTCTCGACCACAAAGTACAATATGCCGAAGTGATGCGTGAAACGTGAAACGTGATCAGAGCAATCTTCACGCATCACGTTTCACGTTTCACATCCACGACAGAAAGGAGCAATCATGAGTAACAAAATCACCAAAACCGATGCGGAATGGCGCGCAGAACTGACGCCGGAGCAGTATCACGTCATGCGGGAGAAGGGCACGGAGCGGGCGTTCACAGGCGAATATTACGAGCACGACGCCGATGGCGTTTACCGGTGCGCGGCATGCGGGCAACCGCTGTTTGATTCGCAAACCAAGTATCACTCCGGCAGCGGCTGGCCCAGCTTCTACGCGCC
>DAOTXC010000016.1:0-4446 GCA_034435555.1 Anaerolineae bacterium
GTGAGGGCGATTTGCTGCTGGAGCAGGCGTTTGGATTGCGGCGTGATGGCGGCGGCGAGGTCGCGGTGCAGGGCCAGCATCCGTTCGACGAGGGCCACCATGCGGTCGTGCCGGGCGACGTCGGCGGGGTCGGCGAAGTCGATGGTGCGGATGGGGAGCTGTTTAAGCTTAGAAAGTTTAACTTGAGCAAATACTCTTCCCTTTTCCTTGACTAAATTGTTGTACAGCCAATTTAGATACTTTGAATTAAGGATGCCCAAGAAATACTCAATCCGATAGCTGGATTGTCCAATGGGCAAAATCGATATAACGCTACGCCCAAACCATACCCCCTCATAATCTATCACTGCCATGATACAATCAGATGTTTGTCTCAATAGTATTTTGGGCGTTGAGTTGAAAACTTCCTCGTTAAGACGGACTACTTCATTACCGCGAATGAAATTTTCATAATTCGGACGACAATACCTTGTTGTAGAATCTGCTATCCAATATCGTCCGAGATCAGCGCCTTTCCAATACATTTTGTCTATTGGTTTTTGTTGCTGACCAGAATATAACAAGCGTGATGACAAATCACTTCGTCCTTTTTCACGCATACCTACATTAACTCGTTGATAATTTATGCCTGCGTCTTTGCATTTTAGATAACGGAACTCACCCAATGTTATGATATTTGTAGCCTCAGAAATCCCACTTAGAGGCTTCATAAATTCCAGATCCGAATTTTGAGCAAAGCGCTCTTGTTCAATTGAGGAAAAAGCTGCTTGATCGAGTGTAGTCAATGACAATGGTTTTTCATTCGGGGGAATTGTGCTTACATCAAGAATAACAGTGTTATGCTTGTTGCTTCTTGGACTTTTCTGAACAACAAATATACAACAGGGCGCAGTAACCCCTTTGAAAACATTTTCACCTAGATCGACCACTTTATTGACTGAAAAATTTAATAACAACTTACGAACATCTTTAATGCGTCGCTGTCGAAGTAGAGTATTGGGAACAATCATAGATACTAAGCCATCTCTTTTCACTCGACGGATAGCTAGTTCAATGAATATTTTAAAGCTGTCAGTGTGTTCTTGTGTGGTATTTGGATAGTTCGAGTGAAAATAGTCAAGTTCATTGTCAATATCAGCTCCCCAGGGCGGATTCCCAATCACCACATCGAAGCCGCCCGCCGCCATCGCCCTGGGGAAGCCCTCCTCCCAGTCGAAGGCGTTGATGCGGTAGAGCGTCTCCTCATCCACAAAATCCAGGGCGAGTTGCTGCGCCTGGTAGTAGTCCGGCCCGATGAGGCTGTTGCCGCAGCGGATGTTCGCGCCCAGGTCGGGCAGCACCCGCTCCTGCGCAAAGGTCAATTGCGCCCCCGCGCCCACATCGCCCTCCAAGACCTTCAGCAGCAGCGAGAGCTTCGTCACCTCCACCGCCTGCGGGTCAATATCCACCCCGTGGATGTGGTTGAGCAGGATGCGCTTGCGTTCCTCCTGCGTCAGTTGCCACGCGCCCGCCCGATCCTGGTAGAGCCGCTTCTGGTTGACGTGGGTCTGGGGATTTTCGGCCACATACTGCTCCAGATACCAATCCAGCAGATATTGGTAGGCTTGCAGCAGGAAGGTCCCGGAGCCGCAGGCTGGATCGAGCACGCGGAGGGGCGCGACGCGCTCGCTGCCCCACACCTGGCGGGGCGTCTTCCCCTCCAACAGCGCGCCCACGGTCTGCGCCACAATATAGTCCACAATGTAGGTGGGCGTGTAGTAGACGCCGCCGGCCTTCTTCACCTCCGGCTTCTCCTCCACCTTGGCGCGCCCGCCCGCCGTCAGGCGGATCACCTTGCCCAGAAATTGCTCGTAGACCTGGCCCAGAATGTCGGCGGGCAGCGCGGAGAATTCGTAGGGGCTATCGGGATAGTAGAGGTTGCGCGTGAGCTCTTTGAGGACTTTGTCATCGATGGCGAGGCCGGGCGTGAAGGTATCCACATCCTCGGCGCGGCCCTTTTCCGGGCGGAAGTGGAACAGGCCGGAGTTGTAGCGGTCGTCGGCCTGCCGGAAGAGTTCCACCAGGCGGGGATAGACGCCCGCGCCCGCGTCCACCGTATCGCGCAGCCGCCCGTAAGGCTCGATGCCGCGATCCTCGCAGATGCGGAGGAAGATGATCCGGTCAATCGTCTTCTGCACGGCGAAGTTGAGCTCGCGTACCTTGAGGCCCGGATTGCGCAGGGCGATATTGCGGGCCAGCAGCTCGCGCCACCCCTCGATCTCGGCGAGGAAGGCGTCATCCACCTCGGCGGTGCCCTTCTTGGCCGTGACAGAAGCCACGAAGCGATCCAGCGCCCCCTTGCGGATCGCCTCCGGCGAGAGCAGCGCGGCGAGCTCATCCCAGCGTTCGGGGTAGTCCTGGTAGGTGAGATAGAGCACGCGGGCGGTGGCGGCGGCGTCATCGCGCTGCGGCTTGATGCGGCAATCGTAGACGGCGAACGCCTCGAAATCGGTGAGGATGCTCACCGGCAGCTTGGCGCTCCAGGCGTAGCGGCGGAGCTGGTAGGCGGGGTCCGGGTCGTTCTTGATATTGACGCTGGGCTTCTTCGCCTCGACGAAGAACTCGCGCCGCCCGCCCAGCCGGAAGGCATAATCGGGCGCTTTCGTCGCGCCGCGCACCTTGACGCTCGCCTCGTGGACGACCTCCTTATGGCGCTCGCTGTAGCCCTGCTCGTTGTAGACATCCCAGCCCAGCGCGGCAAAGAAGGGATTGATGAACTCCTGCCGCACCTGCGCCTCGTTGTACTGGCCCGCATGATAGGCCGCGCGATTATCCTCGAAGCGTTGGATCAGATCAAGTACAGCCTGTGGGATAGGCATGGCGACTCCTTCGCATGGTTACACGTTCACACGCTATTGTACACCGTTTCGGCGGAGGTGAAAATTGCCGATGGCCCTTTGTGCCCCGAAGGTAACGACTCATCCTGGCTCCGAGGGGATCGTCAGATCCCCGTCAAGTCAGAATTATTCAGTATTATAGCAGCCTGGAGTTTGTTTGTGCCTCCACGCCGGATCTGGCGATCCGGCTAGAGCCTGAGTAGCTACGCCTTAACTTTAGGTTCCTTTGTGATTAGCAGCCTTTTTTCAGGAGACGGCGGTGCTGGTGCACGCCACCGAGGACAAAAATGTAGGACAGGTTGCCAACCTGTCTTACGACTCTCACCCCATCTCCAGCTCCTCCGCCTCCGCGAGCATATCCATCTGGCGCAGGAACTCGTCCGAAGTCTGCACCAGCCGGGGCTGCATCTTCCGCCAGATGTAGATGCCCCCTAGCACCGCCCACGGCACGCCGAGCGCGCCCAGCAGATAGGGCATCTGCGGCAGCCGGGGCGTCGCGGAGAAGCGATCCAGGTTGAACAGAATCAGCGCCAACGAGGTCCACACCGTCAAGAAGTTGGGGATCGCATCCCCGGCGTGGATGAGGCCCGGCCCTGGCATCCGCTTCCTGGTGAAGGGCCAGAAGAGATTGCTGCCCATGCGCCCCATCTGATCCTCCAGCACGTGGCCGCTGAAGCCCAGCCACGTCACCAGCGCGCCCCAGCCGGCGGTCGTCCAGTTGCCGGTCAACAGGCCCACGAGCAGCCCCATCACCAGCCCCACGCCCAGCGCCAGGAGCAGGCTGTGCGTCCAGCGGTGATGCCAATCGAGGAAATGCACGCACAACTGGTCGCCCTCGCGCACGAAGCGGAAACTCGGCCCGGAGAAGATGTTGATCTTGTACTCCTCGCTGTAGGTGTTCTGCACCGGGATGCCCACCTTGCGCCGCACCTCCTGCGCGCCCTCCGGCTCGCTGCCGGCAAAGGAGACCTGCCCCGTGTTCACCAACGGCCCGATGCGCACGGCGATCTCGTCGCTATCGGGGATGAAGCGGATGGCGTACTCGCGCCACAGATCGGCCCCCATGCGCACGGTGTGAGCCATCACGTTCTGCGACTTGCCCGACGCATACGCCTGCTGCATCGCCGCGACCAGCGCATCGGCGATCTCCTCCGCGTTTGCCTCGGTGCCGGGGTCTATCTCAATATCGTATTTTTCCCAATACCGCGCAAACTTGAAGTCAATCGTATCGGGCAGAATCCCGCCGATGCCGCCGAGCATGGGGAGCAGCCCGCCCGCTGCACCATTGCGCACCACCTCTGGAAAGAAGGTGGCGATGGCTACGCCGGTGATAAAATGTGAAATCCCTTTCATAGTCTCACCTCATGTCTCATTCTCGACCTCAATATCAACGCTAATGCAGAAAAGACTCTTCTGAAAAGGCTTCTAACCACAAAGGACACTAAGGAATCTAAGTTAAGGCTAAGAATATCGCAAAACTCGCCGTAGAAATAGCTTAAAATTCTTAGTGTACTTTGTGTCCATTGTGGTTTTTTCAGGGGAGCCAGAAAAGACTCCAACTTTGCTGGAT